>CAYTZL010000067.1:0-2605 GCA_964442535.1 uncultured Candidatus Saccharibacteria bacterium | reverse complement strand
AAAATTCATTAACTTATGTAATGAGTAGAGAATATACTTTAAGGAATTGCTTATCTAGTATTAAAGATGACTATGATTATATACTTTTAGACTGTCAACCAAGTTTGGGTATGCTTACAATAAATGCTCTTGCTAGTGCAAATAGTGTTATCATACCAGTACAAAGTGAATACTTTGCTTTAAGAGGAATGGCTGATTTATTTAAGATAATAAATAAAGTTAGACGACAAATAAATCCTACTCTTAAAATAGAGGGAGCATTATTAACATTAGTTGATTCAAGGGCTAATCTTCCAAAAGAGATAGCAACTCAATTAAAAGACAATTATGGGAGTATATTAAAACTATTTAATACTCAAATACCAAGAGCAGTTAAGACTGCCGAATCTACTTCATCAGGAGGAAGTGTGTTTTCTTATGATAAAAGTGGAAGGGTAGCAAATGCATATTCTTCTTTTGCAAAGGAGGTGCTTAATGATGGCAAAGAACATACCAAAAATGCCACTGCCAAAGTTAGATGACCTTTTTACAACAGAAGAAGAAAGAACTAATGATAAGTTGGAAAAAGTTATTGATATAAAATTAAGTGATATTGATGATTTTCCAGACCACCCATTTAAAGTCATTGAAAATGAAGATATGTATAATATGCGTGATAGCATAAAAGAAAATGGAGTATTAGTTCCTGCATTAGTTAGAAAAAAGCCAGATGGTAGATATGAAATGGTATCTGGTCATAGAAGAAAATATGCAAGTCAATTAGCCAATAATGAAACACTACCTTGTATTGTTAGAGATTTAACAGATGATGAGGCTGTTATCATAATGGTAGATAGTAATTTACAAAGGGAAGAAATACTACCAAGTGAAAAGGCTTTTGCATATAAAATGAAATTAGAAGCCCTAACACATCAAGGAAAAAGAACAGATTTAACTTGTGACCAACTTGGGGACAAGTTAAACAATAAAAAATCAGTTCAATTACTTGCAGAAGAAGTTGGAGATAGTAAGAGCCAAGTTCAAAGGTTTATAAGACTTACTGCACTAATACCAGAGTTGTTAGATTTAGTTGATGAAAAGCAAATCGCATTAAGTCCAGCCGTTGAATTATCTTTTCTAAAAGATGAAGAACAATATGCAGTTTTAGATTGCATTGAGTGTAATGTGGCAACACCATCTCACGCACAAGCAATAAGACTTAAAAAAATGAGTCAAGAGGGAACACTTACGACTGATGAAATAGAAGATATTTTATCAGAGGAGAAACCCAACCAGATTCCCAAAATGAAATTTAATGCCGACAGAATAAGAAATGTACTCCCAAAGAATATTGAGGAGAAAAAAATTGAAGATTTTGTTGTTAATGCCATTGAATTTTATGGGAAACATCTCCAAAGACAAAAGTCTATGGACGCAAGATAGTGGGAGTTATTATTCCACAAATCCCTCCTTACAATCCTCCCTAGTATTATTACTAACTATTTATTTACTAACTGAAAAAAGTATATAAGTATTTACACAAATGCAAAATATTTTAGAATATGCTAGATTGAAAGAAATAAAGGAGCGTGATTGTTATGAAAAAGAAAATCATTTTAGTTGTCATTGTTGTTTTTGCAGTAGCAGTTAGTGGAGTATTTGTTCTAACCAAATGTTTAAAGACAAATTCAAACCACGAACAGGTAAATGTTGTAGAAGAAAAAGATGAGGAATTTAACTTGCAAGAGGAAGAACAAAGCAAAGACGAAATAACCACTGAAACAGATGAAATTGAAAACAAAACAGCAAATGGAAAAAGTGAAAGTCCAAAAGAAGATACTTCAAAGCAAGAAAATAAATCTAAAACATCAACAAAAGTTTCTGAAACTCCCAAAAAAGCAGAAACTAAATCTAGCAATGTACCAACTACAAGTAGCAAATCACAAGAAGAAAAACAAGAGAATAAAATAACCGAAAGTAATAAAAATAATGGTTCAAGTAATCAAGGACAACAGAACAAAGAGTCAACAACTTTTTATGATTCTATTACTCACGGAAAAAAAGAGTTTTCTTCTGAAAGTGAGGCTTTAAGGAGAGGTACTGAAATTCAAAACAAAGAGTTAGATTATGTTTTAGATTGGAACGAAGAACACCCAGATAATCAAATACAACCAGAGATAAATTATTTTAGAGTTTATCCATCTGCAATAGATGAAAACGGAAAGTACTGGTATTATTTGCATTTCTTTTGCAGAAGTGGCGAAGGACTGGATCAAGAATTAAAAAGTAAATATTAATGGCTCTTAACAAAGAGTCATTTTTTTTCGGAAAGTGAGGGAAATTAAATGTTAAAAATATTATTATTTGCACTAATCGTAATGTTAGTGCTTTTTTTATGGTCTGCCTGTATCATCTCTGGCAGATGTTCGAGAGAGGAGGAAAAGAGATGAAGAAATTTACAACAACCCTATTGTTAGCAATAGGACTTTTAGTTGGGTTTACTGTTAATGCTCAAGCAGTAAATGCAGCAACATTGAATATGAGTTACTCAGATTATTGGTATGATAGAGCAAAGGCTGATGGTAGTGAACATCATTCTTGGCATTTTACTCTTTACGATATGGAT
>CAYTZL010000066.1:2167-2633 GCA_964442535.1 uncultured Candidatus Saccharibacteria bacterium | reverse complement strand
GACGATAAGAAACGGGATTAACTTTCTGACCCATTACTTTTCCTCCTTTTTATCTGCTGCGGTTTCGGCAGCTGGCTTATCGGTAGTTTTCTTAACTTTTTCTTCGCCGGCAACTTCGACAAAGATGTTGCTGGAGATTTTTTCGTAAGGTAAGGCGCGACCACGAGAAGCTGGAACATAGCGGCGCATGCGGGTGCCAGCAGTGACACTGATGCGGGCGATGCGAATGCTCTTTGGGTCGATGCTGACGCCGGAGCTGTTAAGCAAGTTGGCGGCAGCGCTTTCAATGGCCTTGCGGACGGCGCGAGCGGCGCGACGTGGGGTATTCTCGAGAATTACCACGGCGTCGGCGACGTAACGGTCGCGAACTAAGCTGGCGACGACATTAGTCTTGCGGGGTTGGCTGTCAACGCCCTTAATAACTGCGTGTGCGAAGATAGTAGCCATTATTTACCTCCCTTTGCAG
>CAYTZL010000066.1:0-2011 GCA_964442535.1 uncultured Candidatus Saccharibacteria bacterium | reverse complement strand
TTATTTCCTCTTTCCTTCGTGGCGGCTGCGCACGATCATTTTATTAGTTTTCTTGTTGCGACGAGTACGATAACCGAGTGTCAGCTGACCCCATGGCGTACGAGGAGCCTTACCGGTACCGTGTCGACCACCGTCACCACCACCATGCGGGTGATCGGTAGCGTTCATCACAACACCGCGAACGGTCGGGCGAATACCCTTACGGCGTCGGCGACCGGCCGAACCGATTTTGATGTTCTGGTGTTGTTCGTTGCCGACGGTACCGATACTGGCTTCGCAAGCGACGAGAACTTTGCGCATTTCGCCGGAAGGCATTTTAATTGTGGCGTAGCCGTTTTCTTTCGCCATGAGCTGAGCTTTTGTGCCGGCCGAGCGGACGAGCTGTGCGCCGCGGCCCGGGGTTAACTCGATAGCATAGATAAAGGTACCGACTGGAATATCTTCGATCGCGAGGCGGTTCGAAGCTTCAATCGAAGCCTTTTTACCGGTTTCAAAGGTCATGCCTTTGCGCATATTATTATCGGCAATGACGTAATAATATGTATCGTTTTGATCCTTAACGCGAGCAATACGAGCGCTGCGATTCGGATCGTACTCGATTTCCATGATCGTAAACTGGCTATCGGTCGGCAGTTTATAAGTAATGATGCGGTAGTGGCGTTTGACGCCGCCACCACGGTGCCGTACGGTGATACGACCTTGGTTGTTTTTGCCGGCCATTTGTTTTTTGCTGGCAAGCAGCGACTTCATCGGTTTACGAGTAGTAATCTGATCGAAGTCCTGCGTGGTTTTCTGGCGTTGGGCCGGAGTAGTTGGGCGATAAGTCTTGATGCTCATTACTTCTCCTCCTCTTTCTTCTTAGATTTGCTAGCGCTGTCCTTGGCGGCCTTTTTGTCCTCTTTGGCGTCTTTCTTTGCAGCCTTTTTGTCGGTCTTCTCTTCTTTCGCGTCGGTTGCTTTTTCTTCCTTTGCTTCTTCGAAAACAGGGATTTTATCGCCAGCCTTAACGGTGATATAGGCGACTTTCTTGTCTTGACGATTCGTAGTTCCAGGATAAGCGTGTTTACCGCGAGAGAAGCGGGTCGGCTTGCCTTTACGGACCATGGTGCGAACATCAATAACCGTTACCTTGAAATCTTCGGAAATCCGTTTAGCGATTTCTTGTTTCGAAGCGCTTTTTGGAACGTAGAACATATAAGTATTCTGCGCCTGTGCGGTGTAGGCCTTCTCGGTTGCGCGAGGAATGTATTGAATAGTTCTCATTATGCTTCCTCCTTATCAAGTAGCCAGGTTTCAGTCGCGGTCATAGCTTCGGGGTCGAAGACGACTGCGTCAGCGTTTAGAATGTCAAAAACGTTGAGGTAAGTCGCGCGAACAAGCTTAACATTTGGCAGGTTATTCATCGAACGGAGAATTTCTGGAGTCTTCTCTTTTACGACAGCGAGGATAGTTTTATCCTCGAGGCCGAGATCTTGGAAAAGCTTTGCGGCTTCCTTAGTTTTGCCGGTGAATTTCGGCGAGGCTTCGAGGACAACAATCGCCTTATCCGCATTCTTTAAGCTCAAAGCTTGGCGAACAGCGAGTTTTTTCGCACTCCTGCTGATTTTCTTAGTGAAATTCTCTTCGCCGGTGCGACCGAAAGCGACACCACCATGGCGCCAAATCGGGTTACGGGTCGAACCAAAGCGAGCGCGACCAGTCCCCTTCTGCTTCCAAGGCTTCTTACCGCCGCCGCGGACTTCGCTACGAGTGAGCGTCTTCGCGTGCGAGCTGCGGGAGTTAGCCAAATAGGCATCGTAGGCCGTTTTCAGAAGTTCGTGATTACGGACGTCGAGTTCGAAGATTTCTTTATTCAAAGTAGCCATATTACTCCTTTCCCTCGATTGCGGTAACGGTTACGATACCTTTTTTCGGGCCAGGAACGGCGCCTTTGAGGCCGATGAGGTTATTCTCCGGGTCCAAAAAAGCAACTACCAAATTCTTGACAGTTACTTGATCGTGGCCCATGCGGC
>CAYTZL010000065.1:0-2688 GCA_964442535.1 uncultured Candidatus Saccharibacteria bacterium | reverse complement strand
TTCTGACGAAAAACAAAAAACACTTTCTTTATAACGATAAGAGAAGATACCCATATTCTCTTTTTTTATGCAAATTTTTTTGAAATCTATGTGAATGCACTAGTTCATATTTTTGATTTTTCATATATTATATTGGAAAGGAGATAAAGAAGTGAATAATAAATTTGAAAACAGAAGATGCTGTTTTCCTACAAATTGCTTTTTAGCAGGACCAACAGGTCCAACGGGTCCTTCTGGTGATACTACAGTTACAGTAGGTACTACCACTACGGGGGCACCTGGAACTCCAGCTAGTGTTGTGAATAGTGGAACTCCACAGAATGTAATATTAGACTTTACGATTCCTGCTGGTGCTACTGGGCCAACGGGTCCTCAAGGATTAACTGGTCCGACTGGTCCAACAGGTCCTCAAGGATTAATTGGTACGACTGGTCCAACGGGTCCTCAAGGGTTAACTGGTACGACTGGTCCAACTGCACGATTGGATAATTCTTCTAATAAATAAGATTGTAATTTTAGGCTCTTTTTCCTTATAAATACTGATATTAAGACATTTAGTCTTTTTTATTTTGTAAAAAACAGATCACCTTTCAATGATGATCTGCTCGATAAATTGTAATTTATCGTTCTAATTTTATTGTGTAAGAAACGCCACCACCTGTTAACATTCTATTTAACACTGTTTCTTCATTTATTTTAATAACAAATTCATCTTCCATTAAAAGTACATCATTTTTTATTTGGCTCATTTCTTCACTAGTTTTAATAGTAATAGAATCTTTATTAACTTTTGTTATCTTAAAAGTTACATCTTTTGAAACGCCATTTACTTTAATTTCATCATTTAATTTAGTTTTTATTTTTAGTTCTTTATTATGATATTGTTCCCCATATCCATCCCAAAACTTTTCTGTAATAATAATATTATAAACTATATTTTTATTATATAAATATAACCCTGTAATACTGCCTAGAACTATTATTGCTAAAATCACACTAATAATTATAATTTTCTTTTTCATAAGTTATCTCACTTTCAAACTTGCTAATATAAATCAAGTACTTTTTATATTTTTTTTAACTTTTTTTAACTTTTTTTAAATTACTAAATTTGGACATGCTAAAGCAGACCTATTGCTAGGTCTTTTTTGACAGTTTAAATTTTAAGACCTACCAAGTACCTAATTCAATATATTTCTTCTTTAGTATACCATAATATTGCCTTAAAAACTTGTTTAATCCTGCTATTTTTGCTGTTTTTTTACATTTTCCTTCTGCTTCTTTTTTAACTATATAATCATAAACTTCACAATCAACTCTACAAAATGATTTTATAGATTGCATAACTTCAAATCCTGTTTTCCTTAAATACTTATTACCTCGTTTAGAAATATGCCTATTTGTTGCTTCATACTTTCCAGATTGATATGGCGGAGAATCTATTCCTGCATAAGCAATCAAACTTCCTGAATTCTTAAATCTTCTTATATCTCCAATTTCTGCAATCAACAATGGTGCTAATCTATCTCCAACACCTTTCATATTTCTTACTTCTTTATATTCATCCATGCTCTTGGCAATTTCATTCATATTTGCTATAATTTCATTAGTTGTTTCAATCAAATTGATTAAAGCAACCACACGCTTACTTAATATAAGTTGTGTGCTTGAATTTGATGGACAAGAAGGAACTGATTTTTTAGCTAGTTCGTAAACTTTTATAGCTAAATTTCTGCCAGCTCTTTGTTGTCCTATTTTTTGTGCAATCTTTTCAACATCATTTAAAAATGTTTCTAACTTCTTTTTTCTAATAATCTCTGGATCACTAAACTTTTCAAATATCTTTAATCCTACTATGAAATTACATTCTTCTAACAACTGATAGTATCCTGGAAATAACATATCTGTTAAATCAGAAAAATCCACTTTTTGTTGTACTTTCATAGAATTTAATGAAAAATATTGTCTTGATAAAAATCTTAATTCTTTATATTTTTCTTCTTCGATAAAATTTACTTTTAATTTATACCAATTATCACAAACATATTCTGCTAATTTTAATGAATCTTTTTTATCTGTCTTTGCTTTTCTTAAACTTCTGTCTAAATACTTTTTAATTTTTAAAGCATTTTCAGCAATAACACAATATTCCTTATCTAACAAATAAGTTAATATTGGTAAATGATAGGTACCTGTTTGTTCAAGAACTATTTTTAAATCTTCTTTAGAAAACTTTTGTAATTTCTTATCTAACTTTTCTAAATCTTCAACATCATGATTAATATCAAAAGGCATTTCTATTACTTCTCCCTCAATACTTAATATTGCTACTGTACTTTTTCCTTTTGATACATCAATACCAACTCCATACTTCATCTTATAATCCTTCCTATTCTTTAAATTATGATTGGTTCTAACACTTCTACAATCTCTCAGTTTGGTTCTTTACACGAGTATTCTTTCATCCTCAACTTGCTTAATCGAATATTGAATGTAGAGGTTAGTTAACACTTTGTAGGACGAGTACTTTAACTCCAATTACTATACGTTAACCAATCCTACTACAATCATAATAAAAAGAAGTGTAATTTTCAATCTAACTATTAGATCTACTTCTTACACTTTTATAGTACCAAATTACTATTTCTGCGTAACTTTGATATATACATTATAGCACAAAATTCGGTT
>CAYTZL010000064.1:0-2749 GCA_964442535.1 uncultured Candidatus Saccharibacteria bacterium | reverse complement strand
AAAAATGGATATGGATATGTTCCTTTAAATAGAATATTATATTTTTATTTGGAGGATGATAAATTATCTTTTTATGATATTTATATTGATAATATAAGTAAAGATGATAATAAATTATTGGCAATTAGTGATGTATGTTCGTTACCTAGATATAAAATATATGATGTATGTAAAAATGTTGATACAAGTGATCAGATTGATGAAGAACAAAATAAACCATTTTCTCCACCAATAGATTTTTCAAAAACAACTATAACTTCTTTTTTTATGGAAGAAAGAATAGTTTTTGGAAATGCAGATGTACATTCAGCTTGGGATCTAGCTTCTGGAAATAACACCCCCGTTAAAGCAACTTGTGATGGAATTGTAAAAGAAGTTAATTTTCCATATTCTGAAAATGTTACTGATACAAGTGGTGGAGGTGGAAATACTATTGTTTTAGAATGTCCTATAGATGATGAAATTACATACACAGTTACCTATGCTCACTTATATCCTAATTCTTCTAAAGTTAAAACTGGAGATTCAGTAAAATCAGGTGATGAACTTGCTGGGGTAGGAACAACAGGATATTCAACAGGACCACATCTTCATTATCAAGTTCAACTAAACGGATCAAATGTTGATGGAATGAGTTTAATAGATTTTTCAGATAAACAACCAATTTATAATCCAGGATTAAATTTACCAAATCCTAATCCAAACTTTAATATAAATTATGGAGATAAGAAAATCCCATAGTTCATCCCATTTTAAATGCCTATAAAATAAGTCAATGTTAATTAGTTCATCCCATAATAATGGGATAATTTTGCAAGTGCAAAATAGGTTTGATATCACACTAAAGTCTTATAGAATAAGGCTTTTTTATGTGTGCTGATATCAACTTCTTATGCTCTTGAATTATTATTTTTAATAATTCTGAAAAAATGGGATGAACTAACCTATATTTGGGATAAGGAAAGGAAGATGTTATGCATAGATTTTTATTAAGAATTAAAGATATATTATTTCAGAGAATTAAAGTTGAAGCTGATTCTAGAGGTATAAGCATAAACGATATGATGAATGAAATAATTGAAATTGGATTGTTAACTTTGTATGAAAAGGAGGGAAAGTATGGAAAAATTAAGTTTAAATAAATTAATAGCAAATGACATAATTAATTATGGAATGGATAAAACAATGAGTTTTAACTATATAGTAAGTCTTAGTGATTTTCTTGATGATTATGATGATGAGGCTCGTGATTATATTAAATCTCATATAAATGGTATAATAGATGCCATACATGAAAATGAGAATGTAGCACAACTTGATTATGATGAAACTAGATCTGAATTTGATATGGTATTCTACTTTGATGGACTAATGTCAGATTTAGATAAAGAAGTTTATGAGAAAGCTAAAGAACTAGGTTATGATTTTGAATTAGATGAAGTAAGAGAAATTTCTTATGACATTCAAAATTCAGATATTTATGATAATTTAATTATGAATGAAATTCTTGAACATTCAAAAACTATGGGAAGAGAGATATAAATTATGGTAAGAACTCATATTTCTATTCCAAATGAACTAGATGTAAAAGTGAAAGAATATTGTAATTTAAATAATTTAAAATATTCTAAAGGTGTAGCAGACTTGTTAGTTTTAGGATTAAGTAATTTAGATATCAATAAATTATTAGTAGCAAACAATAAACTACTTAATAATATTTCTTCAAGACAAGTATATATTAGAGATCTTATAGAACAATTTTATTCGGATATGGAAATAGAAAATTTATCTATTCCAAACAAAAATAAAGCATTACAAAGTTTTAAACTAGATAGAAGTAGGGATAAGTATAATGATTAATACACCAAAAGTAGTAATTATGAATATGTACACTCCTAGTTATAAAAATTTGAATCAAACATATTCTTCAAAAGAAGCTGTTTATGATTCAACAATGAATATGTTTGATTATTATTCCGATAATAAGAAAAAGGCATTTTTTATGCTTGATTATTTTAGTGGTAAGTTTGGTAAGGATAAAGAAATGAATATAATGTTCGAAAATGGTAAATATGCTACTAAAGATGAAATAGAAAAGAGAAAAAAGCAGTATGCAAAATATATTGAAAATTCTAATATAAATAAATTAGTTATATCATTTCCAGAAGGATATTTAGAAGAGAATGTCGATATAAAAGAATTTGAAAAATCTTTAGCAAAACACATAATTCCTATGTTCTTAAAAAAATGTGGTTATAATGATATAAAAAATATGAGTTATCAATTTTCATTACATACAGATCAAGATAATTTGCATTTTCACTTATCTTTTGCTGAAAAAAAACCTAATTATAAATCTTATGGAAAAGAATTAAAGTATAGACATGCTGGAAAATTAACTCAAAAAGAGTTAGGATTTTTAAAAAATGAAATAGAACATTATATTGAAAAAGAAAAAGTATTTACTCCGTTACTAACTAGAACTAATAAGAAATTAGATAGTTTAAAAAAATATTTTAATCCTAAAGAAAAAAACTTTATACTTAAAAATAGAGATGATATCCTTTTAGAAGATAAAATCGTGAGATTAGGAGAATTATTATCTTACGAGAGAGAGAATGGTAACCAACGAATAAAATATAATTCTATTAGAAACAAGGAAATCCAACAATTAACTATTGAGATTAAGAAACAATTATTTTCAAAAGATTCTGAGTTTAAAGAAGAGTATAAAGATTTTAAGAAATCC
>CAYTZL010000063.1:0-3080 GCA_964442535.1 uncultured Candidatus Saccharibacteria bacterium | reverse complement strand
CTTTTTCTAACGATTCAAGTTATTATTTACTATGTTCTCTTGAAATATTAGATGAGAATGGAAATCTTGCAAGAAAAGCAGATATGTTCACAAAAAGAACTATCAAGCCTAAAACAGAGATAACATCAGTTGATAATGCAAACGACGCATTAATTGTTTCACTATCCGAAAAGGCAAGAGTTGATATAACTTTTATGCAAAAACTTTGTAATATGGATATGGACAAAATGCTTAAAGATTTAGAGGGAGAAATATTCAATGTTCCTGAATATGGAGAGCCTAATCATTGGGTTACGGCAGATGAGTATTTGTCTGGTAATGTAAGAGAAAAATTAAAGATTGCAGAACATTTTGCTGAAACAGATGAAAGATTTAATGTAAATGTTAAATATTTAAAAGAGGTTCAACCAAAAGATTTAAATGCAAGTGAAATAAGTGTTAGACTTGGTTCTACTTGGATTCCACCTGAAGATATAAAAGTGTTTATTGAATATTTATTAAATCCTAGTAATTATGCTTGTCAAAACATAAATGTTCATTATAATGAAGCAACTTCTGAATGGTGGATAGAGGGAAAAAATTATGATAAGTATAATATTAAAGCAACTAATACTTATGGAACTGGTAGAGCAAGTGCGTACAAGATTATAGAAGATAGTTTAAATCTTAAAGATACAAGAATTTATGATTACTATGAGGACGAAAATGGTAAGAAAGTTGCAGAATTAAATAAAAAAGAAACTGCAATAGCACAGGCAAAACAAGAGCAGATAAAACTTGCTTTTGAAGAATGGATATGGAAAGATCCGGAGCGTAGAGAAAGATTAACAAAGGTTTATAATGAAAGATTTAATTCAATTAGACCACGAGAGTATGATGGAAGTCATATCAGTTTTGATGGAATGAATCCAGAAATAACTTTGCGAAAACATCAAGTAAATGCAATCGCCCGAATACTCTATGGAGGAAACACATTACTTGCACACGAAGTTGGAGCAGGTAAAACTTTTGAAATGGTTGCTGCTGCAATGGAATCAAAAAGATTAGGTTTATGTAATAAATCATTATTTGTAGTGCCTAATCACATTGTAGAACAGTTTGGTCAAGAGTTTTTACAACTATATCCGAGTGCAAATGTTTTGGTAACTACAAAGAAAGATTTTGAAACTGCTAACCGTAAAAAGTTTTGTTCAAGAATAGCCACAGGAGATTATGACGCAATCATAATTTCACATTCACAATTTGAGAAAATACCAATGTCAGTTGAAAGACAAGTTACAATAATTCAAAAACAAATAGAAGATATAACTTTGGGTATTCAAGATTTAAAAAATAATAATGGCGAAAGATTTTCTATTAAACAAATGGAGAAAACTAAAAAGAGTTTAGAAGCAAGACTTGCAAAATTAAATGACACATCAAGAAAAGATGATGTCGTAACTTTTGAGGAGTTGGGTGTTGATAGAATATTTGTAGATGAAGCCCATTACTATAAAAATCTATTTCTTTACACTAAAATGAGAAATGTCGGTGGTATAGCACAAACAGAAGCACAAAAGTCATCAGATTTATTTATGAAGTGTAGGTATCTTGATGAACTAACAGGTGGTAAAGGTGTCATATTTGCAACTGGAACTCCAATTTCAAACTCTATGGTAGAACTATATACAATGCAAAGATACTTGCAATATGGAGAACTAGAAAAAAGACATCTTCAACAATTTGACGCTTGGGCTTCAACTTTTGGAGAAACTGTAACTGCAATAGAATTAAGTCCAGAGGGAACAGGTTACCGAGCAAAAACAAGGTTTGCCAAGTTCTTTAATTTACCAGAACTAATGGCACTTTTTAAAGAAGTGGCAGACATTCAAACTTCTGAAATGCTTAATCTTCCAGTACCAAAAGCCAACTATCATAATGTGGTTATAGAGCCTAGTGAAATTCAAAAAGAATTAGTAAAAGACTTATCTGAACGAGCAGAAAAGATAAGAAATAGAATGGTAGATTCATCAGTTGATAATATGCTAAAAATAACTAATGATGGAAGAAAATTAGCACTAGATCAAAGACTTACAAATGATATGTTAGAAGATTTTGAGCATAGCAAAGTAGCAACTTGTGCTGATAATATTTATAGTATTTGGGATAAAACAAGTGAAGATAAATCTGCACAATTGGTGTTTTGTGATTTATCAACCCCTCATAATGATGGCAAGTTTAATGTCTATGATGATTTAAAAACAAAACTTATAGATAGAGGCATACCAGAAGAAGAAATTGCTTTTATTCACGACGCAAACACAGACGCAAGGAAGCAAGAATTATTTAATAAAGTAAGGCGAGGACAAGTTAGAGTTCTTATAGGAAGTACACAAAAAATGGGTGCAGGAACTAACTGTCAAGATAGACTTATAGCCTTACACGATTTAGATTGCCCTTGGCGACCAAGTGACTTAATACAAAGGTCAGGAAGAATAATAAGACAAGGAAATAAAAATCCGGAAGTAGATATTTATAGATATGTAACAGAGGGAACTTTTGACGCATACTTATATCAATTAGTGGAAAATAAGCAAAGATTTATTTCACAAATAATGACATCAAAAACTCCTGTGAGGTTTGCAGAAGATATTGATGAAACTGCATTGTCTTATGCTGAAATTAAAGCATTAGCAGCAGGAAATCCAGATATAATTGAAAAAACAGAACTTGATACACAGGTCGCAAAATTAAAATTATTAAAACAAAATTATTTGAGTGAAAAGTATGAATTAGAAGATAAAGTTATTAAATATTATCCAAATGAAATAAAAAGATTAGAAAATAGAATTGAAGATATGAAAGAAGATATTGAGGTATTCAACAATAATAATACTCCAGATAATTCTTTTGAAAAAATGAATATAAAAGGTACAGACTTTACTGAAAGAAAAGAAGCAGGAGAAAAGATTATTGAAATATGTAAGTCTATGACTAATCCAGAACCACTTGAAATTGGAGAGTATAAAGGTTTTAAAATTATATTATCTTTTGATACTATGGACAGAAAGTTCTATGCTAGTATGAAGAATAATTTATCA
>CAYTZL010000062.1:299-3142 GCA_964442535.1 uncultured Candidatus Saccharibacteria bacterium | reverse complement strand
ATCCTGCTTCTTCCGATTGTCTGGGGGCTAAATGGAATAATGTATGCCCAACCGATTGCCGATGTGCTTTCCGCAGTCATAACGGTATTCATGGCGATACCGCTCCACAAAAAATTGAATAACATGCAGAAACAAACTTCCGCAATAAGCACGAAAGGCAACGACTAAATATTTATTCTTTCTGACAAACAGAGCCGATAAGCTGTGAGGTTTCCCACAAGTTCATCGGCTCTGCATCTGTGTGTCTGACTCTTTGATAACTGTCATTTTTAGCTTACTGATATTGATTAAATTTTCTTGCTTGCACTTTGGACAAAATAACGGAAAATTTCTTAACTCAGTATCAATCCGCATCTTGTCCCGTGTCTTGCCTCCGCAAACAGGACATCTTATCCATTCGGCTGTGCCTATATCCATACGTTACCTCCTGCAAATCAGCGCTCATAACTGTCTCTTTTTTTGTTCTTGGCACATCCAGAAAGTTTGTCAACAGCAAGAGAAGCGGTAGGCTGAAAGTAAATATCTTTTCCTTTATTGCTCTCATACATAAAATCCCTTAATGGCTTACTGGTATATTTTGAAAAATCGCCGTATATAGCAAATCTCACACCATAGTTAATGAATTTCTGCAATATTTCTCCTGCCAGACAAGTACTCAATACAAAGAAATCATTTGTGATAGCACCCTTGTTTACAGCAATATTTGTGCAGCCCGTTTCGTATTTTACTGTCATAATCAAGTCTAACGCCGACTGAACATCTGTAATCAGCTGTTCATCACTGCTCACAACTGCAACCTCTATATTATTTTTCTTTATAACATCTGTTTTCATTTTCTACCTCCATCAATTTTGAATCATTTTAACAACGGCTTTTGACTGCCACTTATTCCCCTTGTATCTCAGAACCACAATAGCACTTGCCACGCACCATCCCAGACAAGAAGCAATAGCAATCGAGAGAAGTCCTAATTTTCCTATCAGCAATACAGTGACAAGCAATTTCACGAGTATGGATGCCAGTGAATGAATCCCTGCAATCAGTGTATCCCCAACACCAGAAAGTACGCCGCCCAATCCGTATATCAAAGCATTTATCGGATAAAACCATAGGCAGACATGGAAATAGCTATAACCGCTTAATATCATTTCCTCGTTATTGCCGATGATTAGCCCCAATATTCCTTTTCCCCAAAACAGCAGAATCACGGAAAGCAGAGCTGTGATAGCGACTGCAAGCATTATGCCAAACCGTGTGCCTTGCTTCATACGGTCTTTTTCATTTGCTCCGATATTTTGTCCTGCAAATATGCTCAGAGCATTGCCGAGTGCTTGAACAGGCAGCAAAATAAATGCTTCAATTCGGCTTGCCGCTGTCATTCCACCAATGCTTGCATTTCCTAATTGATTGATAAAGCCTTGCACAATCAGCATACCGAGAAAAACTGCCAATTGTTGTATAATAATTGGTGTGCAGATTTTTAATGAAATCCCTAATAACTTTTTGTCAAAAACAATCTCACTTCGCATTGGAATTACCATCGGAAATTTCTTTCGGAGTTGTATCAACAGATATACGCCAGAAATTGCCTGTGCAATAATTGTTGAAATCGCAATTCCAATAACCCCTCCGCCATTTACAACAAAAACGATATTAAGCACTAAGTTGATAACGGATGATATAACCAACGCATACAGCGGCATCTTTGTTTCGCCAAAACTTCTCATAACTGCACCAAGCAGATTATATAACATTGAAAATGGAATGCCTAAAAATACCATTCTCAAATATGACGAAGCAGGCTCTAAAAGCTCAGCAGGGGTCTGGGTAATCTGTAACAGCGGTTTTGTCAGAATTGCCCCACCAAACGCCATCACTAATCCTAAAACCAATAAAAATATAGACATCGTGGAAATTAGGCTTTTAATCTGTCCGTATTGCTTTGCTCCAAAAAATTGGGCAAGAAGTATCGTAATACCAATAGCCAAGCCCAAAATAACGGAAACAAACAACAGATAAACCGGGACAGATACGCCGATTGCAGACAAGGCATCTTCATTCACCAGACGTCCCGCAACAACCGCATCAATAACATTATAAAGCTGTTGTAATAAAGTTCCTAAAAAAATGGGAATGGCAAATAACACTAACTGTTTCCTTATATTTCCCGAAGTCAAAGCCGTAGGCTGACCTCTAGTTTCTTTCTTTTTCATTTCTTTTCTACCTCCTGTTATTCATATAAACTGTCAATCAAATGGTCAACCATAAAATCAAAGGTTTTCATATGATTGTGCGGAAGAATATCTTTATTTTTAATATTCATTATTAAAGAGTAAATAACTGACATCGCCAAATCCGCATCAACCTTGAATTTCAAATAAGGTTGGCTTAAAAAAAGCTGTTGGCTCATACGATTAGATTCCTCGATTTTCTTTGCCTGTTCCTCTGATAACTTATTCATCAAAATAGTGAAATCCATACTGTCTGAGTCGTACAAAAAATTGTTTTTATCATATTCCCGATATATGAGCTTTAAGGATTCTGCAACACCATACTTATCTTTGTTTTTTTCAATTATCTCAGATGCCATATCGCAAATTTGTTCTTGTACGGAACACAATACTTCACAAAAGAGAGCTTCTTTCGATTCAAAGAAAAGATAAAACGCCCCCTTTGAGATGCCTACCTGCTTGCAAAGGTCATCGACACTTGTTTTCTTGTAGCCATACTGTGTCCAGCTCTGCTTACAGGCTTCCTGCAAACTTCTTTTAATGTTTTCTTTTTCTCGTTCTGTAAAACTTCTTGCCATATAGGTTTCTCCTTTTTTGTGACTCAAAATACCA
>CAYTZL010000062.1:0-289 GCA_964442535.1 uncultured Candidatus Saccharibacteria bacterium | reverse complement strand
GTAAAACTTCTTGCCATATCTTTCTCTCCTTTCTATGACCTAAAACACCATTTCGGTCATAGATATAATACATCGTTAAAAATTAAAAGTCAAGTAGTTTACAAAAAAATCCCTATTCAGATTTTTTATCTCTGGAAACAGGATATTAAATCTCTCATTACAAGAGATTTCACACCGTTCAATAGGATACCACATCTCTGTAAAATATAAGGGTAAAAATTTTTAGAGTGCAGGTGGTGAACTTATGGACAAACGAAACAATGATTTTGACTTTGATTTTAGACCGTTA
>CAYTZL010000061.1:0-3325 GCA_964442535.1 uncultured Candidatus Saccharibacteria bacterium | reverse complement strand
CGGCCTCATCAGGATTAGTTGTTGCGTTGGCGGCGTCGAGGTCGGTTTGAATGGTGCCGGAATTGAGAGATAAAGAGACAGAAGAGCTAGTCTGTGAAGTAGTAGTTGAAGGACCGTTTAAGGGGATGTCCCAGCCATTGGCGGCGGAAGCTTCGTTCCCTCCTGACGTTATAATGACCACCATTATTATTACTGTTCCCAATATTTTATTTCTGCTCCGCATGAGGCCCTCCTTTAGTTATCTTGACCCTCCGCGGAATGATCCCCCAAAACAAAAACGACACCGCAGAGGGTGTTCAGTCCTGTCAACGCGCCAACTTTGAACCTTTCGGAACATTGTGTGCATTGCTGCGGTGCCGTTTCCGGCACACAACTTCACGAAAAATCCTAAAATTGGCGACTTCGACAGGGGAGTCGATATATGCATTAACAAGACTGAACAACCCTATTGTAGCGTATCTCGGGCTGAATAGCAAGCAGGCGAAAAATGCTGGGTACAAAACCTAACTTGTAAACGCTTTACAAGTTCAATTTTACTCTAACAGGGGTGGAGAACGACAGATTTTTGGTTAATTGGCCGTTTTTCGCTCCATTTTGTGCGTTTTTCCCTCCTTCCTCCCTAGCTTAGGACTAGGTGGTAGGGATTAGGCAGCGAAGGGAATTGCCGTAGTAGCGATTGCGGTTGCTGGACGGATTGACGCCGCTATTATCAAAGTAGAACCTGTAGGCGCCGCCGGTGCTAGAGCTGGCCCGAGAGGACCAGTAGTCGCCGTACTGGCCAGCGGCCCAGAAGGGCGCATCAGGATAGTAAAGATAGACATACCCGCCCCGCACAAAGAATAAGGGACAAAAATTCCCCGAGGCTGGCTCGGGGAATTAGGTGAATGGTTGGAAATGTTTCATGTTGGGGTGGTGGCGGGGCCGAATTCGACGTCGACTTGGTAGCTTTGTCCGTTGATTTGAACGTTGACCGTTAGGGATGGGATGTTCATCTTGAGGATGATTTTGTCGGTTCCCTGCGGTGAGGTTACGGGAGGAACGGGAGGGTCAGGCTGGGGTGAAGAGATCGGAGCAGAAGGGGCAGGCGACGGCGACGGGTCAGGGAGAATGGGAGGAGTGGGTGGAAGCGGAGAATCGGGGGAAGTGGGCGCGGCCTGCGGGTCGGGAGGAGTGGGTGGGGCGGGCGGAGGTGCCGGGTTGGGTGGAGCCGGCGGAGCGGTCGGCTCTTCGGGCGTGGATGCGGGTGCGGGAGCGGGGCTTTGCGCGTTAAACTTGTCGATCTGTTCCTGCCAGCCTTGGCGGTCCTTGCCCAAGAGTCGCTCGAAGACGGCGAAGCTCGGGATTGGGTCTTCGGGATGCGCCTGGCGATATTGCGTAATCTGATATGGTCCGGGGAAGGCGCCGTAGTGTTCTTTCAACCTCATTGCGGCGGCGTAAATTATATGGTCTGCTATTTTTGCTTTAGCCACTTGTTCTACCACCTTTCGTATTTGATCGGGCGTGAGGTCGGGTTGGAGCGTCGACGAGTTAGGGTCGGGTTGTTGCGTGGCGTACGCTTTTCTGCGCTCTACGCCTCCATTGAAGCCTGCGGAGTTCCAGCCATGTTGAACGTCATGAGACGTTCGGCGAAGTGTGCGCTGGAGAGATCTTCGGGACTGGATGGGGATGCAGACGACTTTAGAGTCGTCGGACAGGTTAATATGCTGCGAGTCCGCCTGGAGTTCCTGGCGGAGTTTCTTGAGGCCGCCGGGGCGCTTTAAGTGAGCGAGACGCGTCTGGTAGAAATTCCAGTGTTCATGCTCGAGGCGCTTGCGCTCGGCGTCCGGAAGGTTCTGCTCGCTAGGGGTGAGGTCGATAGGCTGCGTGCCGCGCTTATAGAGTAGACTCGCGAGACCGCTCAGCGAGGCGTCCACGTCATGCTCTTCACAAGTCATCGCGATCTCCGACAGAGACGGCAACGAGGCGTCGCGCTCAATCTCCTCTTTCGTGGGCAATCGACCCAGTTCCTCGGCTTTGCAAACGAGGCGTCGCAAGAGGGCGTCACTACTGCTTTCCTTGTTCCACCAATCAAAATCCCGCTCGCTCATATAATCACCTCCTCGTGCGAAATATAGATTAAGCGTGCTCGGCGGAATTCCCACCAGGGCGCATGCTAGGCTGCGGAATATGAAACATTTCTAATGTCCCTTATCCCACCATAACTATGCTAATTATACACTATATTGGAGGGGAAGGCAAGGGCGGGGTGTTATGCTGACAGCCCTTTCGGGAGGCACTAGCAGATGCGGAAAATTCGAGCATTAAAAGAGATTTCGCTGAGAGGCGGTTCTTTTAGCCTCCCTCGAGGGCTGCCAGCATAACTGTGCGACCGACCGTTCCTAAGTGGTGGGGATGAGGCAACGGAGAGAATAGCCGGCTGAACGGGAGGTATTATACGGTATAATGCTACTGGTATTGAACAAAAGATAGTATGCTTTCTCGGCATCTGTGCTTGGATAAGGCTCTGATGTCCAGTAATTGCCGTTTCCCCCAGCTTTCCCAAGCTTAAAATAAGCATCAGGATAAATTCCACCGCTTCTTACAAAAAATAGTGGGCTCAATGCGATATTATAATTATTGCCAGCGGAATCCGTTCCAGTTATTGCACCCGTTCCATAACTAGATGCAGAAATTAGCCCATATTGTTCTGCTAAATATCTGAAACCGCCATTCTTCCTTGTATTACCTAAAGCTCCTAAGGGCAGTTTCCACCCTTTTGGACAGACGGAATCCGTTATAGCGGCGTTATTTTTTGTACCTCCCGCTCCCGCTGTTGCCGCGTTCCATTGGTAATAATTTCCAACAAGATAGTGCGCATCATACTTAGCACATGCTCCGGATTCATCTGTACTGAGCGGGCTATTCTCCGGCTTCGAGCATTGTATTTGTCCATAATCGGATATATACCCTCCCGAATATGTTGTTGTCCGATAAAAATTTGGATCTCCTGATGGCGTCCTGCCTCCTATCGCTGAAAATTGTTCAGCGCAAGATGACAGCCCTTCATCACTCTGGTCGCAATCCGCCACCACTGTTGGGCTCGTGATTACATAATTTCCCAAGTCCCATGAAAAAGTACCCGTATTGTCGTTGGCGCCATATCCTAACGTTGTAGAATTTATCGTCGTTACTGTTGCTCTTGCCGGATAAGTACTTGAACTTGTCCAATTACTTGTCACGTCGCTTGTTACAGCCGTAACATTATCAGCAGAAATATCGAAGTCCAAATTTTGGCTCATCCAACAATTCCCGTCGAGTAATTTCGTCACCCAATATTTCTTATTAT
>CAYTZL010000060.1:0-3340 GCA_964442535.1 uncultured Candidatus Saccharibacteria bacterium | reverse complement strand
TGGGGACTGTAAGGGGTACCTCTTTTTCACACGAGGCAAAAATTTCATTTTTTTTGAAAAAATAGAAATATATATGGGAAGAAGGGAGTTTTTAGTGACTAGAAGAGAAGAATTAGATAATATCTTCAAAGATATTGATGAAAACAAGAAAAAGTTAATAAATCCACTTTTAGACAATATAGCCTTTTTAGAAGAACGAATGGAAGAATTAAAAAAACATCCATTTATTCAAGTTCATCCTAAGGATCCAACAAAACAAAGGGCAACAACTGCAGCAAAATTATATAAGGAACATTCACAAAGTTATATGAATGCAATAAGAATGTTATACTCAATGATTAACGGACATGAAGTTGAAGAAGATGCAGTTACAAAATGGTTAGAAGAAAGAAAAAGACAAAATGCGTAATTATTACTTAGAACAATATTATGAGGAAATTAAAAGTGGAAATATAATAGTAGGTTTAGAATTAAAAACAGAATTACAGAAGCTAATTAAGGATCTAAAAAATCCTAAATATAAATATGATACTGAAGAGGCATACTTGAGAATTGATTTTATGGAAAATTTATGCTTACAAAGTAAAAGACCTTTCTATAATATGCCAATGCAATTATTGTTATGGGAAAAGGCTTTTATTGAAGTTATATATTCTTTCAAAGTATATGACAATGAATTAAATCGATGGGTGAGACGATTCCAAAATATACTTTTATTAATTGCAAGAAAAAATGGAAAGACAACATTGATGGCAGCAGATGCTCATGCGGATTTAAGAATTGGTGAAGGTGGAATGGACATAGTATGTGCTTCAAATGATGATAAACAAGCTAGTTTACTTTGGAATGAAATAGATAACATGAGAAAGAGGATAGATCCTCATTCAAAAGTAACGCATAAAAATATGTCAGAAATTTGCAATACACAAAAGAATATTACAATATTCAAAATGTCAGGAAAAACGCAAAACAAAGATGGTAGAAATATAGATAAAATGTATATGGATGAAAGCCATGATGCACCAAATGATGAAATTGCAGAAGCAGGACAAAAATCCATGTCAACAAAAGAAGAGCCATTATTTATAAATTTAACAACAGAAGGTTTTATCAACGAAGGATACCTAGATAATGAATTAAAATATGCTCGAGAAGTTTTATTTGATGAAAAAGAGGATATTCATTATCTACCTTGGTTATATACACAAGATAGCGAAGAAGAAATATGGCAAGATGAACAAAGTTGGTATAAATCAAATCCTCGGTTTAGGAGTGGTTAAGAAATGGAAATCATTACGATCAGAAATTGAAAAATCAAAGACTTCTAAATCAAAAAGAATGCATACACTTTGTAAAGACTTCAATATAAAACAAAATAATGCTCAAGCATGGTTAATGTATGAAGATTATAGTTATGAAAAAGAACCGTTTAGTCTAGAGGACTTTAGAGGTTCTTTTTGTTTGGGTGCAGTTGATTTATCTGCAACTACCGACTTATCAAATGCAAAAATATTGCTAATGAAACCAGATGACAAAACAAAATATGTATATTCTCATTATTGGATACCTGAAAGTAAGCTACAGGATAGTAATGATAAAGAAGCTGGAGCAAAATATGAACAATGGGCAAAAGATGGAATACTTACAATTCATGAAGGAAACGAAATTGATATATCAAAAATAGCAGACTGGTTTTACTCATTATATAAGGACTACAATATAAAAACATATATTACAGGGTATGATCAAAGATTTTCAAAAACATTTACTGACAGAATGAATGAATTTACATTTGAAACAGAAATGATTTTACAAGGTAAAGTTCTATCTAATGCAATGAAACTAGTAGAAGCGGAATTAAAGGATCAAGCAATTAATTATAATAAAAATCCAATGGATAAATGGTGCTTAGGAAATTCAGCAATAGAAATGGACAATCTAGGCAATATTATGTGCGTAAAAGTAAAAAAACAAGCTAGTAAAAGAATTGATGGTGCAGTAACATTAATCATTTTATATGAAGTATATAGGCGTTACCGTAATGAATTCCATAAACTTATTAAATAGAATGTTTGGAGGTTAATTGATGCAGGAATATAGGATTAAATATCAAAAAGGATTTGATATTTTTGTTGAAAAAGTAAAAGCACACAACAAAGAAGAAGCAATGTATTTGTTTTATATGAATAATAGAAATACCGATATATTAGAAATCAAGGAGGAAGAGGTGGAAGAAGATGGGATTGATTGATTTTATTAATAAATTCAAAAAGCCAAAAGAAAACACTAAATATGCAGAAATATTGAATGGATATACACCTATATTTTCGCAATTTGGTCAAGATATATATGCTAGTGATGTTGTTCAACAAGCAATATCTTGTATAGTAACAGAATTAACAAAAGTAAATCCTTTTCATATTAGAAAAAACGGAGGCGATTTCGTTCCAGTTGAAGAAAGTACAATTCAAACATTATTAGATCAACCAAATGAACGAATGACACAAAGTGATTTCTTTGAAAAGGTTTTTTGGCAGTTATTCTTAAATTATAATGCGTTTATTATTCCTACATATACAAAAGATGAGAAAGGAAATAAAAAATATACTGGATTTTATCCAATACAACCAACAACAGTTACTTTACTGCAAGATCCAACTAAAAATTTATTTATAAAATTTAAGTTTATAAATGGATATGAGACCACATTGAGATATTCTGATGTAATACATATACGATATAGATATTCGATAAACGAATTCATGGGTGGAAATGAGATGGGACAACCTGATAATAAGGCATTATTAAAAACATTGGAATTAAATAATACTTTATTACAAGGAGTTGCAAAAGCACTAAAGAGTTCTTTTGCAATTAATGGTGTTATTAAATATAACACTTTGATGGATGATGGAAAAATGGAAAAGAACATCCAAGATATTCAAAAGAGACTTGCAAATAATGAAAGTGGATTCTTACCTTTAGATATTAAAGGCGAATATATTCCTTTGCAAAATAAGATCCAATTAGTAGATGCTACGACATTGAAATTTATAGATGAAAAAATACTAAGAAACTTTGGAGTAAGCCTACCAATTCTAACGGGAGATTATACAAAGTCACAATATGAGGCATTTTATCAAAAAAGTTTAGAGCCAGTAATAAAGAAAACTGGAGAAGCATTTACAATGGCATTATTTACAAGCAGAGAAAAAGGTTTTGGAAATAAAATAGTGCTATATCCACATGAATTAATTTTTATGGATACAGGTCAAAAAATAGATCTATTTAATGTATTAGTTGATAGTGCAAGTTGTTATAAAAATGAACTTAGAACTGC
>CAYTZL010000059.1:0-3453 GCA_964442535.1 uncultured Candidatus Saccharibacteria bacterium | reverse complement strand
GATAAAATAGAAGATGTAAAATGCAACAAAACGAAAGGATTTATCGTTACTATAGTAAAGAACTCTTCAATAGATATATATAGAAAGCTACAAATAGAAAAAAATAAAGTTCAAAAGCTAGAAAATGAAATATTAAGTTTTGAACAAGAAGTATATGATACTGATATTTTACCTAATAAAGTAGAAGTAGCTATATTAAAGTTACCAGAGCGATATAAGCAAGTATTTTTTTTAAAATACTCTCATGGAGTTCATGATGATAAAATTGCAGATATGTTAGATATAAGTCCTTCTACAGTAAGGACTAGAATAAAAAGAGGGAAGGAAAAATTGAAAATCATATTAGATGAAATGGAGAAAGTACATGGATAAATATGAAATTACTGATGATTTGCTTTTTCAGCATTGTGCTAATGCTGAAAATTTTATATTAGAACAAATCCCTGATGAAGAAGATATAGATTATGAATATCCTAAAGAATTTGAAAAGAAAATAAAAAAAATAATCAAAGAAGAAAAAAGGGGACCGTTTCTTAATAAAATATACTTATATACCAAAAAGGTAGCAGTAGTATTTATAGCATTTTTAATTAGTTTATTTACAATAACAATGAGTGTTGAGGCTTTAAGAGTAAAATTATTTGATATGGTTAAAGAAGTTTATGAAAAATTTACTATATACAAATTTAAAATAGATGAAAATGAAAAAGTAAATTTTTTAGAGAAGAAAAGTATTAATTATTTACCAAATGGTTTTGAAGAGATTGATAGAACTGAGTATGATAATGATATATCGGTAACCTATTCAGATGGAGAAGATTACATAACATTTAATTACTTGTTAATTGAAAATAGTAATTTATATATGGATACAGAGAATGCAAAGATAAATAAAGTTCAAATAAACAATTTTTATGCAGATTATATTGAAAAAGAAAATAAAAGTCGGTTAGTATGGCAAGATGAAAATATATTATATGATTTAAAATTAGACTATATAAATAAAGATAAATATATAGATATTAAGTCTGAATTAATAAAAATTGCAAAAAATATAAATTAATTTGATAAATAATGAAACAAAACCTCCTAAAAATTTCGTTTAATTAGTGTAAAGAAATTTTTAGGAGGTTTTTATGTGTATAAAAAGAAAGATAATTAGTAGTTTAGGGGTATCAGTATTAGCACTTAATGTTTTATTATCTACTCCAATATTTGCAAATGAATATGGGACAAATTTAGAAATACAAAATGAAGAAAGGTATACTCATGTTGATAAGGCAAGTAGCAATTTAAAAATAAGTGGTGGTGTAGCAACTATAACTGCTAGTATGACGGCTAATCCAGGAGTTAGTAAAACATTAATAACATCAAGGCTACAAAAAAAAGTTAATGGATCATGGGAAACTGTACAGGCATGGACAGAAACAAGTAGCACGACTTCATGTAGGCTTAATAAAACGAGAACAGTTTCAAGAGGAAGTAGCTATAGAATATTTTCAACAGTGAAAGCTTACAAGGGGACAGATTCTGAGAGTATTGCTGTATATAGCAATATCGTAAACTATTAGAAGTGGTATAGATTGAAACTAATATTATTAGTTCATATAAATTTTATTAGTCAATTTCATAATGTAAATTAAAACAGAGTAAAAATTTGATATGATATGTATAATTTTAAAATTCATATTAAGGTTGAGTATTTTCAACACTCAAAGCGTTTTGTAATTGGCTGAAGATTTAAAAATATAAAGGGTGAAATTTTAATGTTTAAGCTTAATGCTAAAGTAAAAAAATATTTAATGTGTAGTTTGATGCTATCAACTATACTTTCACCTGCATTGTCTTTTGCTAATGAAGCAGAAAATAATGTAATGAATGGAGATTCAAGTATATACTCTAGAAGTAGCCAAGAATCTCAAATGATAACTATAGAGGATCAAATTGAACAAGTTAAAAACAATGATAACCTTAGCCAAAAAGATAAAGAAGAGTTTTTATCAAAACTAGAAGAAACTAAAATTATGCCTTATGCTACTTCAGTAGTTGGAGTAACTAAGTCGGTACCATATTATAAGCAAGAAACTTCTTATTACTGTGGTCCTGCTACAACAAAACAAACATTACAGTATGTAAAAGGATCATCTCCTACTCAAAAAACGATAGCAAGTTCTTTAGGTACGACTACTAATGGAACAGATGGGACTAAAATAGTATCTTATTTAAATGCAAATCAAAGCAAAATAAAGTACATAATTGCTAAACCTTCATCACAAGATAATTTTACAACACTTGTAAATGCAGCACTAAGATCTTACAATTCACCACCAATACTTAGGGTAAAGTATCTTAGTGGAGATGGATGGCCTTATACTACAAATGGTCACTTCTTAAATATATCAGGTCAAAGGATGAATGGCACTAAAATAGAACATAGACTTACTGATCCATATATACAATGGAAGCAACCTAATGTAACATCTGGAATGTTCTATAGAGACTCTGCTATTACTTACAAAGGTATTAAAAATCATTTTGCACAACATTTTTACTATTAAATTTTAAGTTATTTCATTTAACTAAAATAATAAGCCTCTATTTGGTAAATTGTATTTATTTTTTATCAGATAGAGCTTTATATACATAAGGAGATTTACAGATGAAGAAATTAACTATATTACTATCTATATTGCTAATATCTTATATTACAATAGGATGTCAAAACATAGATAGGTATAAAATAGAAACAATCAATACTATTGATTCAAAAGAAGTAGGTATAGAAGAAAATATAAAAATTCTAGCTTTATTTGAAAACAATTTACTTTACAAAAAAGAAATTCAATCTTATTCTGATACAGCAGATGATGAATATTTTATATATGATATTGTATCGAAAGAAAGTAAATCAATAGGAATTATTAAAGATATTAATATTGATTCTGGAGATTTTCAAATTATAAATAATGAATACATATATATGAGTCCTGGCATATACAAAAATGACAAACTTGTTAGTCAACTTACTAAGTTTGATATAAATAATACGAAACAAGAAATCCTTAGCGAAGTTTCTGATACAAATCCTTTAATATATTTTAATAAATTGAATAATAAAGAATTTATTATGCATGGAGCTAAATTTAATGAAAAAAGCAACGAATATAGCTACTATATAGATACTTATAATTTTGAAAATAATATAAGAAATACCATAGTCAAATCAAACTATAATATGAATACTCAAACTGGTCGAGTAATTGTAAGCGTGAGTGTAAATGATGATAAAATATATGCATATATAATGGATCAAAGTGAAAATATTAATAAACATTTAATAGAAATATTTGATGAAAATGGAAAACTAAATAAAGTTCTAGAATTAAAAAAACTTGATAATTATCTTATAGATTCAAATGGTGAAGTAGATGCAGTATTTAATTTAACCGCTTT
>CAYTZL010000058.1:0-3468 GCA_964442535.1 uncultured Candidatus Saccharibacteria bacterium | reverse complement strand
TATTTCGTAAGTTATATTACTCAATAATTTCAGATACAACACCTGAACCTACTGTTCTGATTTTTCATTTTTTAGCATTATAACAACATTATCAAATATGCAATTTTTCAATATTTATTGACATTTTCATATTTAATCATTTTTAATCAATTTCAAACTAAGTAGATAAAAAGTAGATAATCACATTTTTATCTTTTCCAATTATATCCATCTGTTACTCCTATTATATAAATCTTATATGTATATTTTTTAAACAGATGAAACAATATTTCTTCTAGTAAATTCAATTTCATTTTTTGTTTCCTCCTTTTATAAATTGGAGATATCTCTGTTTATATTATACCATATTATGTAAATAAAATTAACTATACTCGAAGTTAGGTATTTTCTCTTACTTTCCTTGATATGTCTATGTTACATAATTCGACAAAATGCGACATTATTTCAAATCTTTTATTAACTTATCCATATATTCACTTGAAGGATCTATCTTATCAGTTATTTCTGCTTTTTTTCCATTAATATAATTTAATGCTTTTTGATATTCCTCTTTATTCAAGTAATTAATTATAGCATCCAGCATTTCCACTATATCTTTATTTTCCATAATACACCTCTTCTTTTTGATTTAGGTATATTATAACACAAATAACTATATTAGAATATAGTTATTTTTAATTTAAGTGAATTTGAAAATAGTTAAAATTTTTGTTACTTTCTTCTAAAATAGTTATATTAGGAGGAGGTGATTTTGATGATACAAATAAGAGTAAATGAATTATTAAAAAAGCAAAAGAAAACAAAATATTGGTTCGTAAAAAATATGGAAGGAGGTTATCAGTCACTTAGTAGAATGATGAATAATGAAACAAATAGCATTAGGTTTGATACCCTTGAAAAAATGTGCGATCTATTTGATTGTGAAATTGGAGAAATTATAGTTAGAAAGAAAGGAAAGAAAAGAAAATGAGTAAACTTATGAAACAATACGAAGAACTAAAGAAAAAAGATTCAAGTAAAATTTATATCTTTCCAGTTGGTATTTTTTATAACATATTAAATGAAGATGCAAGATTAGTTTCAAATGCTATTGGACTAAAACTTACTAACTTAAGTCCTGAAATAATAAAGTGTGGTTTTCCTATCTCCCAAAAAGAAAAATACTCTTTATTATTAAATAATAATAATATTGCATTTGAATTTGTTACTCCTACACCTTCGGATCAAAATACTTCTTATATAAATATTATTAAAAAAATACAAAATATTGATTTGAATAATACCACTTGTAAAGAAGCATTCGATATACTCTATAATATACAACAAAAATTAAATAATATGCAATAGTGAAGAAAAATTAAAAAAACCGCAAAAAATCGAGGCACGAGGTTTCGATTTAAGCGGTTTTTTTAGACTAGGTAAACAAGTTATATACCTAAATTATTTTAATTTTTGGTTAACTATTTTTTGAACTGAATTATAATCATATCCAGCTGCAGTTAATCTATTTTTTCTGTCGTCACCATTTCCCCATTTTCCTGCAATTACTTCATTTGCAATTTGCTCATTTGATTTTTTATTTGATACAGTTGGTTTTGCACCTAATTTTTGGTTTACGATAGATTGGATCGTGTTATAGTCGTATCCTGCTGCAGTTAATTTGCTTTTGCGATCTTCTCCATTTCCCCAAGCTCCATTTATTACTTCTTGTGCAATAGTTTCATTCGACTTTTTACTTGGTTTTGGTGCTGAAGTTGATCCACTTAATTTTTGATTTACAATATTTTGAATAGCATTTCCATCATAACCTGCTTGTGCTAATCTGTTGAATCTATCAGATCCATTTCCCCATTTTCCTGCAATTACTTCATCAGCAATTTGTTCATTTGATTTTTTAGAAGATGGTTCTGCAGGTTTAGATGGTGTTTGATTTCCATCTAATATTGCATTTACAGTATTAGCTAATTCTTGGAATCTGCTTTGTAAATAAGAACCGAGGACAACTTGTATTTGCGAACATATTATGTCTTGTTAATGATCCATTTGGTGTTCCATCATATACTAGTCTAAAATTATACCTTCTGCAAACATCTACTGCTAAATTCACTAATGAATTCCATGCTGCAGCAGATATTTTCCATTGACCACCAATTTCGCAGTTTGATACTTCTACAGTAATAGCTTGGTTATCATTAGATCTTGAACTTGATGTGTAAGCTCTATCTTCCTCATATACATTACATACTATATCTCCATCATTTCCTATACAATAATTAGCTGAAGCATATCTATTTGGCTTTTGAAAAATATTAACTGCACATTGTTTCCCTGTTAAGATTCCTGCCATTATATGTGGAGTAAATTTACAAATTTTATGCCCATTTCTTCCTTTTTGATAATTATTAGAATGAGCAATATAAGCACCTTGTGATAATTTTGACATTGTTCCCATATTATTCACCTTTTTCCTTTCCATTTGATAATTCTTCTTCCATTTCTGGCGTTAAAGTAACATCTTTTTCGTTTTCTTCCATTTTGAAAACCTCCTTATAAAAAATTAATACTGGAAGATATTTTTATTTTCTTCCAGCATTTTATAAATTCCGTAATTTTCTTACGGTTTTATTCTTTATTAGTTTTTGTAAGATCATAAGTTCCTCCAGAAGCCATTGATCCAATAATACAGTATATTATTGATGTTAGTAAATCCGCTTCTGATATTTTTAGCATATAACAAATAATTCCTGCTAACATTCCTATAACTATATTTTGTGCAGGTATATATTTACTTTCAATCCAATTAAACTTTTTTGAAAGCCATCCAAATATATATGTAACAATTCCTGTTACTACTGCCATTATCATTTCAATTGTTATTACCATAATTTTTCCTCCTATCTTTTACAATTTTCTATATTCTTCTTTTATGTATTCAAATTCACTATCTAAATATCCATTATGCATATCTAATTCTCTAATTATTTCTTCATATTTATCATAAAATGCAAATATTGTTTCAAATTCTTGTCGTGTCTTTTTGATTCCGATTTCTTAAATCACCAGCAAAACTTAAAATTTGAAATCGCAAATAATCCTTTTCATTATTGTCAATCTTATGTGATACTTTTGTGATTTCTGATTTAAAATCTTCTTTTATCTCTGTAAATTTGTTTACTTTCTTATTAGTGTTTCTGGAAATTAGAGCAACAATAATCATTGCTGATGCACCAATAACTTCACATATTATAGTTATCAATATATTTCCCTCCTCTCTTGTAATTTTCGATAAAAATGCAAAAAAACAACGCTCTAATACATTCTTAGGCGTTTTATTTTTTATTTATATTTTAATTACTTGATTTTAGGAGATCACTTTGTACTCTTCTCCAGTTATTTCTCTATATTCCTCTTCAGTTATCCATTTTCCAACAGCATTATATACTCTTGCTTTATTCCAAACTCCAGTAT
>CAYTZL010000057.1:1562-3510 GCA_964442535.1 uncultured Candidatus Saccharibacteria bacterium | reverse complement strand
ATTATAAAATCTTTCTTATTCATAACTCCTCCATCAGTTCAACAAATTGTAATTTGCATAACTTAGAATAACAATAATAAGCCAAAAAACATTATTGCAATTATTGAAAAAATTGTTGCAATTATTTTGATAATTGTATTTAATCTATTATTATTTTTTATAATTCTGCATAATAGTACATATGCGTATAAACCTACAACAGTTCCAAATGTATTGGTAATTAAATCTGTTATATCAGTAGCTCCGAGTTTAAAAAAATATTGGCTTATTTCAAAAATTAGACTAAGACTAAAACCACTTAAAATGATTCTTTTATTGCTAAGTCCAACCATTTTTAAATATATTCCAAATGGTACAAAAATCAGTAAATTTAAAAATGCTTCAAATAGTGGTATATCTCCTTCATATACATTTTCATAATAAAATGGTATTAGATTAATATCTCTTACTCTATGAATAGATGATATAGAAAAATTCATTCTAAATAGTATTACCCACACTAATATTATAATATAAATTACAAATAACGATTTAACCCATATATTTTTTGATTTTTTCATACATAAATGCCATCCTTTCTACAAATTACTATTTAACAATTAATTTATGCTAATTAAAATTATATCATTTTATCATTTATTTAACAATACTTCGTCCAAGATTTCTCGCCTTATTAATTTTTAAATTTATGTATCAAGGCTATTTCATAATTTTAGAAATAACCTTTTTTATTTTAGTATATAGAATTAATATTCCTATACTTAATTTTAAAATTGAAATCAACATACTTACTCAGCCTTAAAATAGTTAAATTGAGATGATTTACTCCACTCGTATGCACTCCACATATCTGTTTGATTAGACGCTGGATCAACCATAATAACATTGTTACCATTTACTCCTGTGACTGCAACCCAATGTTGATTTCCCGGTGTTGCTCCTTTTACTTCTTCCGTTACAAAATAACCTGCATTTACATATTGAGTAATTAAGGCTAATTTTTCACTTCTGCTTTTTCCTCTTAAATTGACATTACCTACATATTTAAAGTTAGGAACAACTTTACTAATCGGTCCATAATATAAATTACCTCTTTCATCAAAGCCACCATTTTTATTTAATGTTTCTACAAATGTTCCCGGATTAAATGGCTCTATATTTGGTGTAGGTATTCCTGACTTTTCAATTAGTATTGCTATTGAAGTAACTAGGCAACCAATATTTCCTATTGTACTATTAGTATTACCTATTTTTATATTAGACCAACTCTGTCCTGCTTGTCGCCAATTAACATATTCACCTGAATCAGTAGCACCATAAATAACTCCGTTCCACAAACTTGCATATTTGTTATCAGTAAGTTCTGCTAATTGTTTATTTTGAGCTGGTGAAAAGTGATAATCATTTTTCATTTGTTCTAGTGTTTTTGTATTTATCTTGATATGCAATACTTTCTTCTGTACTTGTTTAGGCATTTCATCTGCATTAGTTCCTTGTTCTGTAACCATTTCATCTTTTACTTCTGATGTCAAACTATTCATATCCCAAAATATTTGTTTAATAACATTTTTCTTATTATCATCTATTGTCATTACATCTTGTTGATTCACACCATTAGATTGTTTTATTGTATATACTGTTAGGACATCTTTCCAACTTGCCATACTTCCCTCTAAAACATAATCGTCGTGTGGATTAGAGTCTTGAATAGATTGTAACTTATCAGAAAATTCCTGATTACATTCTGCTACAACTGTATTCATTGTAATAGAATTAGCACTCGTTTTTTGACTACTAAAAAATATACCAAAAATTGAACTACACATTAAAGCAACTAGACATATAACTATGATAACGATCACGGCTACCCAACCTCCTGCAACAATGGCAGCAACCAAAGCCTTTGTTCCGGCTATGATTGCTTTTATTGCAGATATTGTTGTTTTAA
>CAYTZL010000057.1:0-1462 GCA_964442535.1 uncultured Candidatus Saccharibacteria bacterium | reverse complement strand
TTCCATAAAGTGAATAGGAAGTTAGCAGAATATTCGTGTTGAAATAATAGATAAATTTCATCAATAAAAATAAAGGTATTTCTACCTTTACTCCTGTTTGTGGTTATTCTATTTAAAATACTATCAAGAACTACTAACATACCAATAGGTAATAATTGCTTTCCTAAGTCTAAAATGTCATAACATAATAATCTATTATTAGTATCAACATTTGTGTTTTTAGCAAAAGTATTTAAACTACCATTTGTAAATAATTCAATAGCAAGGGCTATTTCTCTTGCTTCTGGTTCATTTTGTTTCAATAATTCTTCTCTAAAATCTTGTAATGTTGGTGGAACTCCTTGATAATTTCCTTGTTGATAATGTCTATAAACAGAAGCCGTACATCTATCAATAATAGACTTTTGTTTTGGACCTAGATTGTTACCACCAATAAGTTGTTCACATAGAGAAAGTATAAACTCTGATTTCAAAATTACTGGGTTAGCACCATCTCCATACTCACTATTTAAGTCCATAGCATTTATATGATTATTACTTGTTGCAGATATATGAATTACCTCTCCACCAAGGGCATTTATCAACTGTGAATACTCACGCTCTGGATCAATAATTATTACATCTGCATTAGGGTCACGAAGTATTACTGATACTATTTCGTTCTTTCCAGTAAATGATTTACCAGAGCCAGAAACTCCTAGAATAAACGAATTACCATTTAATAATTGTCGTCTATCTGCAATAATCATATTTTTACTTATAACATTTTGACCATAATAAATTCCATTTTCGTGATTTATCTCTTGTACTCGAAAAGGTATAAATACTGCTAGACTTTCAGTAGTCAAAGTTCTTAATGCGTCTATCTTTCTAACTCCAAATGGCATTACTGTATTTAGTCCATCCATTTGTTGATATTTAAGTATTGAGAACTGACATAAATGTTTTCTAGCAGTAGTTAATAAACTTTCAGTATCATTATCTAATTGTTCCTTACTATCTGCCGTATGCACCATTGTTAAAACGCTTAAAAACATTCTTTGGTCACGAGTTGTTAAATCATCTAAAAACTCTTTTGATTCAATCCTTTGTTGCTCTAAATCATAAGGTATTACTGCACTAAAATTATTATTAGAATTTTGTCTTCTTTGCCAGTTTGTTATATTCGTTTCAACACCTAGTCTTCGATTCTCCACCTCTCTAACTGCCTCGTCCATAGGAACAGGTATGACATCAATGCTCATCATCATATTTCTGTTTAAATCTGTAAGTTCTGCCACCATATTATCTTTAATATAACTTGCGTATTCTTTTAAGAAAATGACTCTACCATATTTCTTACCCATTTTAAAATAATCTTTTTCAAACTCAAAACTATCAGGGCATATAAAATCTTTAAAACTATGTCCTTTTCTCATATTTTGTATCATATCAAAAGTAAAAGCATTTTCTTCTCCTTGTC
>CAYTZL010000056.1:0-3577 GCA_964442535.1 uncultured Candidatus Saccharibacteria bacterium | reverse complement strand
AAAATCTGTAGCAGCGACGACCCCGCCTCCACTACAAACACAATCCCAATAATCGGCAACAGGAAAAACGCATTCGTCATCATCGCCACCACCCCCAATCCCGCCCCAATCGCAAAACTCCCCGTATCCCCCAACATAAACCGCGCCCGCGGCACATTAAACCATATATAAGACAGCAGCCATCCCACCACCGTCAAACAAAATCCCGTCAGCATCCACTGCCCCTGCAGCAGCGCAATCACCGCATACGCCCCGTACGCCATCATCGCCAGCCCCCCAGCCAGCCCGTCCAACCCATCCGAAATATTCACCGCATTCGACGTCGACACCACCGCAAATGCGAAAATCAAAATCATCCCCACCGTCCCCACTTCCCACGGCCCCAAGAACGGCACCTCAATACTCGTCCACCCCAGTTTCGACGCAAACCACCACCCCAGTAGCAGTCCAATCGCCGTAATCATCGCAAACTTCACCGGCGCCCGCAACCCCGCCGCACCTTTTCCACTCCCAAACACATTTATCAAATCATCAATCAACCCCACCACACTCCCCCCAACAAACCCAATCAGCGGTAGCCACGTCTGTTCCCGGTTCAAATTACAAATCACCGTCACCATCACCACCGTAATCACCCCAATAATCCCCGCCATCGTCGGAAAATGCCGCGCAATCTTCTTCGCGTGCAACTTCGCCACCACCTCCAACTTCTCCCCCGTCGTCGTCTCCTTCTTCTGCTTCTTCCAAAACTTATATTTATACGCAAAAAAAGTATACACCGGCGTCAAAAACGTTGCCAAAAAGAACGCCGACAACGCCAAAATCAATCCATAAAACGCTTCATTATTCAATGTATCTGCCATACACTACCCCCATTATACCACATTCTTCCCGCATCTCTCGCATTAAACTCATGCTACCCACTCGTAGGGCGACGTTAGCTCGGAGCTAGTGCTAGGAAAGGGCGAAGCGCGCAAGCGAACCGTACTTGAGGTACGGAGAGCGCGCACTGGAGTCCTTGACAACGCAATAGCCCGAGATAGCAAGCCCTACCTAGGTTTAACTCTTAGATAATCCTGCACGTAATTCTTTATGTCATTAAACACCGGCAACGCATTCTTCTGCCCATCCGCCTTCTTCCCATCTTCCCAAATCCGCACCATAATCAAATACTCCGGCAACTCCCCCTCCGTTCCCCCAACCCCAATATACGTCGCCCACGTCTCATCAAACGAGTACGCTCCGTCTTTAATCACCTGCGCCGTCCCGGTCTTCCCCCCAACATAATACCCCGCCAGATCCGTCCCATTCTGCCTCCACGCACCCCGCGTCCCGTATAACATCTGCCGCATCGTCTCACTCGTTGCCTCGCTCACCGTCTGCCGCACCGGCCCCTGCGCCTCCTTCGCCACAAACTCCCCATTCTCAATCTTCCCCGCCACAATCGTCGGCGTATAATATTTCCCGCCATTCACCACCGACGCCATCGCCGCCGCCGTCTGCAACATCGTCACCTGCATATTCTGCCCAAATGTCATATTCGCATACGTCGAATTTATCCCATAGATATCCGCATGCGGCCCGTACACCGTCCCCGTCGACTCAATCAGCTCAATCCCCGTCGCCTCCCCCAGCCCAAAATGATCATGAAAATATTCATACAACTTCTCCCGCGCCGCGTCCGTAATCTCCGTCTCGCTCCCGCCCAGCCACCTCAAAACCTGCGTCGACCCCGTATTCAACGAATAATTCATCGCCGTTTGCAGCGTCTGCGGCCCCAACAAGAAACTTCCCTGCTCCGCATTCCGAATCGGCCACCCATCCACCGTCGTCTCCCCCGTGTTCACAAACGTCTTCTCCGGCGTCATCACCCCGTACTCCAACCCCGTCGCAAACGTAAACGTCTTACAAACGCTCGCCGGCTCATACGGATCCTCCACCACATGATTCACATAATCCGCCGCGCTCTCCACATCCCCATAATTCGCCGGATCATACCCCGGATAATTCACCATCGCCAGCACCTTCCCGCTATTCGGATCCATCACCAGCGCGCTCATATTCGCAAACCCCATTTCCCCCGATTTCCGCTCCAGAATCTTCTCCACGTTATGCTGAATATTCTTATCAATCGTCAAAACCACATCTTCCCCGTCCACCGCCGGAGTCTTCACATTATCATCCCCCACCGAAAGCGCCACATTATTAATATCCTTCACCGTCCGCAGCAGCCCATCCGTCCCCGTCAGCTCCTCATTCAACGCCCCCTCCACGCCATACTGTCCCACCCCGTCCGCATTCACAAACCCCAACACATTCGCCGCCAACGTCCCCTCCGGATACACCCGCTCCGTACTCGCCTGCAACCAAATCCCAGCGAGATCCGCCTCCGCAATCTGCTCCGCCGCCTTCCGCTCCACATTTTTCGCCACCACATAATACCGCCGCGTCTTATCCGCAAACACCTCGTTCCACTCCGCTACCTGCTTATCCCCTAAAATCCCCGAAATCTTCTCCGCTTCCTCCTCGTTCGCCATCATCGGGTCCACAATCACCGTATAAACCGTCGCATTCATCACCACCGCCACCGGCTCCTCCCCGTCCATCATATAAATCTCCCCCCGCTCCGCCTTCAGCACATTCTGTAACGTCTGTTGCGCCGCCGCCTTCTCCGCCCATTCATCATGCTGAATCACCTGAATAAAAAACAGCCGCACGCAAATCACCGTCATCACCGCCAGCAGCCCGTATTTCAACACTTTATTCCTATTCATACTTCCATTATATCATACCTCTTGCGCTTTCCCGCCCTTCGTGCTAAACTCAGACTAAGATGAAGGTCATCCCAGGTACTCACGGATCGGGATTTCGCCCGTGATGCTATCCTTCTCGACGATCCCCGCCCACGCAGCGCGTCGAGAGAAGACTCAACGCTTGACCAACGACCAAAATCCTGGCCGCAAGATTTACCGCCTAGCCTATCGTAGCGTGCGAGCTAGCCGGGACATCACCCTCAAAATCTAGCTCATCCCACACCGAGCTAGATTTTTTATAAAAATGATACCTCAACAACTAAATCCACCCACCCGCACATCCTTCTTTAACTCTCTCTCCTCCACCTCCTCCGCCACCTTCACCCACCCCTTAAAATCTTTCTCATATCTCGCCATGCCCTCCAGCATAGCACATTTCTCGCCCTTTTACCAAGCACAACCACAATCTTTTCCCAAAATCATCCTCCCACATTTTCGAATCATGCTCTCGACTTTCACAAACATACTCCGAGCTTTTCAAATCATGCTCCCGCCCCCCGCAATCATGCTCCACAAAGTCGAGCACGTTTCACCTCTGTTATTTCCCGAAAAATCTCACTTTCAAAAATCGTACTCCTGTCTCTGACCATCATGCTCCCAGCCCCTGTAACCATACTACTCGCTCCCGCAATCATACTTCCAATTTTCACAATCATACTCCCGAACCCAGCAAACATCCTCACATCCCCCAGAAACAACCTCAACACTTCGCAATATATTTTCACGCAACGCCCTAGCTAATAGGGATTAGGCAGCGAAGGGAA
>CAYTZL010000055.1:0-3780 GCA_964442535.1 uncultured Candidatus Saccharibacteria bacterium | reverse complement strand
AGCTGATGCTGTTACCCGGAGTGACGCTGCCGCCCCGCACAAAGAATAAGGGACTCTGAGCAATGTTGTAGGTATTACTATTAACGGAACTAGTACCAGACAAACTACTCGCAACCCCGTACTGTGTCAGTAAGTACTTAAACGTTCCTTTTGCGTCGGAATTAGCGTTTGGCAACTTCCAGTTCTTGGGACAGATGGATCCGCTGGCATTCGCATTCGTAATCGTTCCACCAGTCCCCGCCGTCGCAGCATTCCATTGGTAGTAATTTCCAGCAAGGTAGTGGGCATCATATTCCGTACTGGTATAAGTCTTATTACCGTTATTCTTATAGAAGTTCGGATCGGTACTTGGAGTTCGTGTCCCGACAGCCACAAACTGCCCAGTACAAGCTGACAATCCCGTATTATTACTAGTACACGCCGTGGTCGCGGTCGGGTTAATAATCACATAGTCTCCAAGATCCCAGGAATATATGCCTGTGTAACTTGTGTTTCCAGTAGTTACGGAACTTGTCGTGGCTTGTGGTGGATATGAACTTGAACTAGTCCAGTTACTCGTTACATCAGACGTTGCTGTGGTTACGTTAGTGGCAGAAATATTGAAGTCTAGATTCTGGCTCATCCAACAATTCCCATCCAACATTTTAGTAACCCAGTATTTTTTATTATCTCTTGTATCCGTTAATTGTAAAGTTTCATGAGTGTTCAACTTCCCACACGCAGTCTTATCAAACGCTTGCATCGTTGTAATGGCTGTCGTCACCGTCCTCGGCTGCGCAACCACACTAAGCGTAACGGTATTCCCGTAAAAGTCCTCCGCCGCAGAACTATTCACTCTTGCTCCATAGAATAACGTCAACTTCTTCGTGACGCTACTACTTGTTGCTCCTCCCGCCCCGACACTTTGTTGACTAGTTGTCATCGCTTTAAAACTCGTACTTGGATTGTAACTTGCCTCACTATCTCCAAGTGTTGCATAATATCCCCACTCATTACTCATACTTCCGAGGGTCTTAGATGAGGTAATGCTGGGGATCTTGTGGGATGAATTATTCTTTCCAGTTAAGTTAGTATTACCGGAAACATATACTGTATAGCCATCGGTATTGCCTACGGTAATAGTGGCAGTCTGTGATAATACTTTACCCGCCTCATCAGGATTACTTGAAGCATTAGCCGCATCAAGATCTGTCTGTATCGTACCAGAGCTAAGAGAAAGAGAAACGGAAGAGCTAGTCTGCGACGACGCCCCCACCGTCACAAGTTTCAACTCTTCCTCCCACCCATTCGCTGCGCTAACCTCATCCCCTCCCAGCACCGCGACAGCCATCAAAACCGCCGCCACCACTATTATTCTTTTCCGCATAAGCCCTCCTTTTGATTATTCTTAATCTAGCGGAGCGCCCATTGCCCAAATAAAAAAGCGACACCGCAAGGTGTTCTACTTCCATTCACAACCATGATCTTTCGACCCTGCCTGTTTATGCGATGCCGCTTAGATTGAGTCGAAAATCACACTAACGGATTGGTGAATCATGATTGTATTGAAAGTAGAACATCTCCATTATATCACACCAATTCCCCACCGCCAATACGCCCAAACCCCACATCCCCCACTTCCGTCACTTCTCTCCTTCCTCCCTAGCTTAGGACTAGGTGGTAGGGATTAGGCAGCGAAGGGAGTGGCCGCCGTAACGATTGGAATTGCTGGACGGATTGACGTAGTTATCAGTGAAGACGAGGTAGTAGGCTCGGCTAGTAGTAGAGTAAGCTCGAGAAGGCCAGTAGTTGCCCTCCTGACCAGCGACGCTGAGCTGTTGAGCGTTAGGGTATATCCATCCGCCCCGCACGAAGAATAAAACATACGTCGGCATTTTGTAATCATACTCCCCACTTTCCCAAACATATCCCTAAGGCTTAAAATCGTGCTCCAAACACTCGAGCATAATCCATCCCTGTAATTTTCGCGGATTTTACCTCTCCAAAAATCATACTCCCAACTTCGCAAAACATGCTCCGAGAATTATGAAACATACTCCCGATTTCCTTAATCATGCTCTGTGATTCAGAGCATATTTTCTCAACAAAAAACTTTTTTGTCAAAACATCGTGCTAGTGTTTGCAAGTTTTGGAAAAATTTTGCTATGCTTAAGAAAGATTGTTAATACGGAGATTGATATGGATAAAAATAGAGACAGTGGGAATCTGCAAAACGAAGCGTTTATCGATGGGCAAAATTTGCATTTTGGAACGGTTCATGCTGAAGAAGCGTGGAAAGTAGACGTGATAAAATTTCGAGAATATTTGCGAGCAAAATTCAAAGTAGAACGTGCCTACTATTTTTTAGGTTGTTTTAATGAAAGCCTGCGCAAAATGTATACTGGTCTACAGGAAGCGGGGTATATCTTAGTATTCCGCGCACATCAACAAGAAGCAACCTCACACAAAAAAGGTAATATCGATACAGACCTAGTATTCTATATTATGTACAAGCTATATAAGCGCGAAAATCTCGATAAAGTTGTATTGGTATCCGGAGATGGGGATTATTATCGGGTGGTTCGATTTTTGATTGAAGAAAACCGGCTTGAGAAGATCTTATTCCCGTCTTGGCGGAATGCCTCCTCGCTATATCATGATGTCGAGTTTAGATATAAAATGTGTTTGAGTGCTGAAGGAGTCAAGAATAAAATCAGCTATACCGAAAATGCCAACAAAAAAGAGGGGGATTGCTTAGGTATCTAGCCGTTCGCGTTACCCCTCGTCGTAATTTAACTTTATTGTAGCAAACATAGAGAGAAAGTCAAGAGATCTCTTTCGCTAATGCTGTTCATTATTCACTAAGAGTCCCTTACTCTTTGTGCGGGGCGGTAACATCTATCCAAATGCTCAGCAGTTCCAGTACGCTGGCCAGTTCGGAAACTATTGGTCCTCCCGAGTCCTCTCTGATACTAACCAAGCTTACGGCCTCCGCTTTAATTCTAGCGGTACCTATCCGTCTGGCTACTGGTATCGCTATTACGGCCTGCCCCTTCGTTGCCTAATCCCTACCCCCTAGTCCTAAGCTAGGGAGGAAGGAGAGAAGAAAAGCTAATTGGTAGTTGTCTCGAGAGACTAAAAGAGCGGTCACGCTGACCGCGAAGAGCGAACGCTCCGTGCGGACGGGCGCGTTCGTGGGTCTCGAGAGATAACTACCAATTAGCCTATCTTCGTTCATTCGTTCATTCCCCCTTCCCTTTTCCCCACTTTCCGCTATAATAGACCAAAAGCGAGGTATTTATGGAAAACGATGAGTTACAAACCCCTAATGTCACCGAAGTAGACGTCACCGAGGAGACGGTCGATACCGACGCCCCCGAAGCTGACGCTTCCGACACCGACGACACCGCCACCAAAATTGACACCAATACAGCTGATACCGCCGACGCCCCCGTCGACCTCTCTCAAGGCGCGAATACCACCGACGCCGCTAGCGCCGAACAGCGCTACGACGATTCTTCGAGCTCCGACTACCACCGCGCCGACGATTCCTTCGACGTCTTCCACTGGGCGAACGAAATCGACGAAGTAAAAAACAACGTCTCCGTCGAGCTCTTCCTCTTCAACAAAAATTACACCCCTTTCCGTGTCCGCTATTCCGACGCTCTCACCGCTAGCGTTAAAGCCATGTTCATGCAAGAGGCCACCGGCTACATCATCAAAGAAGCCGACAAGGGCCTCGAATGCCGCGAATACGAAAAATCCGACGGCGAGGACAAGGTCATCTACCGCACCAAGCTC
>CAYTZL010000054.1:0-3792 GCA_964442535.1 uncultured Candidatus Saccharibacteria bacterium | reverse complement strand
GTATCTGTCCGCAAAACCGTGGAATACTGTCAGGGTTTTTCTGAAACACACGGCAGATACCGGGTGTTATGGCTAAAATAAAATGCTCCTTTTGTTCGTCGCTCAAAGCAAAGAACCCGTTTATCAGTTCCTGCATGAAATCCCTCCTATTCTATAATGGTGCGGGTGCTGTCCGCGCCCGCACAGCCTTGACTATGAACAGCAGGAAGCGCTGTCATGCAGCGTAAGTTTTTGCCCCTCTGCATCAATCGTAACCGTTCCCGTCCACTGGCGCGTTTCATCATCCATCAGAACAGAAAGACCGTTTATCATTTCCGTCTTATCCTCTGCTCCAAGTACAGCCAGTTCAAACTGCAAAGACCTTCCACAGCAGGAACTCTGCGTGTGCAGGCGGAGTGCATTGCATTGCTGCTCCGCAAGTGCCTCACCAAGTATTTTTTTTGCTGCATCTGTAATCTGCATCATGATTACCTCCATTTTTTATTTAGAATCAAATACTACCGTTTCCACTAATTCCGCCGCGTCTGCGACACATCCCGGACATTCCCGAAGAATTTTCCCGGTGCCGATTCCTTTTAATTCCTTACAAATAATTGACCTGTTCTTTTCCCGAAATCTCTTTAAGATTTCTGTATTCATACGATAGATTTCTTTCCGACGTTTTCCGACGGGCAGATCCATCTGATGTACTTTCAGACTTGCTATGGCGGCTGCGCCGGACAATGCGCCACAAACGCCCTCCATACAGCCCATTCCGAAACCATAGCCTTCTGTTATCTGAAATATCAGTTCTTCACTGACCCCGGCCTTATCGCAGAACGCACAGGCGACTGCCTGACTGCAATTATAGCCGGAGCGGTGATTTAAGACCGCTTTTTCTATCCGGTTCTCTGTCATAGTTCATCACATCCTTACTCTCGTGCGGAAAGCAGATAAATAAATCCGCCTCCCTGCACGGTTGTTTCCAGCCAGAGCCTTAAATTGATCTGTTTCTTTATCCCTTCATCACAAATATCCACGACGGCATCCGTTTCCTCTGCATAAATGGCGGTTATCGTAACCCAATGCCATGCCTCTAATGCCATTTCTGCTCCATTGTCTAAATTCAGAAAAGCAATGGGGGTATCTGCACGAAGTCCATTTTGTATAAACTCTATGACTTCATAGAGGACGGGCCTTTTGGGGACTTCCATCGGTATATCCAAAATGAAGAACCGAAAATTTTCATTCTGGCCTGACGCATAGTATTCCAGTTTTTCACGGAAAAGGGCAGTGGAGGGAATCCCGTTTGACAGCGGGGTTACATATTCCCATGCCATCTCCATAAACCGAAGCAAATCTTCCCTGCTTTTTCCGCAGCAGTTTTCTTCCCGCTGCCGGTTCAAATAAAACAGAATATTTGCTGCTACCGACGGCCCGCATCCGGTCAGTCGCTGCCGCTTTGTTCCATACCATTCCTGATCGCTGCCACAGAAAACTTCACATGAATCCTGCCCGGTCACTTGCAGATAATCTATGTGGGAAAGCGATTCCGTTGGTTTCACACACCGTTCTTTCATGGATTCTTGGCTTCTCCCGTTTCCTCCTGCGAATCATCCTCAACAATCTGCATATCACAGCAGCCGCCTTTTTTCTTCGGCTCCTCAACAATCTCCATATTACAGCAACCGCCGGATTTGCTGCCTCCGAACAGGCTGGCAAACAATCCTTTCTTCTCGCTCATGGCAATGTCCTCCTTACAGAATGAAATTAAATACATACCCGGTAATGACCGAAACCGCAAAAATGCAAAGCACAAAAGCAATTACCATCTTCTTCTTGAAAATGGAACTGAGTAGCGACACTTCCGGGATACTGGCACCTGCTCCGCCCAAAATCAAAGCGATCATAACGCCGGGAGCCACGCCCTTAGAGATCAGAATACTTGCAATCGGAATCATGGTTTCCGTGCGGATATACATGGGGATACCCACAACTGCCGCCACCGGAACTGCCCACAAATTGGATGCCCCGGCAAAGTTCGCCAGCAGGTCAGTAGGAACAAACTCATAAATAAACGCCCCAATCCCTGCGCCAAGCAGCAGGAACAGCACCACTCCACGGAACAGTCCAAAGGCATCCTTCAAAGAAATTTTGAATGCCTGAAGCTGTTTCTGCCAGAAGGTTCCCTGCAGGGTTTCCCAGCTTACCCCGTCCTGATGGCCGCCTTTGACGGTGACATTCTTAATCTCTTTCTCAAATCCGGCTGCATCCAGAATCAGCCCCATCACTACGGCAAACAGGAATGTGAAAACGGCATAAACAATCGTTGCTTTCACTCCGAAGAACGCCAGCATTAAAGTAATGATTGCCGGATTCAAAATCGGGGAGGTCAAAAGGAACGAAATCGCCCCGCAAAAAGGCGCACCGCTCTTAAACAGCCCCACGAGAACCGGAATCGTTGAGCAGGAGCAAAAAGGCGTGACCGATCCCAGCAATGCTCCAAGCACACTGTTCAGCCCTTTTTTCGGTGTGGTCAGAATCCGTTTGATACGATCCTGTGAAATATAAATCTGTAGCAAAGCAACCACAAAGCTGATACCGATAAACAGTCCGAACAGTTCACCGAACAGCATCAGAAACGTCTGCCCGGCATGAATCAATGTTTCCGTTGTAAACATGATAAGTTCCTCCATTTCAAATTTTGTTTACGATTTTTATTGATTTACAGCTTTGAAACAGAAAACCTATTCCGATCTGCACCGGTAACGAAGTCCACAATAACACATATCCATTCCTCCTGCTGTCAGATAAACAAATATTGAAATGCGTTAAACAGGTATCCTACAAGGATGATCCCTGCCGCACAGATGATGATAAAAGCGGTCAGCAGTTTTGGTTTCACTGCCTTGCGCAGCATAATCAGTGACGGAAGGCTAAGTGTGGTAACTGCCATCATAAAGGACAGGATTGTACCGAGGCTGGCTCCCTTCGCCAGAAGGCTCTCTGCCACCGGGATCGTTCCGAAAATATCCGCATACATGGGAACACCCACAAGCGTTGCCAAAATCACCGCAAATGGATTCCCGCTGCCTAAGACGCTTTCAATCCATGCCTGCGGGATCACGTTATGGATAAAGGCTCCGATACCGACACCCACAAAAATATAAGGTGCTACTTTCTTAATGGTTCCAAGTACCTGCTCTTTTGCAAATTCCACCCTGTCATGGCGGGTCAGCTCTGCCGCATCTGCTTCTATCTGGGAGGCGTTTTTTACAAAGCCTTCCACATACTTCTCCATGCCCAGCTTTTCCAGAAGTGTGCCGCCGACTACTGCAATCACAAGCCCCAGCACCACATAGGCAACCGCAATCTTCGCCCCGAAGATACTCATAAGAAGCACCAGCGATCCCAAATCTACCATAGGGGATGAGATGAGGAAGGAAAAAGTCACTCCCACCGGCAGCCCCGCACTGGTAAATCCCATAAAGATCGGGATAGACGAGCAGGAGCAGAACGGGGTAACAGTTCCTAACAGAGCCGCTATGCTGTTTGCAAAAATTCCCCGGAACCTGCCGAGAATCTTCTTTGTGCGCTCCGGCGGGAAATAGCTCTGGATATAAGAGATTAGAAAGATCAATACCGAAAGCAGCACAAAAATCTTGATGGTATCATAAATAAAGAATTGCAGGCCCCCGCCTAAAATCCCGTCAAGGTCAAGCCCTAAAGCTACTAACCCCTTTCCAATCAGCGCGTTCAGCCACTTCATGCCAAGCACCTGATCCTGAAAAAACATCCATGCAGAACGTATCA
>CAYTZL010000053.1:0-4001 GCA_964442535.1 uncultured Candidatus Saccharibacteria bacterium | reverse complement strand
TGTCTTTAAATATGCTACTTATCGCATTATTATTGATTGTAATAATAAATTAAATTTAAGAAAGGTCTACTAAAATTAACTCATAATTTTTATCAAGGAGAATAAATCTTGCAAACGTAAGAACTTATGTTATAATAAATTCTCGTAAATGAGGTAGTGTTATGCAGATTAAAGAGTTAACCAATGAAGAGTTTGAAAATTTTATAGATACTATGCCAATAGGAAGTTTTTATCAATCTGTTTCTTATGCAAAGTATATGGAAAATATTGGCTATTCTTATGATTTAATTGGCTATGTAGATGAGAATAATAAAATTCATGCCGCTTCTTTTATCTTTTTTAAAAACTTAGATTTTCTATTCAAATACGGCTATGCGCCAAAAGGTTTTATTCTTGACTATTTTGATAAAGAATTATTAAAAAATTTTACTGAGGATTTAATTTCTTATTATAAAAAGAAGCATGTTGTTTTTATAAAAATCAATCCTGAAATTGCTATTGCTACCATCGATACAAAAACACTGCAAAAAAAGTACAATCAAAATGTAGAAATTAAGAGTCATTTGATTGATGTAGGTTTTAAAAAGTTAAGAGATAATTTGTATTTTGAATCGATGCTTCCTAGATACAATGCGATTGTTCCGTTAAAAGAGTTTTCGCTGAAATCTTTACAAAAGAATACACGAAACAAAGTAAAAAGAAGTATGGAAAAAGGATTACAGTTTAAGAAAGTTAATGCACCAGAGATTGAAATTTTAAATGATTTTATCCATAGAAAACAAGATACATTTTCTTCTTATCAAAAGTTTTATCAATCTTTTTTAGGCTCTCAAACCATTGATTATTTTCTGGTTTCTGTTGATACCGAGGTGTTTTTAGATCACGCTAAGAAAACTTATGAAAAAGAATTAGAAGTGAATAAGAAATATGCTCGTCTTTTTAGGGAGGAAAAATCCGAAAAAAATAGCAATAGAAAAGAAAATTCTGATAAACGACTGCTTGCTTACAAAAATGATGTAATGGATGCAAAGAATCTAGTAAAACAAACTCATCCAATCTGTATTGCTGGAGCATTGGTTGTTTCTTATAAAAATCGAATACAAATTGTTTGTAGTGGTTATGATACGAATTATAAACGTTTTTATCCTAATTATTTTTTACATTATGAAATATTAAAGCATTATCAAAAACATTATGAATTTGCAGATTTAAATGGAATAACCGGCGATTTTAGTTTGGAGAATCCTTATCATGGTTTAAATCATTTTAAGTTAGGTTTTCAACCTCAAGTTTATGAGTTTCTTGGAGAATATGATTTGCCTATTTTATCTCTTGTTTATCAAGTTATGTTAAAGAATGGTAAACTGGCTAAGACATTTAATAAAAAGTATATCAAAACAAAATAGGATACAAAAAATATCCTATTTTTTAGTTGCCATATACTTCTAGATGGCAATTCTTTTCTCTTGCTTCGTAGAAGGCGTCTTGCAGTTCTATAATTTTAGCATGAATGGTTTGCACCACTTCTTTGTAATTGCTATTTTCATGTAAAGTAAGAATGGAAATAGCATAAGGATGTGTTTCTAAACTTAGTCCTATATCATGATAATAGTAAGGATCACAGGCACCATATTTATGGTATATCTTTATACTTTCAGTATTAAATGAATTTCTTACGTTGTTGTCCATTATTTTTTTTAAAAACGGACCATATTCTTCATTTTCTGTAATAATGCGATAAGCTTCTTTTAAGTAAATATTGGTATCTTCTGCTGTTTGGTTTCCAAATTTGTCTGTTCCGGCGGTTAATATATTTTTGGCTCCTAAACTTGTTCCAAAGGCCCGCAAGTTTTCTCTTCCAATATAATCATAAAGCATCATATGTGCTGAATTATCACTGACACTGATGGCATATTGAATTAAATTTCTTAGAGTCACTTTGTCTCCATAATTGTGCGTAGCCATTCCACTACTAAATGATTTTTTATATGCAGCAGTATAGGTTATCGTTTCTGTATCTAAATCAATGTTTCCTAGAGTGGCTTGATGGATTAGATACAAAGCATCGACAAGTTTTATTAGACTGGCTCCATAGTAAACAGTTTGTGGTTTATAGGTATAAGTAAATCCTGTAGTTAAGTCTTCATAATAGACAGATGCTCGGTAATGATTATTATTAATAGTACTATTAATAGCTTGCTTCATAGAAGCAAGCTCTTCGGTTAATTCTGTTTCGTCGTATACTTTTTTTAGGCAGGTATTGTAAGTCTCTTGTTGTTCTCTTTTTAATGCCTCTTCTCTTTCTTGTTGTTCTCTTTTTTCTTTTTCATGCAATAAGGGAAGGTTTATATCTTCCTTTTGCCTTGTAAAGTAAAAATATCCACCACTCACAAATAGAAGAATAAATAGAAGCAAAATTTCTTTCTTTATTTTTCTTTTTTTATGCGTTTTTGCCACTTGCATACCACCTACTTCATTTTTTTATTTTAGCATAATTTAAGCAAAAGAAAAAGCGAAGAAATCTTCGCTATTCTAATCATTATTCAATGATTTCAGAAACTACACCAGCACCAACAGTACGTCCACCTTCACGGATAGAGAATTTAGTACCGTTTTCAAGAGCAACTGGAGCAATTAATTCTACAGTCATATCAACATTATCACCAGGCATTACCATTTCAACTCCACTTGGAAGTTCGATAACACCAGTAACGTCAGTTGTACGGAAATAGAATTGTGGTCTGTAGTTTGAGAAGAATGGAGTATGACGTCCGCCTTCTTCTTTACTTAGAACATATACACTAGCTTTGAATTTATGATGTGGAGTAACACTTCCAGGTTTCGCTAGAACTTGACCACGTTCAACGTCGTCACGAGCAGTACCACGAAGTAATACACCAGCATTGTCTCCTGCTTGAGCAAAATCTAATTGTTTTCTAAACATTTCAATTCCTGTACAAACAGTTTTTTGTGTATCTCTAAGACCAACGATTTCAACTTCATCATTCAAGTTTAATGTTCCACGTTCAACACGCCCAGTAACAACTGTACCACGTCCTGAAATTGTGAATACGTCTTCAATACTCATTAGGAATGGTTTATCAGTATCACGAACTGGTGAATCGATGTAATCATCAACAGCAGCCATTAAGTCACGAATAGATTGAGCAGCAGCTTCATCACCTTCAAGAGCCTTAAGAGCAGAACCACGGATGATAGGACATTCGCTATCAAAATTGTATTCTCCAAGTAATTCTCTGATTTCCATTTCTACTAAGTCTAGTAATTCTGGATCATCTACTTGATCACATTTGTTCATGTAAACAACAATTTTAGGTACACCAACTTGACGAGATAACAAGATATGTTCTCTAGTTTGTGGCATAGGTCCATCTGCAGCAGATACTACAAGGATAGCACCATCCATTTGAGCAGCACCAGTAATCATGTTTTTAACATAGTCAGCATGTCCTGGGCAGTCTACGTGAGCATAATGACGTTTTTCAGTTTCATACTCAACGTGAGCGGTATTAATTGTAATACCTCTTTCTCTTTCTTCTGGAGCTTTGTCGATATTTTCATATGCAACAAACTCTTTACTAAATAATTTTGTAATTGCAGCAGTTAATGTTGTTTTACCATGGTCAACGTGTCCAATAGTACCAATATTAACGTGTTCTTTTGAACGATCATATTTTTCTTTTGCCATTGTTTTTTCTCCTTTCAATTTACTATTCTATTTTATCTAATGCTTGAATGTTTTTCAAGTATTATTTTTAGTTAACGCTGTTTTTCTTTATGATTTCTTCAGCGATTGATTTTGGAACTTCTTCATAGTGATCTTTTTCCATTTGGAAGTTTCCACGACCTTGGGTGTTACTTCGAAGATCCGTTGCATAACCAAACATTTCAGAAAGCGGTACCATTGCAATAATTCTTAAAGTATTACCAATAGATTCTTGTCCCATAGGACGTCCTCTACGACTTGTTAAGTCTCCCAT
>CAYTZL010000052.1:0-4040 GCA_964442535.1 uncultured Candidatus Saccharibacteria bacterium | reverse complement strand
GTTGACCTCTGCCCGCCGCAAATGAAGCTGCGCTATGAAAAACGATTGTAAGAAAGGAGCGTGTCATGGACGCTGAAAAACTGAACACCGCTTTATATGACAAAATGGCAGCGGAACAGAAAAATTTCCGCGATTGGCTGCTGGGGCAGCCGCCGGAAGAAATTCTGAACCACGCCTACGAATACTCCACGCGGGAGGACATTCTGATGCAGATGGAGGACATGAATCTTCCTGAACAGCAGGCTTCGGCGCTGCTGAAATCCCCCGCTCCGCTGGCTGACGTATATAAGGACTTTTGCAACCTAGAAACCGGACAGATGGCCACGATTCAGGAGTGCATTGAAGCACGCGCCAAGTCCATGCTGGAAGCAGCCCGCGCTGTTCCGCTGTATTTGGAATCGCTTATATATGCTCGCGAGCATGACGAAATTCCCTTGTGGCGCGCGTCGCATCAGGCGAATATTGACTGCAAAAACGCGATTGAAGCAGCAATTCGGGAGGGTTTTGACGGAATGTATCTTTCCAAAGATGCAGCAAAGAGTGTGCTCCAGGAATTTGATGCGGAACGTGTGGCTTGCGTGCTTGCGGTTACCCTTTGCGAAAAGAGACACGACCTCCGTTTTTCTCGGAATAATCAGGACTGGGCGGCAACCATCCCGCAGCCCAACACGGTTGGACGACTCAGCGAGTACGTGATTAGCAGCCATTCCGCTGTGCTGGATGGGTTCATAAATCAGGCGCGCAGGGAGATGAAAACTGCGCGGGAACAGCCGGAACGGACAGAAAAGAAACCCTCCATCAAGAATCAACTTGCGGCAAAACCCGTCCCCGGCGATAAGCCCGCCACAAAACCGAAAGATCGGGAGGTGAGATGATTGCCCTTTGTTCCCGTCCCCAAGGACCTCACAAAAGTGAAAACAAAGGTTGCCTTTAACCTGACAAAACGGCAGCTGATCTGTTTCGGCACAGGTGGTCTTATAGGCATTCCGACCTATATTTTCACGCGCGGCATTATTGGAAACGAACCGGCGGCATTTCTGATGATCGGCCTGATGCTGCCCTTTTTCCTGTTCGGGATTTACGAGAAGGACGGCCAGCCGCTAGAGGTCATTTTGAGCCATTTTATCCGGGCGCAGTTCCTATCCCCGAAGTTTCGACCGTACCAAACCGAAAATATGTACGCCGCGTTGGAGCGGCTCGACAAGCCAAAGGAGGTATCAAAATTTGAAAAACAAGCAGCAGGCAAAACAGGCAAAAAAGCTGCAAGCCGCAGAAAGGCAGCACAAAAAAGATAAGGCCGATCTGCGGAGAACTATTCGTTTGACGCCGGATGCCAAGCTGAGCGGACGCGATAAACGGCGGCTGACAGCAGCCATCCACAAGGCAAAGCAGGACGGCAAAATCCCTGAGACTGCCCAGCAGACGATCCCCTATCAGGAGATGTGCCGCGACGGAATTTGTATCGTAAACGAACACTTTTTCACAAAACAGGTGCAGTTTTACGACGTGAATTATCAACTCGCGCAAAACGAAGATAAGAACCTTATCTTTGAAAATTGGTGTGATTTTCTTAACTATTTTGATAGTTCTATCCGTGTCCAGTTTTCATTCCTGAATCAGCCCGCCGACATGGAGGAACAGCGCCGGTCCATCTACATCCCGCCCCAGTCGGACGCTTTTAACAGCATTCGTGAGGAATACTCGAATATGTTGAAAGATCAGCTATCCAAAGGGAACAACGGCCTGACGAAAACCAAGTATATCACCTTCGGCGTGGAAGCGGAAAATCTGAAATCGGCGAAGTCAAGGCTGGAGCGTATCGAAGCGGACGTACTGGCAAATTTCAAAACGCTCGGCGTGCGCGCGCATCCGCTGGACGGCTACGAGCGGCTTGCAATCCTGCACAAAATGTTCCATCCGGCGGACAATCAAAAGTTCCGATTTGCGTGGGACGCCATTTCAAAAACCGGCCTTTCCAGCAAGGATTTTATCGCGCCGGACAGCTTTACCTTCAAGAATGGCCGGATGTTCCAGATCGGCAAAACCTACGGTGCAATGTCGTTCCTGCAAATCCTCGCGCCGGAGCTGACAGACCGGATGCTGGCGGACTTTCTCGACATGGAACATAGTATGGTGGTCACGCTGCACATTCAATCTATCGACCAAAGTGCTGCTATAAAAAACGTGAAACGTAAAATTACAGACCTACAACGTATGGTGATCGAGGAACAGAAAAAAGCCGTAAGGGCAGGTTATGATATGGATATCATTCCGTCAGATTTATCGACTTATGGCAGTGAGGCAAAGACGCTTTTAGAGGATTTGCAGAGCCGAAATGAGCGTATGTTTCTTGTCACGATGCTGATTATGAATCTGGCGGAAACGAGGCAAAAACTCGAAAATAATGTATTTCAGTCGGCGGGCATTGCGCAGAAATATAATTGCGCTTTGCGCCGTCTGGATTACCAGCAGGAACAGGGATTGATGTCCTCCCTGCCACTGGGTTTGAACCAGATTTCGATTCAGCGCGGGCTTACTACGAGCAGCACAGCAATATTCGTGCCGTTTACAAGTCAGGAACTTTTTATGCGCGGGGAAGCCTTATATTATGGGTTAAATGCCCTTTCTAACAACTTAATCATGGCTGATCGGAAGAAACTCAAAAACCCGAACGGACTGATTTTGGGCACTCCCGGCAGCGGCAAATCCTTCTCCGCAAAGCGTGAAATTACAAACGCATTCCTGATTACTTCGGACGATATTGCCATTATCGACCCCGAAGCAGAATATGCGCCCCTGGTTGAACGTCTGGGCGGTCAGGTGATTGATATCTCACCCGCGTCTGACCAATATATTAACCCCATGGACATAACTCTCAACTACTCGGAAGATGATAATCCGCTCACCCTAAAAAGCGATTTTGTCCTGTCTCTGATGGAGCTGATTGTTGGCGGAAAAGCCGGATTAGAGCCAGTAGAAAAGACGGTTATTGACCGTTGCGTTCACATGGTTTATCGGGAGTATTTGCAGGACCCGCGCCCTGAAAAAATGCCGATTTTAGGCGACCTTCACAATCTGCTTTGCCAGCAGCCGGAAGCCGAAGCGAAGCGTTTGGCGACCGCGCTTGAAATCTATGTCACTGGTTCGCTGAATGTTTTCAACCACCAGACAAACGTCAAAATCAACAGCAGAATCGTTTGTTATGTGATTAAAAAGCTTGGAAACCAGCTGAAAAAGTTCGGAATGCAGGTTGTGCAGGATCAGGTTTGGGGACGCGTCAGCGAGAACCGGGAAGCGCATAAATCAACCCGGCTTTACATTGATGAGATGCACCTCTTGCTGCGGGAAGAACAGACTGCCGCATACACGGTGGAAATCTGGAAGCGCTTCCGAAAGTGGGGCGGCATCCCGACCGGAATCACGCAGAATGTTAAGGATTTGCTTGCAAGCCGCGAGATACAGAATATCTTCGAGAATAGCGATTTTGTCTATATGCTCAACCAGGCAGGAGGCGACCGTCAAATCCTCGCAAAGCAGCTAAATATTTCCCCTCATCAGCTCGGTTACGTGACCAATTCTAACGCTGGCGAGGGGCTTTTGTTTTACGGGAACGTGATTATTCCCTTCGTCGATCACTTCCCGAAGGACACCGAGCTGTACAGGATTATGACGACCCGTCCTGAGGATTTAGCGGGAGAAAACACATGATTTTAAGAATGCGGGGTGATACCACTGGGTAAAAGACGTTATCAAGCGCGGGCGAAGCAATTCTATAAAATGGGGCGGGACGGCCTGATTGAGCAGAATCGGGCCACGGGCGAGGAAAAACGTGTCAGTCAGCGCGCAGAGGATATGTCGTTTGACCGCGCGCGACCAGCCGATCAGGAGGCAGGACATCATTTAGAAAAGCGGGAAAGTGCTGATTCCGGCACGAAAAAGCGTCGCAAACAGCCCCGCCCGATTCAGCAAACGGCAGAGGAAGCAGCCTGGGCCAGCACGCCGGAACCTGTGCAGCCCTATATGCCGGAACCGGTTGAAAC
>CAYTZL010000051.1:0-4086 GCA_964442535.1 uncultured Candidatus Saccharibacteria bacterium | reverse complement strand
ACGTCTGGTTCTCATCCAGAAAATCGCGGGTTCGACTCCCGCCGGAATCACCACAGGTAAAAAGAAAGCCCTTAGGGCTTTATTTTCACCTGTGGTTGGTGATAGCCGTGGCGGTAAGGCGAACCCTGTTGCGTAAGCAACGGGTTCGTAGCGAGGAGGAGCGTGAGGAAATTCCAAAATTTATTTTGGAATTTTTGAACCGACGACGAAGCGCTGAGCGGAGCGAAGTTTCCCGCCGGAATCACCACAAAAATAAAGAAACCCGAAAGGGTTTATTTATTTTTGTGTGTATTTTGTTGAGGAGCGAAGCCGCGAAGCGGGTGCGAACCGACCGAGCGGCTGTAGCTAGAAAAAGTTTACTTTTTCTAAGCGCTGCGAGGTTGGAAGGCTTTTGTGAAACAAAAGCCGCACTCCCGCCGGAATCGCTGTGCTCGTAAAGTGTGCTTTTCGAGGGTTTTGCTGGTGGAGGATGAGTGGGCTATGGTTGGGGCTGGGCTACTTCTGTTAATAGTGCTCTTTAGTATTTACGATCTCAGGATGCTTCTCAAAATCATAGTCGTGGAGCGGATAGCCTAAAAATGCGAATAATCTTATCCATGGTTTTTTCTATTATTGAATACCCATTGCTCGATCGGCTGGAACTCTTTTGCGTTGAAGAACTTGTTACTCATGATTCTGTAGACTTTTTCCTGAGCGCTATATTGGGAATGCGGTTTTTGAGCTTCTAGCTCCTCTAAGTGCTTATCTCGATTGTCTTCGAAGATTGAGTGGGCTCCGTTATCTTTGACCATTTTCCAGCCTTGGGGAGTTAGCTGGATTGGGCTATGAGCTTGGGCGGCGCTGGCTAGACTGTCTATAGATTTTTGGATGTTTTGTGTGCGCTCGTCTAGAACTGCGACTTTCATGCACAGGTCTCTTAATTCTTCCCCGTGTTCTTTATCGTGATTTTCGAGCTGGTCTACTTTTTCCTGATACTTTCCTAAGGTTAGGAAGCTGGTCGCTATCGCTGCGCATACTGATAAGGCTATGCTCGCTATGGCAGTTATCCATTCCATGAAATTTCTCCTTATTTTTATTATATCAAAAACCACCATAAGCGCAATCATAAGCGTAATTTTGTGGCGTTGTTAGTGTTTTTTTGTACACAATGTGTAATTTCGTGTTACAATAGAGGTGCTGAAACAATTCAATAATTAAACGCTAGTAGCACATTATTTTTGTATAAAGTATGTTTTTCAACAGTGAAATGGCGCCGTAAGGGCAAAAGCCGTTCTGTTGAAGAGCTTCGCGCTACTAGACGAATTGTTTCAGCACCCTTGTGGCGCCGTTTTTTGTTTTATCTTATTGAAAGATAAGTAAAGACGTGCTCCGCTTGGGTGCTGTAACAAATCAAAAGGAGGGCCTCATGCGGAGCAGAAATAGTAACTTTAAGGTAAAAGGTGTGACACAAAACGTCTTACGCGGAGCTGGGATTGTCAGTGTAGGAGTTTTAACGCTTCTCGGAATAGTAGCCATTAGTCCGATTACAGATAAGGCGGATGCTGCTAATGGTTGGGATGAAGAGTTGAAGAACTATCGTGAAACCGCTTCAACAGTTACACTGTCTATGGATTCCGGAACAAACTCAGTGGTGAATGCTGGTAATACTAATACTAACGTCGGCGTAGTTAAACGTACTGCCAGCGTAACGCTCGGAAATACTAATGGTTATTCCGTGTATATTCGGGCCAACAGTGCAAGCCTAACCGGCTCAAACTCATCTAACGCCATTCCGGGCGTTACAAGTAATAGCACGCTGTCGCAAATGACGGATAAGTGGGGTTGGAACGGCAGTGTTGGCGATAGCGTAACGGATTGTAGCTTATCGGACGTATTCAAGCAGATGACGACCTCGAACCAAACTCTTGGGACTGGCGGAGCGGTTAGCTCAGGAACAAAGAAAGTCACCATGTGTTTCGGGACGAGAGTGAGTGAGGCAAAAGTAGCGGATACTTACTCGAATACGGTTACGCTTTCCGTAGTTGCACAACCCGGGAGGACGGCAGCTTTCGGCGGAATTGCAAATATGCAACAAATGACCTCTTCCATCTGTAGCGCGGCGCCGTATCATGAGACGGCACAGCTAACTGATACGAGGGACAATAAGAAATACTGGGTCACGAAGCTCCTCGACGGCAACTGTTGGATGAGCCAGAACCTGGCGCTCGACTTGTCGACTAGTACGGCACTGACGAGTAGCACTAGCGATGTCAGCAGTAGTTGGACCCCAGGACGGACCACGACGTCGTCGGTCACGACGGGGAGTACGACGAACACGGAAACGTACTCCTGGAATCTCGGTAACTATGTGATTATTAACCCGACTGCGACGATGGCGTGCTCTAGTAATAATACGGGGTTAAGCGCTTGTACTGGACAGTTTATGGCCGTCGGAAGTCGCACGGCGAGTACTGATCCGAACTTCTACCAGAAGAATGGGGCGACCTATACGGCTACGGAATATGATGCACATTATCTTGCTGGGAATTACTACCAATGGAATGCAGCTACGGCGGGAACGGGAGGGACGATAACGTCAGCGAATGCTAGCGGATCTATCTGTCCGAAGGGGTGGAAGTTGCCGAGTTCTGCAACAAATGCTTCGACTATTGCTAAAGGAACGTATGCGTACTTACTACAGCAATACGGGCTAGCTAGTGCATATAACAGTGGCAGTCTTACTGGTACTAGTAGCGTTAATGGCAATACGTACAACATTGCCTTAAGTCCCTTATTCTTTGTGCGGGGCGGCCTCATTTACCCTGGCAATACTAATAAGTTCAGCTACGCTGGCCAGAACGGCTATTACTGGTCCTCTCGAGCCAACTCTGGTACTAGCAGCGCCTACTACCTCGACTTCGCTGATAGCGGCGTCGGTCCGTCCGACTATGGCAGTCGCTACATCGGCCTTTCCCTTCGCTGCCTAGTGCCGACTTCGTAGTGCACTTAACTAACGGGCTTCTCCACCTCAGCCTCCGCGCTCGTCAACCAGCACCCCGCATATGCTACTTTTCGCGACATCTAGTTCTGCCCTCAAGCTCTAGACCCTAAGCGCGAAACCTTGGCGAGGCGGCTGGGGTGGAAAGGTTATCGCGATAATTTTGGCGTAATTCCCTGCTTGGAGATTTTATCGGGTATAATAGTAGAAATAAGCAAGGAGCAAAAGTGGAGGAGAAGTGCGAAAAGTTGGATAAGCCGGAAGTGATGACGGTGAAGCAGGCGGCGGCGGAGCTGGGGTTGCCGTTGAGGATGGTGCGGTCGTTTTGTGATCGTGGTTTTGTGCCGGGAGTGAGGCGGATAAATGGCTATAGGCGAGTTTTGGAAGCATGGCAGCTGGACTGGATACGGACATTGGTGGGGCTAAGGCGGATAGGCATGAGCAGTAAGGAAATACGAAAGTATATGGGGCTATGTCGACAAGGTAAAATAACACTGTCGGAGCGGAAAGAGATGCTAGAGACGAAAAAGCGGCAGCTGTGGCAGCAGATTGAAGAATTACAGTCAGGAATTGACTTTGTGGAACGAAAAGAAGAGGTGATAGGACGCGTTCTTTCTGGAGAGATGAAGGCGGAGAGCGATTGGCTTTAAAACTTGCCCAAAAATGCAAAAATGGGCAAGTTTGTAAAGCGGCTAACAGGGGTAGTGGCGATAAAAAAAGTTGCCCAAAAAGGTAAAATTGGGCAACTTTCGTGTTTCCTATAGGATGCTGTTTTGTACCTATATTGACGGTTTTTAGCTCCGCGCGGCGCCGTCGACGGAGAGGATTTCGCCGGTGACGTAGCTGGCGAGGTCGCTGGCGAGGAAAAGGAAGGCATTGGCGATGTCGCGGGGCTCGCCGATACGGCCGAGAGGGATGGTCTTGATGAGCGGCTCGATGACTTCGGGCGGGAGTTTCGCGACCATGTCGGTGTTCGTTACGCCGGGGGCGATGGCGTTAACGCGGATGCCGCTCGGGGCTAGTTCCCTGGCGAGGGATTTCGTGAGGCCGTTGACGGCGAATTTGCTGGTCGGGTAGCCAACGCCGCTAGGCTGGCCGTAGATGCTGAC
>CAYTZL010000050.1:0-4989 GCA_964442535.1 uncultured Candidatus Saccharibacteria bacterium | reverse complement strand
CAAAACTTCTTGACGGGAATTGTTGGATGAGCCAAAACCTTGACTTCAATATCTCCACGTCTAACGTGACTACGGCAACTAGCGATGTCACGAGCAACTGGACTTCGAGTAGTACCTATCCGGCAAGAGCTACAGTTACAACAATTAATGCCACAACGCTAGGATATGGGAACGGTGATTTTACAGGTACATATTCTTGGGATATGGGAGGTTATGTAATCATAAATCCTACTTCGACGACGGGATGCGGCTGGCCCGACACGGGATTATCGGCATGCCCCAGTCAGTTTATCGCGGTCGGAAATCGTACAGCGTCGACCGACCCGAACTTCTATAAAAACAACGGGAGTAAGACCTATACGGATGCGGAGTATGATGCACATTATCTAGCTGGGAATTATTATCAATGGAATGCAGCAACGGCTGGCACGGGAGGGACAATTACCAATTACGCAGCGGCAACGGGAAGTGTTTGTCCAAAAGGGTGGAAATTGCCAAATTCCGCGACAGACAATAACCAAACCCTTTCAAAAGGAACTTATGCATATTTACTACAAAGGTATGGGCTAGCAAGTGCATGGAATACGGGAAGCTTGACCGGAACAAGCGGAGTAAATCAAAACGCGTACAACATAGCACTTAGTCCGCTATTTTTTGTGCGAAGCGGCAATGTTTATCCTAACTACGGTCAAATTTACACCGTCGGAGACCGAATTTACTACTGGTCGTCACGATCATTTTCTAACGCTTATAACGCCTATGAAATAACCGCCGCAAGTAATGTTGCTCCATCCAGCGCTAGTGCTCGCGACTATGGCTACTCCGTCCGCTGCATAGCCCAAACCCCCTAATGAGAACTATAGACATCTCCCGCCTCCTTTGATACACTAAAACCATCGAAGCCCTCGCAGGGCGCGGTATGCACTTAGCGCGAGGACTTCTTTTATGCTATAATACTCCCATGGATATGTCAGCGCCAGTCGATTCGATTAAGGGCGTCGGTCCGAAGACCGCCGAAGCTCTGGCGCGTGTTAATCTCCGCACCGTCGGCGATCTCCTCTATTGCTTGCCGCGCGTCTACGAAAACTACCAAACCACCGTCCCGATCGAGGAGCTGCGCCCCGGAAAAGTCATCGTCCGCGGCAAAATCAGCGACCTCCGCATCATGCGCACCAGTCGTCGCCAGCTCACCCTCACCGAAGGCGTCATCCGCGATAATACCGGCGCTATCCGCACTGTCTGGTTTAATCAGCCTTACCGCGCGAAGCAGTTCGACCCCAAGCGCGAGTACTATTTTACCGGCAAATACGAGCTCAAAAACGGCCGCTACGTCCTCACCTCCCCCTCCGCCACCCTCGTCCAAGACGTTGAACAGGACGGCGCCGCCAGCTTTCAGCCAATTTACTCCGCCAAAAGCGCCATCAAGCCCCAAACTTTCCACAAAATCATCGGCAGCCTGCGCGGTGAATTCGCCAAAATCCCCGATTTATTACCAATTAACCCAGAAAGCTCAAAATACGTCAAAAAAGGCGCTCGCGCCGAGGCTCTTTTCCTCTCTCATTTCCCCGAAGCCCCCGAGGATGCCGAGCGCGCCCGTGAATATCTCGCCTACGAGGAGATTTTTGAGCTCATTCTCGCCGCGAAGCTCAATAAACAAGAAAATCAGCGTCTACAAGCACAACCTTTACCATTTGACGCCAAATTTATCCAAAATCTCGTTAAAAGCCTCCCTTTCCAGCTCACCGGGGCGCAACGTCGCGCTACCTGGGAGATTTTGCAGGCTCTCGAGCGCAAAACCCCAATGAACCGCCTCCTCCAGGGCGATGTTGGCTCCGGGAAGACGATTGTCGCTGCTCTAGCGGCCGCGCAGACCGCCTTTAACGGCTGCCAGACGGCCCTTTTAGCCCCGACCGCCATCCTAGCCACCCAACATTTTGAAAGCCTTGTAAAGCTCTTCCAGGGCCTCCAGAAGGCAAATCCCGGGGTCCTGATGCCGCGAATCGCCCTTTTGACCGGCGCCACGACCGGCAAACGCCAGCTGAAAGACCTTATTAGCACCGGCCAAATCGACCTCGTCGTCGGCACTCACGCCCTTTTGACCGATAACACCACCTTCAAATCGCTTGCGTTTTGCATTATCGACGAACAACACCGCTTCGGTGTCAATCAGCGCCAAAAACTCCTCCTCAAATCCCCCGAAAACACCGCCCCGCACCTCTTATCCATGACCGCCACCCCTATTCCGCGCTCGCTCCAACTCACGATTTTCGGCGATCTCGACGTTTCGCTGCTCAACGAACTCCCGCCCGGCCGCCAGCCCATCGTCACCAAAATCCTCCCCGAAACCGCCCAACGCGACGAGCTTTACCCCGCGATGCGTGAATTATTAGCTAAAGGACAACAGATTTACTGGATTTGTCAAGTAATCGAAGAGAAAAACGCCAGCACCGCCACCCCTGTTAAGAAACAAGCTAAAAAACTCGCCGAACTTTTCCCGAAATATCACGTCGGCCTCTTGCACGGCAAGATGAAACCTGATGAAAAAGACCAGGTTATGGAAGATTTTGCAAATAATAAAATCCAAATCCTCGTTTCGACGACGGTCGTCGAGGTCGGCGTCAACGTTCCGAACGCGAATATGATTATTATTCAAGATTCCGAGAATTACGGCCTCGCCCAGCTGCATCAGCTCCGCGGACGGGTCGGCCGTGGTGACCAGCCGGCGAGCTGTTTTCTGCTCACTACCGGGGAGGGGAAGCCCTCGCGGCGCCTCCGCGAGATGGAAAAATCGACCGATGGCTTCCACCTCGCCGAGGTCGACCTCAAAATCCGCGGCCCCGGCGAAATCTACGGCGCCATGCAGCACGGCGAGCTCAATCTCCAGGTCGCCAACCTCAGCGACACCAAGCTCATAACAGAGGCGAGCCGCCACGCCAGCGCCTTCGCAAAGCACCCCGAAGATATGGCGAAATACCCCGAGCTGGCCGCACGAATCAAAAAATACCAGCAACTGACGACTTTGAACTAGGAGACCGCTTAAGCTAGCAATTCTGCCCTAGATAAGGTATAATACAAAGATAAATTATGTATTCAACGACCACTTTAGTCAAAAACTCACGCTTTTCCGGCAAAATTATTGGTACGCACCAACAACTTGACCAGGAAGCGCGCCGATTTTTGACAAATTTTCTACCTCATGGCGTATTTTTCCCTAGCGGGAAGGAAATTATCCATTTTGAAGGCTCGCGCGGCCCCGATGGGCTCAAGCGCAAAAGTCCAAACAGTGATGAACCCTCGCATATGATGATTTTGACACCAGAGCAAATTCATGAAATTATCGAGGCTTCTCGCGCTCAAAATGCCGCTAAAGCTTGTTTAGAGGCCCCAGGAGCGTCCGGCACCCCGAACCTTGCTGGTACGGCGCCACGAAATTCCGACGTCGCACAGCCGCTCTCCGATACCTCTAACGCTAATTTAGGCGAAAAAGCCGAATTTTCTACGAATCCTAACAATACTGCCCCTGATGCTACGCCGACGCCTTCCGACGAGGCGCCCGAGAAATCCGATACCACCCCTGTCGATTCGCGCTCATTACCAGAAATGATTGTTGACCATTACTATAATTTGGTTCAGGCGTTGCGCGCCGAGGACGCGACGCGGGCGGCCTTTGAGGCAGCTTGGATGGCGCATATGGTTGTTGATGGTCTGACTCCGGCGCATCATTTTCCGCTTTCCGACGTCAAGGAACAGCTTATGACGAGCCAGGAAATGATTAAGATTTTTGGTCAACCCGTCAAGGGTATGATGCGCGGCCGCAGTGCGCTCGAAACTGCACGCAATAACTGGCTTTACTGGGGTGCAAAGGGCTATATGTCGCAACACATTGGCTATGAATATGGCGTTGCGATGATTGCTGCCGCCCTGCCACACAAGTACCTAACCTCAAAAATCGACCCGCAAAACTTCGTTGAACTAGATTTTTTCCAAAATTACCCCATGGCGGTCGCAAAAGTCCAGAAATATAACATGTATGAGCGCTTCCGTAAAGAGGGATGGACGACGGAATTAGCGGTTGAAACTAAAAATGTCCTCTTGCCGGAAATTGTTAAAAATGTTGCACTGGGCTGGTACGCGGCGATAATCGAGGCCTATAATCTCCCAAAAACCGTAATTTGTCAAGAAAATCCGCCGAAAAATCGCCCACTACGCCGTAAACCGAGCCATCTTAAGCACTCGAGGAGGCGACGTGGGTAGAAGTAGCCAGCGAGATCGAGATACTACCAGCGCACAAAAACGCGGTCCTGTAAACAATAGCATACGCGTAACCTCGGGGAAGTTCCGTGGCCGTAAGCTGCAATCGCCCGGCCTTAACACACACCCGATGGGTGCGCGCGAAAAGCTAGCGCTTTTTAATATGGTCGAGGTGGCCGGTCAGACGGTTCTTGACCTCTATGCTGGCTCTGGCGCGCTCGGAATCGAGGCTCTTAGCCTTGGCGCGGAAAAAGTAGTTTTTGTCGAAAAATCGCGCCCCGCGGCGACGGCGATTGCGTCTAATCTGCGCCAGCTCGGGATCAGCGAGAACTCTGGACAAGCCGAAATTTTCTGTGAATCCGTACAGAATTTCAGTCGCCGCACCGAATTCCAGCACGCTTTTACGGTTATTTTCGCCGACCCGCCCTATGATGATTTTCAGTCCGACCAGCTCCGGGAGATCTCGCAGCTTTTAGCCGCGCAGGGAACTTTCGCGCTTTCCTCTCCCGCCGCCCAGTCCGCCCCGCAGTTTGCTGGCCTCGAAATCTCCTCGAGTCGGACTTATGCCGGTGCGCGGATTACGCTGTACCGTAACGCTAATTAGCCCCAAATATTACCAAAACGCCTTAGCGCTAAACTTTATCCTTGCGCAGACAAACCAATAGTGTTACAATCTAAGTATGTCCGAGTGGTGAAATTGGTATACACGTATGCCTTAGGAGCATATGCCGCAAGGCG
>CAYTZL010000049.1:0-5182 GCA_964442535.1 uncultured Candidatus Saccharibacteria bacterium | reverse complement strand
TCGCCGATGATCTGGGTCATACCAATTTTGGTGCCGATGATGACTTGCATCCTAATCCTTTCCCTTATGACAACGCGAAAGCTAGACTAATGAGTGGTTCCCATCGTCGCATCGACTGTTTTGCCTTTGTTCTGAATTCCGAGCTTGTTCTGAAAAAGAACTCGGAATACGGCAAAATTAGCGGAATTAATCTTGGGCCTTCCCTGTTGTCTAGTTATACGCTATCGTTTATTAAACTATACTCTTGTATTTTAGCACAGATTTAAGAGGAGGACAAGGGGTAAAATTGGGCAAAATTTGCGAAATTTGGCGAAAAAGCACAAAGAGTATTGACTATTGTGGAGAAGTGTGCTATAATGGAAAGATGGGGCTAGTCTCCGGCGTAGCCGGGGGCGGCATATTCTTCAGAGAGGTCTTTGTACTCTATTTCGTAGTCATCGGGGTTAAAACCAAGGTTGCGGATACGTTCGAGGGCGGGTTCGTAGTTACCACCGGTGTAATCGGTGATAAGGACGGTATAGTCATCGCTTTCATTGAATTGATTGGTTATGGTGTAATGGACGTATTCCCCGTGGCCGTTCACGTAGTATTCAATGTCGATGGGTAAACTTGTAGCGAGTGGGTACTCCTTGATAAGGTTATCTTCGGCGGCGGTTTCTTCAGTGAAAGCGTCTTTGCAGATAAAATCTTCATAAATAATCTCGTCTGGTTTTAGACAAGTAACAAGGGCAGGAAAGTCAGAAGCGGTTGAATTGTCATTCTTGCTTGTGGTCCAGGTGATTTGAATCCGGTAGGATTGTCTGATCTCGGGAATATCAACGATAAAGCTTCCATAATAAGAATAACCCTCGTTGCTATGCTCAAGCTGTGCTGTATTGCTTCGTATGATAGCTCCGGATTTTGGAATTTTATCTTCCGGAGTTCCATTATCAAGAACAGCTTCATATAGCTGATTGAAGGTTATATCGCGTTGAGTTTGAGGGGCTTCATTGTAGTATTCGTTAAAGTTGTCGATTTTAATCTCTTTTCCATACGGATTGTTGCGGAACAGACGTTGGAGACTAAGGATAGAAAAGATAATTACTATCGTAGCAACGATTAATAGCGCCAAAATCTTGATATTTTTAGGGTTGCTTTCTCGATTTTGTTCCATTTTTCGCCTCCTATCGTTGGACTACTTCATTAATCTTGTCTAGGTTAACCATCTTGTCGATGTAAGCATACCAATAGTTGCCGGACTTATAGTCGCTAAGCGAATATTCTATAGTAGTTACTAGAGGAGCCGTAAAAGGTGTGTTGCATCCGACTTGTCCAATAAATATCTTATCGTTGGCTTCATCTATGCCTAAGACTATCCCGGTGTGTCCACACTTATGATTTCCACATGGGGTGAATGAATTTTCTTCTGTACTAAATACGGCATACGGTCTGGGTTCAAAACCGCCAAATTCAAATTTAGACGTGTCACACGTTGCCGTAACACGAAATGTTTTACCGTTAGCTTCTACGGCGGTTCCAGTAAGGTTACTAACTACAGATCCTCCATTACCTGTGCCCGAGGGGCAATATCCTGTCCCTACCGTTGTGAAACGTTGGAGGAAATATTTAACAAATGTAACACAGTTTGTGCGAGAGTCTCCGGTTTTTACTGCACAGCTAGACTGGCATCCTATATCGCCATATTCTGCGCCAGTGCATTTAGCATTTGCAATGTAATCATCCATAATTTTCTTGGCTTGCTCCTTATTTAATCCACCCCCTATAGCCCCTCCAGCTCCGCAGGAGGAGGCGCCGCCTATAGCTTTATATACTGTATAAGTGCCGAATGGTTGCCAGAGAAAATTAGGATCCCAGTGTTTGTCTCTACTGAACCCTCCGCGCCAATTTGGGTTCATCTCTGGGCTGTTGGGATCGCGTTGAGCATCGTAGCGGTTCATGACATAAGCGGATCCCTCGCCGTTTCGAGCCTGCTCAAGCGTAAAACCCATAGCGAGTGCCCTAGTTTCGTAGCGTCCACCAGGTGTGGCACCGTTATATCTGTAGAAGAGTCGTTTAATATCGTCGTCATTTGTTATTTTTCCGCCCGATACGTTTGGAATAATGGCGACTTCGAGAGCAATTTTAGTTTGGCGGAGGAATTCTTCATCTGAAAGTGGACCGGCCGGGCGAAAAGAATTCGAGTTAGTTCCGCCATTAGTATAGGAATAGAGCTGATAGGCGCCTTGACCGTTGCTGGGATTATCGCGGCCCAATCCGTGTTCAGCATAATGAATTGCGGCAAGAATCTGCCATGTGATACCATATTCGCTAGCACCAGTTTCGGCAATAGCTTGCTCATAGAAGGGAATATTTGCTTCAAGCTGTGCGATGTCGGCATCGGAGAAGACTCGATCTCCTGCGTAGTTCGTGTAGTTTCCATTCGGCCCCGCCGTCATACTTCCGCTACCACCGACGGCTTTACTGATTAAATCAGCCCAGAGTTTTTGGCCTTCGGCGTTGGGGTGGACGCCGTCGGAGTTGAGATATTTGTGTGGGTCGCCGGAAATTGCGCCAGCCCAGTCGATGACTTGGACGTTGGCGTTTTCGGCAGCAGCGCGGAATTTTTCGTTATTTAACGGGTATTTTGCTTGATATTCGCGAGAATGTGGGTCAGTGGTGAAATTGGTGACGAAGAAGATTGTGCGGTCGTTCCCGAAAAGCGTAAGAAGAGTGTTGATATCTTCGTCGGAGACGGCGCCGGGGCTGTTAGTGCCGAGGGCAAAAACGACGGTATTTTGGACTTTATTTTCAGCCATGAGGTATTTTGCGATGCTAATACCGCTTGGGTTTACGGATTCGGCGGTTGGGGCAATCGGGTCGTCGGAGGCTTTGCCGAATCGCTTTGAGACCTGAGCGTATATTTCGGCTTGAGGTAAAGCTTCTTTGAGGGCGCTTTCTGAGCCTACCGTAATCGAATCCCCAATAATCGTCACATTCCCGCCGTTTGTAATCGGTAAACAATCGTCGCCACCAGTGGCGTCGTACCAGTAGACGCCGTTGAGGCCGTATCGTTCGAGAGTGGCCTCGTCGAGGGCGAAGACTGTGCCGAGGGTAGACGAGAGGACGACGATTGCGGCGAGGCAGACGCTGAAAACTCGGGCGAGTTTACGATGCGTACGTAAACGCGAAGATACGCGATTTGTCGTAGTACGTGGTAACGTCTTACGACGTGCGAGCGTACGCAGGCGCAGCTTGCGGCGCGCAATTGAACGGCGGATTTGAAGTTGTTTGATGAAGGCGGGGGTTTTCATGTTAGACTCCGGGCGAAAACGCCTTTAGCTTACGGCGGTGTTCTTTATAGTTTTTGTCGTGCTGGGCGACTTCGTTCCAGAAAGCGTCGGAGTGATCGAGGTGATTGAGGTGGGCGAGTTCGTGAATGATGACGTAATCGCGGAGGATCTCGGGGACTTGCATGAGGCCGATGTTGAGGGAGATCGTACCGGTCGAAGAGCAGCTACCCCAGCGCGTAGCGGCATGGCTCAAGCGGCAGCGCTCATAACTATAACCATATAATTTTGCGTAGTATTCGAGACGATAGGGGAGATATTCGCGGGCCTTTTTCGCGAGGAGCTTCTTTTTAGCGTCGCGAGCGCGTTGAGTTTTCGGGTCGTTTAGGGGGATTTTCTCGCGGATGAGGGCGCGGTTAGTGTTCAAGAAGCGTTTCGCAAGGAAGTTGCTAGTATGCTGAGGAACGGACATCTGGAGACGTCCGGAAGGAGAGACGGAAAAACGAACCCCTTTCGAGAGCGGATTTTTCCGAACGATTACTTCACCAAATTCAGCGTCCTGCAAAATCATCGGCGATTATTGTAACTGGGTCAAAACTTGTTTAAGCTGGGCGGGATAAGTATGTTTACCAGAGAGGACGATTGGCGCTTCGGCGTCGGACGGCGCTTCGAGGGCCTTTACGCGGGAGTCGTAGACGGTTTTGGCCTTTTCGACGGACTTTAATTTATTTTTTAGGCGCATGCGAATCGTACTGACGTCGGTCTGAATCCAGATTAGCGTCGGGGTATAACCGGCGGTACGGAGAATCTCAGCGAGCTCGCGGCGATCCTTTTCGGTGTCATTACCGCCCTCGAGGACGAGAGTAGTGCCGGTTTTAGCGATTTCGGCGACGAGCAAGAGGATAAATTGCCGAGAGAGATTATGCTCGTGTTTAAGGCTATCAAGATCGTAGAACGTGGCGTTAAATTGAGCGGCGAATTGCTTACTGAATGTAGTCTTACCGCTGCAAGGTGCGCCGAAAACTAGGATAGCGCGTTGACTGGTGCCGGTCGAATGTGTTTTTTTAGCTTCCATAAACCTCCATTTTACAGTTACCTTCCTTTGATACTAATTATAGCATACTTTTGGAAAAGTGCGATAACTTCATTCGGCGAGTGTGGGGTGGGATTTTTCTGGGAGCTGGCCGGTGTTCGAGAGAAGGACTTGAGAGGGGTAATAGAAGAGCCAGACGATGAAATTCGCCGGAGCATAGAGAAAGTGCGGGATAGCGGAGACGAGGGCGAGATAAGAAATACCGGTACAGAAGTCGCAGCAAGCGAAAGTGATGAAGCCGGCAAGGGTGATGGTGATGCGGAGATTATGGGGATCGCGGCGGTGTTGAGTGGCGCAGGCGACAATATTGGTGGTTAGCATAACCGCGTAGAGGCCGCTGGCGAGGAAGAGGAGCGGGATGAAATCGAAGATAATATCGAGAACGAGAAAAGTGACGGCGCAGAGGATAAAGGCTAGGAGTAGAGTTTTGAGGCGAGGGGCATTAAGACGGTAAAAGTGGAGGATTTGGGCGATGAGGAAGATAATGATGCCAAGAGAGGCGGTGTTGTTGGCGGCGAGGACGATATCGGCAAGGCAGGTGCTAAGCATGGCGAGGAGTAGGAGGTAATCGCGCGGAAAAGTATGCGCAACATAAAATAGACAGAGGACGATGCCGCCGAGCTTAACGAGGGTGACAAGGTTGCCGTTCGGTGCGACAATGCTGAGAATAAGCATAAGGACAAAAAGAACCACCCAAGTGCAGAGCCAGGGCTTCGAGAGTTTGTATTTCGGGGTGGATATTTGTTTCATAAAGTATGCAGATATATATAAAAATGGAGCCGTGTGTCGGCTCTGCCCCGACGACCTGCCGCTTACAAGGCGG
>CAYTZL010000048.1:0-5183 GCA_964442535.1 uncultured Candidatus Saccharibacteria bacterium | reverse complement strand
ATTAATGTGGCTTTTGTAGAAATGGAAGTTTTGCGGCCTAGAGGGGTGGGCGGGGAATTATGGTGCTTTTTTGGTTAATTAAGCAAAAATTTAGTGTTTTTGACCCCTGTTAAAATGAGGTTGAACTTGTAAAGCGTTTACAAGTTGGGGTGGGAAATGGTTTTTAAAATGATATAAATTGTGGGGAAAATGTTACGGATTGGGAAGTAATTGCTACGCATTTTTGAAAGATTGCTACGCATTTGTCGGGAATTGCTACGGATTGTGGGAAAAATGTTACGGATTAGGGGAAAGTGTTACGTGTTTTAGAGAAAATGTTACATATTTTTGGTGAATTTTCGCGAAATAGGGGAGATTTGACACGGTTAGGCGTGATTTTTGGAAATATACGCTTAACCGTGGGGAGAGTTGTAGTGACCCCTGTCGCGGTACGGTTAGACGTGTTTTTGAAAATATACGTTTAACCGTGAAAATAAGGCGGAAATTTGAGCGTGGAAGAGGGGCGGGAAATAGGTTGGAAATGGGGCGGAAATAGGCTTGACCGGGATGGTGGGGTGTGGTATATTGGGATAAATAAGGCTTTTTATGCAAGACCAAAATCAAAACACACAAATGAATGGACAAAATGGAATGGCGTTTGGTGGGACGCTGGGGGATTTTGGGGGTGGAAATGGAATGAATGGCGTCGGGGTGGCCGGCGGCGCGGGGGTGAATGTTGGAGATGTGGCAGGGGCGACTGTTGGTGATGTTGCGGGGATGAATGGCGCGACTGTTAATGGAGCTATGGGGGCGAATGCTGGAAATGGTGCAGCGGGGGTGAGTGATGCTGCAAATAATGCGGCGAGCGAGGCTCGGGGGAACGATGTGGTGAATGCGGCGATTGATGATGCGGAAGCGGCGGAGCGGCGGAAGGAATATGCGAAGCAGATTGTGGGGAAGTTGAATAATGCGGAGAATATTTTGGTGGCGTTGTCGAAGAATCCGTCGGTGGATGAGATTTCGGCGGCGATTGGGCTGACGTTGTACTTGGATGGGAATCAGCGGCATGTGACGGCGATTTATTCGGGGAAGACGCCGGCGGCGTTGGCGTTTTTGCGGCCGGAGTCGACGTTTGAGAGTAATACAGCGAGTTTGCAGGATTTTGTGATTGCGCTGAACAAGGAAAAAGCGGACCATCTGCGGTATAAGCTGGATGGGGATTTTGTGAAAGTCTATATTACACCGTACAAGACGGAGATTACAGAGAATGATTTAACATTTTCGCAGGGAGATTTTAACGTTGATTTGGTGATGGCGATAAATGTGCGATCGGCGGAGGATTTGGATGAGGCGCTGGTGGAGTATGGGCGGATTATGCATGATGCGTCGATTGTGGATATTACGAGGGGTGAGCCGGGGCGGCTGGGGGAGATTGAGTGGAGCGATCCGACGGCGAGTTCGGTGTGTGAGATGGTGACGGAGCTGATTTTTGCGGTGCAGGGGGCGGATGCAGAGCTGGAGCCGGACGTGGCGACGGCGCTGCTGACGGGGATTGTGGCGGCGACAGAGAGGTTTTCTAATCAGCGGACGACGCCGGAGACGCTGGAATTGGCGTCGAAGTTGATGACGATGGGGGCGGATCAGCAGCTGATTTCGGCGAATGTGGTGAATAATGTGATTGAGAAGCAAGCGGCGAAGCCGGCGGGGAAGACGAGCTTGGAGATTGAGCATACGGCTCCGGTTGTTGCGGGGGCGGCGAGTGCGCCGGTGGCGGGTTCGACAGGGAATTCGACAACTGCGGTAGAGAGGCCGGTCGCGGTGAATCCGGGGGCTTCGACGGCGACGAGTCTGGCGGCTACGGTAAGTCCGGCGGCTGCGGCGACGGTAAAGCCAGCGGCTGCGGCGGTGATGAATCCGGCGGCGAAGATTGCGCAGGATATGGCGGAGCCGGAGGCGACAGTGCCGGTGGCATCAGCAGCGCCAGGGATGCCGGTGGAGGGGAATGAGGCGAAAGCTATGAATGCGGCAGAGACGATGGCGATTCCGACAGCGCCAGTGGTGACACCGGTAGCAACGGGGGTGGGTACGGTGCCTGAGGTGTCGGCGGCGACTCCGGTAGCGCCAGTAGTTGAGGAGCCGAAGGATTATGCGCAGATGTTGGAACAGGCGTTGGCGGAGCCGACGCCGATGACGGGGCCGATGATGATGGCGGGGAATGAGGCACAAGTGCAGGGGGTTGGTGTGGCGAATGGCGAAGTGAATGGAATGATGAATGGTGGTATGCCAGGGGAGGCAGCGGGAAAGTCAGGGGCGGATTTGCCGGGGGAGTTAGTGGAGAAGCCGGAAGCGGTTTTGCCGCCACCGCCGGCGCCGCCGGTTGGGGGACCGGAGGGGATGCCGCCGTCTTTGCCGCCGGTGCAGATGTAGTATAATATATAACATGAATGATGAGATTTTGCTAGTTGACAAGCCGGCGGGAATGAGTTCTTTTGGGGTGGTGGCGCGAGTGCGGCGGAAGTTGTCGGAAGAGGCGGGGATGGTGAGCGTGAAAGGAAAAGATGGAATTGTGCGGCAGAAGCGGAAGAAGGTGAAGGTTGGGCATACGGGGACGCTGGATCCGTTTGCGACGGGGTTGCTGATTTTGTTGGTGGGGAAGGGGACGAAGCGGGCGAATGAGTTTTTGAAGTTGGATAAGGAGTATGTTGCGACTCTAAAGTTAGGTGCGGTGTCGACAACAGGCGACCCGGAGGGAGAGAAACTCATATTAGCGTCTTCTCCGTCGTTAGCGGATGCGCGTTCTGTGGTTGATTTGACGGATGAGAGGTTTCGTGACAAAATACCTGAACGGATTGTGCGGGAAAAACCGAACAAAGAGGCTGTGGAAAAGTGTGTGGAAAAATTTGTTGGGGAAAACTTGCAGCGGGTGCCGACGTTTTCGGCGGTGAAGATAAATGGGCAGCGGGCGTATAAGCTGGCGCGGGAGGGGAAGGAAGTGGAGATGCCGGTGCGGAAGGTGAAGATTTATGAGTTGGAGATTTTGAAATATGAATGGCCGGAGCTGGTGATTCGGTGTAAGGTGTCGAGCGGGACGTATATTCGGGCGCTGGCGGAGGATATTGGGAAAGCGCTGGGGACGGGGGCGTATTTGACGGCGCTGAGGCGGACGAAGGTGGGGGAGTATGAGGTGGAGGATGCGGAGATTGTGGTAGAATAGGGATATGAAGATTTTGAGCGAGAAGATTAAGAAGGAAGATTTGTGGGGGGCGGAGAACGTCTATAATGACGAGATGGTGAAGGGGGTGGTGGATGTGAAGCGGGGGATTTTGGGGATTGATGCAGAAATGCATGCGGATATAGAGAAGGAACTGCTTTTGGGTGGGAGTGAGCAGGATGATTTGTGGGGGATTAATTTGTATCCGGATGGGTTTGATGAGGAGGGGATTGTGGAATTTGATTCGATGATTAACGTGCGGCCGCGGCAGGGGAATCGGAGTCGGGATGTGGAGGACCCGGAGGTGCGGGGGAAGATTCGCGAGGTAGTGGCAAAATGGTGTTGTTAGAGGGGTGTCAGCATAAAGAGATGGCGGCGGGGCGCTGGGCGGAGCTGAGTTTGGCGGAGCAGATGGGGAATATTGGGAGTGAAGTTTCGCGGTCGTTGAAGGCGAAGAAGATGGGGAATGAGAAGCGGTTCCAGGGGGCGTTTGAGCGGGCGCTGGAGCTGTTTGATTTGACGATAGCTTGTACGAAGGAGCCGGGGAGATTGAAGGAGATTTGTCGGGCGCGAGAGGAGTTTTGTGATTATTTTTTGGGGGGTGAGTACCGGACGGATCCGGTGCGGATGATGAAATATTACGATGATTTTGCGGCGTTTGCGAGGGAAAAGAGTTTCGCTTGCGAGAGAGAAGAACTTTGCGGTGTTCGCAAAGGGAGGGGTAAATAGCGCGAAGAGGCGCGGTAGGTGCGAGATGGTGAAAAATAGGGGTTGTGAATGTGGGGGCGGTGTGTTATAATTGGCGATATATGATTAGTAGAGAGAAAAAAGCTGAGGCGATGGCGAAGTTGGCTCGCAGCGATAAGGATGTGGGTTCTCCGGAAGTGCAGGTTGCGATCTTGACGGAACGGATCAAGGAAGTGACTGAGCATGTTGGGGAGAATAAGCATGACTTTATGGCGAAGCGCGGGCTGATGCAGATGGTAGGTCAGCGGAAGAAGTTGCTGAAGTATCTTGAGCGGACGGATTTCGAGACTTACAAGAAGACTATCGCGGCGCTAGGTTTGCGCAAGTAGGCTGAACGGAGATATAAAAAGCACCTGGGGGAGTGCTTTTTTGATTCGGGCTAGGATTGGCTATTTTTGTTTCGGATCATGTTCTTTTCGCTCGGTGGGCGTGCAATTAGTTAGTCTTCTCTAAGAGAAAATCTTCTGGTATAATAGTGACATAGAAATTCTGCACAGCGCCGAAGGTACCTACCGCAGAGTTTCTTTTTATGAGGAGGTTAGTAGTATTGACTTTTTGGGTATTTGGTATGATTGATTTAAATCACGATGAGGGTAATGCGAACGGCTAACCGCCTAAGCTAAATCCCTCTTTTTGTCTGTGTTTAGGGAGGTTGTTTTGGTGGTGGGGAATGAAATTGGGAAAAAGTCAAGGGTTATGGGATTTGGGGAAGTGTAGTATAATGGGGGTGTCTTACTATCAAATTATAATTCACTATTACTGTTTGAAGTTCAGCTGAGCGGCATCGCATAAGTAATTGACTTTAAACAGTGAGTTATGAATGGTAGTAAGACACCTTGCGGTGTCGCTTTTTGTTGGGGAATTCCGCGGGGTGTCTAATAAACCAAAGGAGGGCTTATGCGGAAGCGGAATAGAAAAGATGAGAGGAGGGCTTTTTGTGTGGGGGATGTTGGAAGCTGGCGGAGGCGTTGGAGAGGGGTGGGGCTGGCGAGTTTGGGGGTGTTGGTGGGGTTTGGAATGGCGGGAGATCTAATATATGGCACTATGCAGGCGTATGCAGATGGTGATCCTGATAGAGAACCTGTTGTTCCTAGTGATTTACCGAGTGGGGCGAAGGTGGAGTTGAACACGACGCAACCGGCGCAGTCGACGGTGACGCTGACGATGGATGCGGGAGGGACGAACGGAAAACTGAACGCGAGTGCGGCGACGACGAACCCGGATGCGGCGGCGGACGTGGTGAAGC
>CAYTZL010000047.1:4065-5229 GCA_964442535.1 uncultured Candidatus Saccharibacteria bacterium | reverse complement strand
TCTATGTTATCAATTTGCATTGTTACACCTCTTCAAATTCTTTTAATGCTGGTTTCAAGCATTTATTGCATAATGCTAATTTTAATTCTCCTCTTTTGGTAACTGTGTGTGGTATTATTGCAACTCCGCCAGTCATTTCTTGTTTCTTTTCTATAATTTTTATTTCTTCTCCGCAATAATCACAAATGTAATAATCATATAGTTTCTCTTTCTTGTAATTTACTAGATGGCTTGCATCTGGTTTCGGCTTCATTTTTTGATATATTGGTACTGTTGTCCTACTTGATAATCCATAAAATTTATTCATATCCTACCTCGTTTTCAATCCTATAAATTGTATCTACATCATATTGTGTACTTAGTTCCGTTTGTTCTGTTGCTGTTATAATGCACTTTTTGAAATATGCCTTCGGTTTCTGTATTCTCGACTTGGTATTGGCTATTGCAAATTGTTTTAGTGCATACATTATCTTTTTAGAATTAAGTTCTAGTGTTTTTTTCCTAGTTTTAGAATTTAAGTACATCTCCCTTAATATTTCTGTTATTTCTATATTTAGACTTGGATCCAATACATGTAGTTCACAATTTCTTATAATTCTTTCGAATTCCATCTCCTCCATCTCGTCCATCTTCGTTTCTTCTATTTCAATTGGTTTGTGATCAGAAGGATAGATAGATTTCATCTTATTTAATTTAATTTCATTTAATTTGATTTGATTTAATTTGCATCTTTTTGCATATAGTTTTTTGAGTTTTGCATTGCTTTTGTATTTCTTTTGCTTTGCATTTGCATTATTTTTGCATAAACCTTTTATACATTTGAATTTTTTTGTATCTTTTTCTTTTTCATTTTCTTTATTCCACCTAGCATTCGCTGCCTGCCTTCTTTTATCTTTTAAATTTTCATATTTCTGCATTCTTCTTAGAAAACTTTCAGACCAGAACATTCCATCCTTAGAAGTAAATAAACCATTTCCGCTTTCACTATCTCTGTATTCATTAACACAATCATCTATAAATTTTTCTACATCTATGCTTGTACCTGTTTGCATTTTTATAGCTCTATATGTAGTCTTGTTTAATGCTAACTTATAAGTAGATTCATTTCTTAGCATTTCTAAAATTGCCCAATACAAACCATATCCGCTCTAGTCCATAATCACA
>CAYTZL010000047.1:0-4055 GCA_964442535.1 uncultured Candidatus Saccharibacteria bacterium | reverse complement strand
ATTAGAGTCATGACTAAAATAATAAGCGTCTTTATTTGCCATGCTTTTTATATTCCTCCTTCCTTTGTAGATTCTTGACAATAAAACATATATTTGATAAAATAAATATATGGGTATTTCTTAAATACTCTAAAGAGTAGAGTTTATGTATCTTGGTCGGTATGCAAATTCTTCTCTTTTTTATTTTTTATAATTCCTCCAGTTATTTGTTCTAATGTTTCTGCAGTCATTACTGCTATTTCTTTTATTCCATTTGTTTCAGCAATATATCTTATTGTTTGTAGATCTTCTATACGATTTGCTCTTTCTTGTATTAGTTGATCTTCTAATTCTTTCACACGATCTTCTAAATAAACTAATCGTAAACCTTGTCTTGAAATTATCGTTCCATACATATTATTTTGTTTTGGAATATCTTTTGAATGTTTACCCATGTATTTGTTCCTCCTTTAACATCACACTTTCTGTTATTCTTCTTGGAATTACTACTTTTATATTGCACTCATCACAACATCTGCCATTGTTTACAGGTTGTGCATTATTACCATAACCATCATACTTTTTTCCACATATACTACACTTTTGAATCATCTAATCCTCCTATTTTCCAAGTCTCTTATATTACATTTCATTTTTGCTAGTGTTATAATGTGCCATATATAACTTTTATGTAATTTATCTTCTTTGATTTTTTCCATGCTTACCTCCTTGTTGTGCTTTTTTCAATTCTTCTCCTGCTTCGTAAATTGATTCAATAATCATTATAATAAGCAAAGCTAATAGTGGTATTAAATATTCCCCTCCAACTGCATCATATCCTCTTACAGCAGTTGCATATTTTATCGCCAATGGTGTTACTATAATTGTTGCTATGATAATCAATAATTCTATGATTCTAATAATTAATTTTTTCTTGTTAATTTTCATTTCTATTTCTCCTCTTCTTCTAATATTTTTTTAAGCAATCCTAGTTTTGTTTCTGCTTGTATTCGTTTCTCTTTTTCCTTTTCATACATTTCTTTGCTAACTGTGTTGCCTCCAACTTTGATCCTATAATGTCCCCCTTCTGTAAGATCGTATTCTAACTCGCCATTATGGATTTTTCTTTTTACTTCACTATAACCTGTTTTAAATCTTCGCATATATTCGTTTAGGCTGATCCATTCTTCCATAATCTCCCTCCTTGGATTTTGTGTGTCGTTCCGCATTTTTAAATTTTTTCATTTTTTCTCCTCTCTGTTTAGTTTTTTCTAAACTTTTTCTTCAAAAAAATAAGCTTTAATTTCTTCATTTGGTATTTTCAAAATTTCTATTAATAATGCAATTTCTTCTTGTGTAAACAATACTTGTCCATTTATTTTAAGATTGAAAGTTGATTTGTTAATACCCAAATGTTTTGCTACATCATCTTGTGTTAAATGTAGTTCTCTGATTCTACCTTTTAATTTACTGCCATCAAAGCAACACTTTTTTCTCTTATTTTTAATCATATTTTTCCCTCCTTTCAAGTTTAGTTATTTCTAAACTGATTACATATTATATCTGTTTTTTTATTTTGTCAATACTTTTCTTGAAAAAAGTTTAGGTTTTTGAAAACTTTTCTTTTGAAAAGCCGTAAAAAGTTTGACAATTCTAAACTTTTATGATATTATTTTTTTAGATAATAATGTAAATACATAGGAGGAAAGCAATGAATGGTAAAATAGATACTTTTGCTAATAGGCTCTCTAAAGCTATTATAATAAGAAATATAAAACCTGTTGAACTAGCAGAAAAAACAGGCATATCAAAATCAAAAATAAGTTCATATATGTCAGGACGATTCAAAGCTAAACAGGATGGTGTTTTTTTATTGTCTCAAGCTTTAAATGTTGATCCTCGGTTGGTTAATGGGTTATGATGTTTCAATGGATGGAAGTACACAGATTGGAGAAATTGATATCATAAATCTTGCAACAAATGAGATAGTACAAAAAATTCCATATTCATATAGAACAGATATTGCTGAAGATAATCCCAAAAATTATTTTGCAATATATGCTTCAGATAATTCTATGGCTCCGCTTCTTGATATAGGAGATATTGCAATAATAAGGAAATTTGATAAATTCATAAATATGAAAACCTACTTATTAAAAATAAAACAAGGAAATCCTATTATTAGAAAAGTAATCCAATCAGATGATGGTAAAATCGAATTACAAGCTATGAATATGTGGAACTTTCCTACACAAACTGATCTGACATTAAATGATATTGAAATTTTAGGAGAAATAGTGCGAGTAGAAAATAAAAGTGCATTTAAATAGTTATTAGATTTATAAAAATATATATGAAAGGGGAAAATTTATGACTTGTAGTAAATGTGGTAGCACAAATGTTAATGTTCAAATGGTATCAGAAAGTCAATTAAAAACAAAGCATCATGGAATATTTTATTGGCTTTTTATTGGTTGGTGGTTACAACCTATGCTATGGCTTTTCCTAACATTACCTATGCTTTTAGGTAAAATGTTCGGACATAAGAAACAAAAGATAGTGACTAAACACACAAATATGGCTGTTTGTCAAAATTGTGGACATAGTTGGAAAGTAAATTAAAAAAAGGATAATGTGTTTCATTTTTTGCGGAACGACACACATTATCCAAGACATAACCACTTGAAAGTGATTACTTTTTTATTCTATAATAAATGCTTTCATTTTTCAAGTGATTTACGAAAATAATTTTGAAAAATGGAGGCATTTTATGGCTAAGAAAACTAATTTTACAGTTAATGGCTACGAATATTATAAAGTAACAAAAACCATAGGACATAAAGCTGATGGAACACCTATCAAAAAACCCTTTTATGGTTCTTGTAAAAGTGAAGCAGAAGAAAAAGCAGAGCAATATTTGCAAAATCTGAAGCTAGGATTGCAAACAGATAATGGCTTAATTACTATTGGCGTTTTATTACCTAAATGGTTATTTCAACATAAAAAAACTGAATTAAAACCTTCTACTGTTGAATCGTATGAAGGATTATTTAGAAATTATATCGAGCCTGATATCATATCTAATCGTCCTATAAATGAATTAAAATCAACTAACATTGAGCAATTTTACGATCGATTAAAAAAGAAAAAAGCAGTTCATTCTGATAAGAATGTTACTACTAAACGAATTATTGCAATTCATAAACTATTGCATAGTTTCTTTGTATATGTAGAAAAGGAAGGCTTTACTCTAAAAAATCCATGTGAGAATGCTAATGTTCCAAAAGAAGATGTTGATCCTGAAGAAGTAATTCAAAAAAAACTAGATTTTGATTTCTTTACTGAAGATGAAATCAGCATTTTACTTCCAGCATTTAATGGCAGTTTGTATCAAGACATTGTTGCTTTTGCTCTTGCTACAGGAATGAGACAAGGCGAAATATTAGGATTACAATGGACTGATTTGGATTTTGAAAACAGATTGATTCATGTTATGCATAATTTAGTCAATGTTGCAGTATTTGATGAAAATAGGAAAAGGACTTATAAATTATTATTGACTACTCCCAAAAGCAAACATTCTATTAGAACAATACCAATGAATGATACTGTCTATAATATGCTTGTTAATAAAGAAAGAAAAAATACGATGGTATTTCCTAGTAGAAATAACACTTATATTTGCAATAAGAATGTTCTAAAAGTGTGGCAGCGAAGAATCGAAAGTGCAGGATTGCGTTATAGGACATTTCATGATCTAAGGCACACCTTTGCAACTTTAATGCTTGCAAAAGGATGCGATCTTGTTACTCTAAAAGAACTAATGGGACATAGTAGTATAAAAATAACTGAAATTTATCTTCAAGCAATACCTGAAATTAAGCATGAAGTTATTAAAAATATGGACTTTATTAAATACTAAGTAGATAAAAAGTAGATAAATACAAAAATAGCAAGGTGCTACAAATCTTTGTAACCCTTGCTATTACTATATATTCTATTGAATAATTTCTGATACTACACCAGAACCTACTGTTCTACCACCTTCACGAATAGCGAATCTTAATCCTTTTTCG
>CAYTZL010000046.1:0-5420 GCA_964442535.1 uncultured Candidatus Saccharibacteria bacterium | reverse complement strand
CCGTCGACACAAGGCTCTTCAGGCCTCTGCTCTACCAACTGAGCTACAGAACCACTAAACACATTATAACACACTTTTCGGATATTTAAGCAACTTTTTTCAAAATTCACCAAAAATCTCAAAATTCCTAGCACGTTCACGAAAGACACGCCGAGCAGTGTCTTTTTTGATGACGCAATTCGGCCTAACGGGACATACAAGATGCTTACGCCTCGCATTTTTCTACCACTAATTTATTTAACATAACGTTAAACTTTTTCGAAAACCAATCGCCTCAAAATGACGCGATGAGCTATAGTGTAGAGGAGTGGTGGGACAGGAGTAAAAAATGTTAAGAATTGTCGTTTTCGACGGTGGATGGGGAGGCGAAATAGTAGCCAACTATCTGTCGTCGGAACTAGAAACTGTTCGCGTTACCAAAGTTATTGATTGGCAAAACGCACCCTACGAAGGCAAAGATCTGACTCAAATAGGTCAATTGACGGAGCAGAATCTTCGGCCCTACATTGGTGCAGTCGATTTAATAGTGTTGGGTGGCTATGTAGTTTCTACAGCCCTAGAGTATCTGAGACGTCAGTATCCAAGGCAGTGCTTTGTCGGCATGGGGATTAATTACTATCGTGTCAAAAAGTCACGTTGTACCCTTTCACATGTGGCGCTGTTGGGCAACGAGAATTTGTTGGGAGAGCTTATTTATAAGGAAGTTCGACAAAAATTATCAGATCTATCGATTATCTGCCCAGATTGTTCTGGCTGGGATAGTTTAATTGATGCTGGAGAAATGTCGGAAGATGTCTTGCGTGCCGAGCTACAAGATACCTTTATTTTAGGCTCTACCAAGCAACATCGGCGCCCACTCACGTCTAACGCCACTCAGCCATTATTTTACTTACCAAATAAAACACCTACGCCACTGCAGAAGCAAATCGCCAAATTCCTCTCTAAGACATCCCCGCAAGTGCGGGCAGCCAATGTCGAAGGAGCGGAGTCCTGCTTATTAGCTACCAACTCTATGACTGGTTCACGGTATGAATGCGACGATATCTGTGAGACGACGTTAAATTCCCAAGAAGATTTTCAACGCTTTCGTACTGACGTAGTTTTGCTGCTAGATACGCATTTTTGGGATATCAAAACTGAATTAGAGCACCTTTTTGGTTATGGGACTAGAGTCCTTGATTTTCGCCAAAAATTACTACACGACGTTTGTCGCGAGCTCGGCCTTCGCGGAGTTGACGGCCGACCGAGTAAATAAGAAAAACAAAGGATACCCCCACTTTTACCAACATTAAACAATATTCTAGAAGGATAACAAGACTAGCCTTTTTCTCCGAAATGAGTTAAGCTTAAAACAATATGAAAAGCCTTCTAGGATTACCCCGGGTTACATCCCGACGCGCACGCAAAAGTAATAATCAATCTAAGAGCTCCAAGGTACGCAGGGCGCGCAGCGTAGCGAAGAGCAATAAGGCGTCTACTCGCACCCGCCACCACATCGGAAAGGCGCTTAGTCGTTTCCGCGCCAGAAGAGATGTCGATATTCAGGCTACAGAAATCTGTGAGTCTGCCAACATTACGACACCGACTTTTTACGGATACTATGACAGTCCGAGCGACGCCCTACATGCACAGGAAATTGATATTGAAAGACGCTTTGTAGAATCGCTTCCTAAGAACGCAAAACGCGATGTTGTTTTTACAAAATTGCTGAGCTTCATTCATGAGGAGCGTGATTATTTCATCTGTGCTCTTCAGACTCTGGACCTTTACTTGCTGCTTCGCTTACTCGAACACACACGTCCATTGTTAGTTAATGAAGAAGCCATTGACGTACCAACTAGCAATGCTTATATTGGCACTATCATGATCGTTGTCGTCGCATGGGCGTTCTATCACGATTGTTCTAAGAAAACGATCGCCGAGTACACCGAGCGACTACTCGCCCTCCGAGTAAATCGATGGAAGAAGTATACGCCTAAGGAGGACCCAGCCAACCACTCCCGTGCAAAGCGCTAGAATGCTTGCTGCTACCTGATCCAGCCATCGCCTCCACAAAATTCAAAAAAGTATTTATCGTTAGTGAGTTTATGACATAAGTCTTTGTCAAGTTTAGTCTTCTCCTTTGATAGATAATACTTTGGCTCGACATTTGCTTCTAAGAAATCCGACAATGACAACTCTCTCACGGTGTTGTGGACTACGGAAGTATTGGGCGTCAAGCACTCCCCATTGGACACTATAACCCAGTTCATCGAGGACCTGTAAGATTTTGCTAAAGTCTTCTCCCTTGTTGGAGCTGAGTAAACCTTTGACATTCTCAAAGACGAAGTATCTTGGTTGTTTTGCTTTAAGTATTCTGGCAAGTTCATAAAATAATCCTGTTCTTTCTCCAGCTAAACCAGCTTTTTTACCAATGATACTTACATCTTGGCAAGGGAATCCCCCTACTAACAAATCAAAGTCTGGTAACTCATCTGTGTTAATTTGTTTTATATCACCATAATTCTTAGTATTAGGAAAATGTCGCTGATAGACCGAGATAGCAAACTTGTCCACTTCCGAGAAGCCGATACATTCGGTAGTTATGCCTAGTTCTGCCGCAGCATTCTCAATCCCCAGCTCAAATCCACCAATACCAGAAAAGGTAGAGAAGTATTTAATTTTCTGCATCAGGTTAATTCCTGTGTTAGTTTTTGTGTGTAATCCTCCAAGTCCCTCTTTTCTTATTACTATTGTAACATAACAGGAATTGGAGGACCCTGGTACAAAACCACCCAGGGCACAAAATAATTAGACCAGCTCTGGCTAAGTACGCTATATTGTAAAGGCTGGTTGGTAGACTAATAGCATAGGAACTGGCTGGCAGGCTAACAGATTACCGGCTTAAAACCGCTAAACCGCTGTATATTATATGTGGAGATTTAGCGGAATTAACCGTCATAGTGCATTTTTCTCAAAAATCTATATTAGCTATGATAATTTTGCGCATCCTGTAATACGTCTCGCAGATGTTCTTTGTTTTTTGAGACAACATATCCAGTCCCCAACCGTCTACCTAGCGTCACTACAACACGATTAAGAGCATCGACCTCGTCGTCGGTTAGTTCTGTACAACCCCCTATTCTATTAACATATATCTTGTGAAGGTTATTTTTGTCTAGATTTTTGTAGTATACTTGCATAAAGGTCAGGTTAGGAGAGAGTGTCAAAGCCATCACTAGAAAATCATGATTAGACACAATCGTAATCGGGTAGCTATGCCCAAGAAGCCTACCCTTCATATCTATGCCTACATATATCACACTTCTATCGAATACTGGGCTCTTGGGCTGCTGATTATGCTCTTCGGCGAGGAAAAAGTTTTTTAACCCATCCATATCACCTAATGTGTGCCCATCCAGAATGTCTTCCATAGGCAAACCACTCAATTTCGCTATTCCCACCGAAACTTCCTCTACAAAGGTGTCGTCACGCCAGTATTGATTGGCAAAATACTTGAGAATGCTATATGAATTGATGCGTGAAACATCTAGGAATACCGTCTCCTTATGTGCGTTCTGAAAAACGTTATATGGCACTTTCTTCTTACAAGCTCTTCGAAAAATATCCTGCACCTCGCCAAGATGGGATTCAAAATCTTGACTCAAAGCAACTTCATTGTCACTCGTATAAGCCCCTGCCCGAGTGTTCAGGATCTCAATATCCTCTCGATTGATAGTATTGCTAGGAAACGCAATATAGTGGACATAGAATCTGCCACCTTCCTTAACCGCAAAGTTCTTTAAGACGGTCTTCGAAATAAATTCATGAGATTTAACCATTTACCTACCTCGTGGCGACAGCTTACTAAAGTGAAATTTTACCACCGGCGCCTATGATATCACCGACTTGAGCTTTCAGAAGGCTATCTACCGTTACGGTGTTATTCTTAAACTCAAAATTAAATAGCGCTTTAATTGCTCTCTTGGGTTCTTCATCATTACGTTCTACTCCTTCTATCACATCGACTCCTAGGGCGGTGGGTTTAGGCCCGCAATAGTATTCTGAGCCCTGAGTAGCGCAACGACTGTTTGTATGAGTGACAAAACCCTTCTCTAGGAGATAACTAAAGGCATTATATAGCTCGTTTTCACTTAAGCCAAGTTTTTCAAAAGCTCTCCCAATCTTATCGGTAGCCTCAAACATACTATCCTGGTTGGGAACTAGTTTAAAAGTTATTCTCTCGCATCTTAGTTCGACTGGGATAGTGGTTTGCATGTAGTATAGAGCTAGCAAAATCTTACCTGCTGCTTGTTTTGTAGTCATTTTTTACCTCCTCGCAGTTAGACTGCATTTATAATTTTTATATTTCCCACACTTCCTGTACCTAGTCTATCAAACTTCTTCTTTACGGTCAAGCCTAATTATGTTCTAATATACTTATGCTTATTTTAATCCGCTAAACCGTCCTATATTATATACAGCGATTTTGCGACTTTGCCCAAAGGCTCCAACTTCATCCAATGACCTAACAAAATCAAGCCAACGCCATTCAAGCTGACTCAATCCAACTTTCTCCTCCACTTCTCTACTTTTTGTGTTATAATAATCTCAGGACTTTACGATACTATACCTAGAATTACGGCAGTTTCTACGGCAATTCTTACATCAAATCCGCTGTATTTACTATAGTTTGTATTATTCGTAAACGTTCGCTAACAGCCTGCCCGAATGGCGGAATTGGTATACGCGTTCGACTTAAAATCGAATGGAGCAATCCTTGTGGGTCCGAGTCCCACTTCGGGCACCAATAAGGTATACATCTTAAACGGCAAAATAACAGCGCATCAAGCTACTATTTTTTGTTTTTAGCCTCCCCTGTATCGCTCTAGACATTCCTAAGATGCTTCGCCTCAGTATCAGTACGCCTGGCATTTATTAAGATGCCCCTTTGCGCTTCGCATATCTCGCGATTATGTATAGTAATAATAGTACGACAGCCCCTAATAAACCCCAATATAGTACTCTATTCCGCACCCAAGTCGAATCCGTGTACGAATACCAAACTCCCCAAGCCGTAAAACCCAAGAATGGCAGAACCGCAATAATCGTTCCTGTGTCAATTCTGTCCTTAAGAATGTTTACGACTAGCATAAAAGCCGCAACAATCCCCGTGCAAACCGCAACAAATAAACATACCGCACCCACTATAGCTGACAATGGTGGGCTACCTGCATCGTCAACCCAATATTCCACCATAAAAGCTAAACCAAGTCCAAACAAAGCTATCGCTTCCAAAATCAAAGTACCCCTTGAAGAGGAACTAATCTTCTTTTTCTGACCAGAATAGAACATCATACATTCAGCATAGCACATTTGATTATTCGGTTTAATGCGGAAAATGTGTGTATGGCTATAGTATAAAAAGAACCACTAGCTGT
>CAYTZL010000045.1:0-5909 GCA_964442535.1 uncultured Candidatus Saccharibacteria bacterium | reverse complement strand
AGACGTGAATTTAATATCCAAATCCAAGTTTTGCGACATCCAGCAATTCCCATCCAGCATCCTCGTCACCCAATAATATTTTCCATCTCTTGTATCCCGCAGCCTCTTCGTATCATGCACATTCGACTTCTTACACTTCTCCGCCGTCATTCCCTGCATCGTCGTTTCTCCGTCAAAAGTCGCAAATGTCGTCGTCACCGTCCTCGGCTGCGCCACTACGGAAAGCGTTACCGTATTCCCATAAAAATCCTCCGCCACCGTATTATCCACCCTCGCCCCATAAAACAGCGTAACTTTCTTCGTTACATTACTACTCGTCGCTCCTCCCGTCGCAACCGTCTGCTGGCTCGTACTCATCCCCTTAAAACTCGTACCCGGATTCCACGAAACCTCCGAATCTCCTAGAACACCGTAATATCCCCACTCATTCTTCATACTACCGAGGGTCTTAGCAGAAGTAACGCTGGGGATCTTGTGATTAGAATTATTCTCGCCAGTCAAATTAGCATTTCCCGACACTGCCACCGTATATCCATCTGTACTACCTACTGTAATCGTCGCCACTTCCGTTAGAACCTTCCCTGCCTCGTCGGGATTCGTCGCTGCGTTCGCCGCATCAAGTGTCCCCTCAATCCTCTTCCCACCCATCGTCAACTGCAAACTCGCCTCAGTCTGCGACGAACTCGTACTCGTCCCCGACCCGTTCAATTCCTCCTCCCACCCATTCGCCGCACTAACTTCCTCCGCCGCCGCCAGCACCATTACCACCCCCGCTATTATTCCAATTACCCTTTTCCGCATAAGCCCTCCTTTTAATTGCTAGAACCCTGCGAAATCCCCCAACAAAAAGCGACACCGCAAGGTGTCTTACTTCCATTCGTAGTTCTAGTTTGGCCTAGAATACTTATGCGATGCCGCTCACATGCTAGGCCAATAACACGAATGGGTTAACTAAAACTACATTGAAAGTAAGACATCCTCATTATATCACAAAATCCCCACCTAAAAACACAAAAATTTCCCTATTACCACACCAGAATCCACACTGTCAATTATTACATCACCCATTTTTCACCAAAAGGACACTGTGCTCTTGTAAAAATCCCGCCAAATGTGTTACAACTGACACTATGAGAAAATCAAAACAACTAGTCTTTATCGACGATTCTGGAGATCCAGGTTTTAAAAACGGTGTCAGCAGCTCTAACTTCGTTTTAGCTGCAGCATTATTCCTTGACCCTAAAACTGCGACATTAGTCAACAACACCATCTCCGAATATCGTCGTTCAATAGGCTGGCGCGACGAAGCCGAATTTAAGTTCAGAAAGACTAACAAACAAATAATTAAGCAACTTTTACAATTAGTTTGCAAACATAACTTCCAAATTTATGCCATCTACCTAGATAAGCCCAACCTCCCCAACAAGCTAAAACTCTTCATTAAGAACGAAGACTTTTACAACTTCACTACAAAAAGCCTACTACAGTTAATGCCACTAGAGCAAGCCACTGTGAAAATTGACGGTAAATACGACAAACAGTACCGATATTATATACGCGCCTTTATTCGGCGCGAACTCAATCTAGAGAGCCGTAAAATCGCTGACTTTGACGCTCTCGATTCCAAAAAGGACAACTTAATTCAGCTAGCCGACCTAATCGCCGGTTCCATTCACCGCTCTCTCCAAACCGAAAAAACCGATGCCAGCCAATATCTCAGCATCATCAAGCCCAAAATTGCTCTACTAAAAAATCTCGGCATCCATGACGACGAGACAAAAAACTAAAAATGGCGAGATTGGCTCTATCCTGCTCAGGAGAGGTATCCATCCGGACACTTTTCGAACCAACCCCTTTCACCCCCAATTATAGCACAGACCAAAAAATCTACAACCCCTACTCCGCATACCCGCTTACCGACGCATTCTCCATATTCACGGCCACCGGGCTATTCTCACTCGTCGCAATCGAAGTCAGCCTCGCCTTCTCTACCGCAAGATCTTCCTTTTTCGCTTCCAGTTCCGAAATCTCACTCTCGAGTTCCGAAAGCTGATAATCATAATTCGTCGCCTGCGTCCCCTGCGCTACATAAATCAAACCTACAATCAAAACCAACAGCCCTACAATCGCCGCATTCGAAATCGATCCCAAAGTCTTCGGCGTATGTCGCACGGTATTATAATTCCGCGACCAACCACCCGCACTCGCCATATTCCCGCGCCGCGTCGTGTAAGTCTGTGTTCTCATTTTTATTTTTCCTCGCTGTTTTTGTTTTTTATTTTCATTCTCGAAGCTCCGGCAGTCCCGAACCTCCAAATTTTTCATTTTCCGAAGCTCCGGCATCTCCTAAGCTCCAAAATCCTCGAATTCCTAGCCTTTCCACACCCCAAAATCCTCAAATCCGCAGACTTAACCCCCAAGCCCCCAAATCCAAATCTGTTAAATAGGTTGCTGTCGTTAACTTAGTTCGGGAAGCCACCAGCAACAGAGCTACCAGTAATTACCAGCACTCCCCGAGAAGGTCATGTATTTCCAAACACACGGTCTCTAACTCTACAACCGTTGGTGAGCCATCTGGCCCATGCGACAAGTTGCCGCCACTATCTTCGCTTTCGCGACGACAACTTGCCCTTTTTCGCGTCTTATGCAATTTCCAAGCCAAAGAAACTTTCAGTCCGACGCTTAGTTTTTACGCTTACTCTTAGCGAGCAAAGTGAACTTTCACCTTCTGAGCGCGTGAACGGTTACTTGTGACAACGATCTGTCGTGGCATAATTGCCTCCTTTTTTGTTTATTTTATGTTTTTATTTTTATCACTCCAAAAACTTAGAATCCTCCCCTCCGCCGGCCATTTCCCCTCAAGTCTCCACACTCTACAGGTTTTTCATGGCCGCGCGCAGCTTCGCACTCCTCGCTCTCGGATTGATAAACAACTCCGATTCCTCCGCAACTATCGGTTTCTTCGTCAGAATTGTTAATTCCGACTCCTCGCCATACCCAGCTACATCCTTCATCCAATCTTTCACCAAGCGATCTTCAAGACTATGAAAGGTGATTATCGCCACTCTCCCGCCCGGCCGCAAAATCTTCGGCACCAGCGGCAAAGTCCGCCCAATCTCACCCAGCTCGTCATTCACTGCAATCCGGATCGCCTGAAAAGTCCGTGTCGCCGGGTGCACTCTACCACCCCGCCCGAACTTCGCCAGCGCTTCGCCGAGCTCCAACGTCGACTTCCACGGTCGCCCATATACAATCGCCCGCGCAATCATCCTCGCAAATCCCGGCTTCTCCTCGCCGTATCGCTCCAGAATCTCGCACAGCCGTCGCTCGCTCCAGTGATTCACAATCTGCTCAGCATCCAACTCTTGCGACTGGTCCATCCTCATATCGAGTGGCCCATCTTTCGCAAAAGAAAATCCTCGCTCTTGTCTATCTAGCTGCGGAGAAGAAACTCCAAAATCCATTAAAACCATATCGAAAGCGTTTCCACACTCAATTTCCTGTAGCACCGCACTATAAAAATCCGTCCTTATAAATCGCACTGGCAAATTCGCAAACTTTGCCCGCAGGACTTTCATCGCATTCTCGTCTCGATCGACTAGAACCGCGCCTTTATAGTTCCGTGTTACATCCAAAATCTTACTCGCATGTCCCGCATACCCCGCCGTGAGATCTATATATGATTCCCCGGGCTTCGGCTGCAGTACCGCAAGCACTTCCGATAATAATACTGGTTTATGAAGTTCTTCCATGTGTATTATTATACACTCATTGTTTGAGATCGTTCAACTAGAAATTTCCACGTTTTTGTGTTTTTCGTTTCTTTTTGTTTGATTATACACTGTAATCCACCACGATCGGCTCGCCGAAGCTAACCATAAATCATGGCCGTTGAGAGACTTATAGCGTATTCATTGTGGGTGATCGACACCCTTCTAGAAATGTCGACCAGTAGAGTTAATTGGGAGGTGTTTGTTAGGAAGTACTTATCGGATTAGGTTACGCGTGTCCTAAACGCGCGCAAAAACTCCTAGTTGGTCGATCTCAAACTCTGTTAAGCTACTTATCCTTCGATAAACGCTCGCGGATCGACTCCACTTACAAACCTCGCTACTCAAATTTTGTACTTTTCTATCTTTGTACTTTGTTTTCGCTTTTAGCTTTGTTTTGCTATTTCGCTTTTTCTTTTGTTTTTGTGTAACTTTTATGTTTGTGTGGGTGTTCGTCCACTGATTTAAGTTTACCTGATTTTTCCAAAAAGCGCAAGCACATTTTTCCACCATTTTTCAAATTCCCCACCGAGTTTTCCACAGCCCCACCATTCCTCCCCTATCCTTCTCTGTTAAACTTTTCCACACCCACCACCATCCACATTTAGCCCCTACACTTCCCCTTCCCTTCCTTCCCTTCCTTCCCTTCCTTCCCTTTCTTCCTTGAACCAGCATCTCACGCCTAACGCCTTCAGAACCGCCCCACCAACGTCTTGCGGCGCCCCGTAGGGCGCCGCTTCATTCCAGCTCAGGTTTTCAACCTCAGCCAATACCTAAGTCCAGTCTGATTAATAAGGTCCTATCCTCAATATCTCCATCAGTACCTTATCGAATATTAACTCCTCCGGCAACCTCAGCTCCCTCAGCCTCGCCTGATATTCCTCTAGTGTCTTCCGCTTCCTCCCGGTAGACATCTCCTTCTCCGACAAAAACGCCTTAGTGCACAAGTACAACCACTCTTCCCGAGAGTTCGAGCCATCATCTTCTCCACACTCATCAATCGTCCAGACCAGACCACAACCGCTGATATAATTATACCAAATCTCCACCTGTAGCCCCTTCCGCAAGGTAGGACTAACATCTTCCGATTCAGCCGAACTAAGCCCCACCAGCTCCACATCTTCGATCTCCGCCGACAGCCTAATCGCCGTCATCTCGCCAGCAAGCACCTGGCGCAAGGCATCATTTGACGCCGGCGGCAAAAGCTTTTTCACTCGCAGCCCCATTCGCCCCACATGCTCAGTCTCGAACGGCACCGTCTTGCCCGCTTCATCAGTCGTCTTCCGCTGCACCAGCGATTGAACAAACAGCACTAATTGCCTATTCTTATACCCGCTCAGCGCATACAATAGCTCCTCAACATTCAACGGCCCATTAAACACAAAATACAAATTCCGCATCTTAATCATCCTTCCTTAGCTTTTAATGTGCTATTGTCCTCAAATCATCGAAGCGGCCCTTCCCTGTCTTTTTCAATAAACTACCCCGAGACAAAGCCCCGAGATGCTTACCCTGAGTCGGAAGAGAAAACGCCCCTCTCTTACCATTGTATCACACATCCCTACTTTTGTCAAGATGCCACAACCGCCCCTCCCTACAGAGGTAATTTGACATTCCCCTCCACTCATTCTATAACATCCGAACATCCAAGATTTTTGCCCTTACATTTTTCCGAAAATATCGTGCAATAAAAACTTTCCGCCAAATTATCGACATTCTTACCTCGATCTGATAACATATAATTATTGAAGTCCCGCACGGGGTGTAATGCTCCTACCGCAGGACTTCTTTGTTCTCAGAACGCCCAAATCTCCTTCCTAGTTGAACTTGTAAACGCTTTACAAGTTCAACCTCATTTTAACAGAGGTCAGAAAATCCAGAAATTCCTTTAATTAACCATTTTTACGCCAAATTCCCCCGAAAACAAAACTAACTCACCGGGATTAGGCAGCGAAGGGACTGACCGAAGTAGCGATAGTTGCTGCTGGACGGAGAGACACTGCTAGCATTGAAGATGAACTCGTAGGCGTCGAGCGCGCGTGAGTAGGCTCGGGAGGACCAGTACTCACCGCCCTGGCCAGCGTAGCTGATGCTGTTACCCGGAGTGACGCTGCCGCCCCGCACAAAGAATAAGGGACT
>CAYTZL010000044.1:0-5965 GCA_964442535.1 uncultured Candidatus Saccharibacteria bacterium | reverse complement strand
CGAGAGCTTCGAGCCTTTTTCCGCCGAAGTCGCCCTTAAAATGCCCGACGACAACCAAGTCGCCATCATCGACGGCACCGTCATCATCTTCAACCAAAGCAAATTCGAAAACCTCTTCCAATACGACTATAAGTCCCAGGTCATCGCCGACGAAAAAGCCAAAGAAATCACCAACAAATACAAGCTCTCCTTCGCCGAAGGCCTTACTCTTAATTCCCTTCTCCAGGACCGCAAACCTCTCGTCAAAAAGCTCCAAGCCCTTGACATCGCCACCGAAATGCCCCAAGAAAAACTCGTCGACTATGCCGACGACATGCAGCTCGAACTCATGACCGACGACGACGGCTCGATCATCATCATGGACGACAAAGACCTCACCATGTTCGTCAACCTCCTCTCCGAAGACTACTTCGTTTCCCCCGTCAACGGCCGCCGCTACGAAATCAAGTCCAAAAAGCTCCTCTCCGAACCCGAAGGCGAACCGCCACGAGGATAGCAAGCATAGAAAATGCCCGAGCAACCGCCCGGGCAAATTCAACATGTTATTTACCTAAAACCGCCATCAGAAAATCTGATTTAACAGCAATTTCGTCCTTGCCGTCTTCATCCTCTCCAAGCCACACAGCGCTATAAGTCGCCTCGTAGAGCAGATCCGGCCCTCCCTGCACGCCTTTCACCAGAAATTGCACTTGGTACAGGAAATCGACACCATCCACCCCATTCTCGAGAACCACTCCGCAGACTTCACCTGTGGGCAAATGAGCAAAAACCAGCTTCATTCGCCCAAACAGGTCTAATCGCACCCCGAACAGCTTCCACTGTGGATATTCCTGCCGAATGATTCCCGCCAGTTGCGCCACAAACTCCTGCCGCACCGCCTCCGACGCCTGATCCATAGCGACGCGAAGCGCCGCCCTTTCGAACAAATCAACATTCGGAATCACCGACCCGTCCAGCTTAATGCCTAACGCATCCGTAATCCGAACCTGGATTAACGGCCCGTCCAAGCTCCGCAGAAACTCCAGCGCTTGCTGTTTGTCAACCAGCGAAACACGCTCATACGCCGGACTTTTCACGAACCTGTCAGCAGTAGACGTGACGCCCATCCATTCTTTTGCTTTTCCCGTTAGACTCAACATGTTTAAACCCCCTTAAATTAAAGTGCTTTAGGCTGCCAAAACGCTTATCCCGGCTCAATTAGCTAAATTTTAGCAACCAAACCCAGATCAGCCGTCTAGCCAACCTATTCCATCTCTAATTATACACCATACGCCCTAAAAAGTCAACCCCTAATCTCTACCACTCTCAGAACCGCCTTCCTCACCAAATCCCCCCTACTCTTCCGGCACCACAATCTCCTCCGGCGCGTAATTCAGCAGCTCCGCATAGGTCTGCACCAGCATCGTTTCCTGCCCCAACATCCGCAAAATCTTATGCAAATCCCTCCGCAACGGCTCAATCGGCTCATTTTCGTCCACTTGCGCCTCAATTTTCAAGAAAGCCCCCGCCAAGCCCTCCACTTCGTCCACAAACAGTGCCGTCCGCTCGTCCAGCCACAGCTCTTGCCGCTGCCGGCTCACCTCCGCCACCTTCCGATAGCCCAGCTGATGAATCATCTCCATCACCTCCGTATATTCAACAACTGTCGAACTATACGCCAAGTCCACCCCGCTATCCTCAATATGCCGTTTCAATCTCACCGCATACGTCGCCGGCTCCTCCGGCGTCCGAATCTCCGTCCTCAGCATCAGCCGCGCAAAATTCTGCCCCCGCCGATAACCATGCGGCACATAAACCCGCTCATGCTGCCAAATCACCGGCGACATCTCCATCCCAATCCCCGCCAGCCGCATATCAAACCCCTCCCGATTTCGCAGCCAACTCTTCACCACCAAAACTTTCATAATCTCATTATAGCATAGAAATAAATTATATTTCATATAACTCAGTGCGACATATAAATATAATGACAGGAATATACAAAGTTGCTTTTATCACTTTTCGAAGAGGGTGCGGAGTTACGACGAGCATTAGCGCCACGACCCCGCGACGGCGGGCGTCGTGGACGCGCCTCAAGAAAAGATGATAAAAGCAACTTTACTATTTCCTGCCGCCGTATAATACATTGACGCGCTGCCTCACACTCGGCCGCATCATCACCTTAATCCTAGACATTTTTCTTCATCCTTTTTACAATCGCCACCGCACCAAACGCCGACAGCCCCACAATCACCCCCACCGTAATCGCTACCGCCACCGTCGAAGGTCCAGCTTCCTCTTCACCACCAGTCCGCGGCACTTCCACATTTTTCTCCTTCTGACCATCTTCCGTACCCTGGCTGCCCCCCTCGCTCGCTCCCCTCGTTGTCTCACCCTTCATCTGTTCCGATACCACCCCACTCTTCGTAGCCTGTTCCGACGCACTATTCGTGTTCGCCACCACCGTTTTCTGCTCCGCCGCATTCGCTGTGGTTACCGTTTTAACTACTTCCGCCTTCCCAGCATTCTGCGCCGTCGCGGCCTTTGTCGCCTTATTCTGCTGCACAATCGCCGTCGTACTCTCCGCCGCTCTGCTCGCCATCTTTGCTACATCGTCCGCACCCGTCCCCGTAGCCGCACTCGCCACCGCATCATCCTCGTCCACTTCGATACGATCCACCCCCGCCGTCAACCTCAGCGCCCGCGCCCCCTCCTCCAGCGTCGCCACCAACTCACTCAAATTCTCATTACTATACCCATCAAAATTCAGGACTGCCTTTTTCCCCATCGCCACCCGATCCTTCAGATAAGTTTTCTGCGCATCAAACTCCGGCGACTTCACCATCAGCACCGCCAGCTCCGCCTTCTTAATTGCAATCTCGAGATCCCCCTTCTCCACCGCTCCAGCCTTCGCCGCATTCATCGTCATAATCCCACCCAGCATCACTGCCAACAGCACCACCGCCTTCTGCATTCCTCGCATTTTAACTCCCAATGTTAGTTTAATATATAACCTCTACCTCCACAATATCACTACCAACACAAAAAGTCAATACACACCATCAATTTCCCCACCAACGTCAATCACTCACATATCATATACCGCTTATGTCAATGAAAACTGGCAAGGATGGAGTAGAGAGTATAGAAACAAAATCACTACTAAAAAACAACTAGCCTATTTAAAGAAAAAACGGAGGCGGTGTAGGAACAAAGTCATAAATAGAAAAACAACTAGTTTATTTGAAGAAAAAACGGAGAGGGTGTAGGAACAGATAAACTATAAACTAAGTAAAGTATTTCGAGAGACTGAAAGAGCGGTCACGCTGACCGCGAAGAGCGAACGCCCCGTGCGGACGGGCGCGTTCGCGGGTCTCGAAAAAATACTTTACTTAGTTTAATATATTTCTATTTTTGTTCCTACACCCTCTCCCCCATCCTCGCCTTATTCGCCCACATATCCGCCAACTCATTATACTCCGTCCCCACATGCCCCCTCACCCACACCAACTCCACCGGATTCTCCCGATATAGCTGACACAATTTCTTCACCAAATCCAAATTCTTAATCTCCCCCGACTTCTTCTTCCAGCCACTCCGCTCCCACCCCGGCGCCCACTTCGTCACCACGTTAATCCAAAACTCCGAATCACTGTGAATCTCGCACGCTTCCCCCGCCGCATACTCAATCGCCGCAATCAGCGCCAGCCCCTCCATCCGAATATTCGTCGACTTCTCCTCCGCCCCCAAAACCACTGGCTTCCCCTTTTCAATTACCGCAAATCCCCCCGGCCCCGGATTCGGATTCGCACTTCCGTCTGTCCACAAAACTTTCATTTTCCCTCCTTTTTTCCTTTTTCTATTCTATCACAAAAATGCCGCCAGCAACCGCCAGCGGCATCGTAAAATCCGTAGTTTAGCCTTCCCGAAAACATTTCGTAAAGATTCTCGGCCATCAATTAATCCAATCGTGAAGCCCCATACACCGCCCCTCTTCTTCTTTCTTCAGCCTAAACGTCCTCATCACTTCCTTCGTATCCCAAATTGCACCAATTCTCAATTCCTCATTCAGCGTAATCGTGTCTACTTTGACGCCACTCTCCGGCCGATTGCAAACCTCCAGTATCCGATCTAATTCCACGTCCGGCACACCAAACGCAAAAATCTCATCCCGCAGCCAGCGTAGCTTCAGCACTCGCTTTGGCTCATTTCTAATGACGCTCCCTCTGCCACCATGGATCTGCATAATCTTCAATTGTAATTCTTCCGGCAACTCCGAAATCGAAGTCTGAATATTTTCATAGACTTCTTCCGAGACGGTTCCATTCAACATCATGCTCGCAACCACTCTGTTCGCATCAAAAGCCCAACACGTACTAACACTCGGCACCCAACTCAGATTCTTCGGCACCACCAGCAAACGATCCAAAATTTGCATCGCCCGCCACGCACTCGCTGGATCCACCTGATCTAACGGTACCCAATGCGTCAACGTACCATCCAGCGCCATCAAACCAGCACCCAGCATATTCCTCGCATCTTCATCATCAGCAATTCCCACAAACGCCGCTAGCTTCCTTTCCTCCGACGCCTGTTCTCCTGACACCACCTTCAGTATCTTCCTCGATTTCGATTTTAACCTGCTTAGCACCATGATTGACATTCTCAACACTCCTTTACACGTCTCGCCATCCTGTGTGTTTTGCCATTCCGCCGACTTTCCGTCTCATCTTCCAACTAAACTACTCTGTTAACGTACTGCCGACAAAAACGGCCTATCCCTCCATTGTATCACACATTTCTCATTTTGTCAACCCCAAAAATCCCCTATCCTCAAACCCGCCCCTTATGCTATAATCACAAGTATTATGAAACAATCATCAAACCTTACTCAAAAACCAAAAACCTCTAACCTCTGCACAAAATTCAGCATTACCGCTATCGTCATTTTTCTCGTCGCCTTCATTGGCGTCTTTCTCATCTCCCACATCGTCCGCTCCTGCCTCATCGACCGCAGCGTCAGCGAAACCAAAGATTCCGTCTACCTCAACGCCACCACTTCCGCTCAACACTTCACTCCCGACGAGCTAAACTCTAGCGTTTTCCAGCCTAGCTCCCAAACCCCCATTCCAAGCACCACCGCCAACGCCATCCAGTCTAACCACGGCAAAATCGTCGGCTCTAGCACTTTCTACCAGCTCAAACTCCCCGTCCGCACCATCGACGAATCCGTCGTTACCGATTTCCTTACCGTCAACCTCGACAACCTCTCCGACACCGACTTCCCGATCGTCATCCCTACCGACGCCTCCCGCCAATCCGAACTCGACTATCTTAAAGAACTCGCCCCCGACGCTGCCTTCTCCGTTGTCGGCACAATTCCGAACCTTGATGGAATTTATCTCGTGAACGACGGTTCCGCCAAAATCCCCAATTTCCTCGCCGCCACTATCCGCGCCGAAGAATTCACAGACCTCGGCACCCTCACCGCCAGTCACTCCACAATCGCTAAATTCGACAACTTCACCTCCGCCGAATCTTACCTCAAACAAGCCGCCGACACCTCCGTCACTACCACTCTCTTCGACTCCACTCCCGCCGCCACCTCCCCCATCGGCAGCACTTTCTCCATCGCCGCCGACTTCGTCACCTTCTACAACCTCTTCTACGCCGTCTCCTTCATCATTCTCATGATTATCACTTTCATCATCCTCCTCTGTCTCCTCTGCACACAAAGACATTATTCCACTCAAAACTCCTGACCAGCCTAGCCCCAGGGCTTCATTAGCTTTGAGCTAGTTCGAGGCAGATTCGAGGAGCGGACCGAGCCGTACTTAAGGTACGGCGAGGGAGCACTCACAGGATCTAACGAAGAAATAGCCAAAGATAACAAGCCCTACCCAATCACTTCGTCGACAATTCCGTACCCCCTCGCCTCCTCCGCACTCATCCAATTATCCCGATCCATATCCTTCTCCACCTGCTT
>CAYTZL010000043.1:0-6287 GCA_964442535.1 uncultured Candidatus Saccharibacteria bacterium | reverse complement strand
AGGCCATCTTTGCATACAGTCTGCTCTTTTACAAAAATATCCAATCCGGAAAAGGAAAGAACGTCTTTCGATGTATCGGTCAGAATAGCCTCTACATCTGAAAAAGATACCAAAACAGTTTCCGATATATGATTGGTTTCTTCAATCTCTCTCATAATAATCTCTATTTTCTTTATACTTTATCACCTGCCTTTTCCCTTTTGCCAGGCCATAGATTTATCCGGATGCTCTTATATTTAAAGCCAAACTTATGTTCCCCCTCTATTCTTCCGGGTAGATGATTAAGCCAAATCTTTCTATACCGGTTCCTGAACAATTTTCGTATCTTAATCGGAAAACGTCATCTCATCGAAAACCTCCCATACCCTGTCTTCCAGCTCCCATGCCTCTTCTGCCCATAAGTTGAAAGCATACAAATAGATATAGCCATTGGCCTCCGTGGCGTAAACTCTCCAGATGCGGGTATCCTCATTCCATCCTGTAGTAAACTGCACAATATAAACAGGATAACCGGCCCAGCTTAAATTTTCGGTGTAAGTTTCATTTTTTTCAATAGAGAAATCTCTTGTCTCGTAAGCTGACAGGCTTTCTGCGCAGCTCGCGATGTAATCCTCTAAATCTACCTCCGCTTCCTCGCTCATACTGACATAAGCACAATGGATCACCACCGCTGTTCCGCCATTAGTCATATCCTCATAATAGTAACCGCCGTCCGGATTGTGGTCTTCAGAAACAACGGATTCCATATCGTCAAAGGGAAGATATCCGGGAGTCAGCACCGGAATCCTGTCATGTTCCGCTTCTGTTTCACTTCCTCCTCTGAGCACAAAACCGAAACATTCCCGGTCTGCCTCCCGCACCACAAGAGAACCATCCCTGCCGCTTACCTCTATGGCAAAACGCCGCAAATCCCCATTTTCATCTTCATACTGGAAGCCGTACTGGGGAATATCCCCCGCGAAGGAAAGCTCTACTACAAGGGGCCTCTCAAGACGGCCATCAAGTGCAGGCGTCTCTGTATAAGCCTCAAACTCTATATCTCCGGATTCACTTACATCCGCCACAGTAAGAGAAAGCACGCAAAACTCCTCTACCGGATGTTCCGGAATGAAAACGATGTAGGAAAGTCCATCCTTCCCGAAGGCAATGGAACATTCATCATACTCTGCCAGATTCCCCGCTTCCTCCAGCCACTGAACCATAACAGCCGCTTTCTCCGAACCGAAAGCGGAAAATGGGGTCAATGTCAGAGCACCTGCCGGCAGTTCCCTCATCCAAAACTCTTCCTCAGACATATCCGCATCCTCCGATTCCGCAGGGTCCCAGCTCCCTGTAGTGTTATAATAAACCTGGATGTCTCCGGAATCCTCATCGAGATGAGTGAAAAGAAATTCCTGACATTCTAAGGCCGTCCCGTCCTGTGTGATAGAGAATCTTCCAATGCAGCTCTCTGACGCACTGCCTGAACCGGAGTTATAGAAAATTCCATCGCCACAATAGACATACATATTGCGGTACCACCCCGCAAAGACGAATTGGGGCTTGCCGTCCACCAGCGTGTAGACTGCATTCACCATTTGGCCGTACTCCGGCTGGGTGCCTATCATCAATTCCGGAACGCCATCGCCGCTGATATCTTCGATGATGTATCCTATGGCATCCAGCGCACTGTCCCCTGTGTTTCTGGCCGCCTCCGACACTCCCATTCCCCCGGGAACATCGTCATAATCCTCATAAGGATTGGAAATGATCGTGTAAAAGCGCTCCAGTATTTCACCATAAGCCGATGCATCCATCTGCGCTGCTTCCTTCGGTTCTGTTTCCTTCGGTTTCTCCATAAGCGCACCAGGAGAATCTGCCATATCTGAAACCACATCCCCCTGTTTCGCCTCCACATCATCCAGTACAGGCTCAGATTCTCCTGCCCCGCATCCGGATGCCGCAAGAACCACCAACAGGGCAATACACCCTGCAATCATTTTTTTGTAACTACTTTTCATTGTAAAATCCTCCCTTTTCGCAATACGAAAGATGTCATCCAAAAGTCCGCAAGAGCACTGTCACATCTCCGGTCTCGCCTTCAAAAAGCGGATTGCCGCCAAGTTCTGTCACATACAGCAAAGTGATCGGTTCCTCCCCACTGTAATCGGACTCCACATACAGTGCGACCGCCCCCTGCCATACGGGACCGTTGCTGTTTATTCCGTTTCCTACATAGTGATAAACTACCCCCTGTTCTGTAATCCCCAGATAAGTAAAAGAACCGTCAATACCCGTGCGGTACTCCTCACCAGGCACATTGTACATCAATTCAAAGGAAAGAAAGCCGTCACTGTCATTCCTCAAAAAAAGCTCCGGGCCATCCTCCACGCCGCTGCCGGTTCCCCAGCTGCAATCCAAAAGATCATATGCTATGTTTCCCATATTGCCCCATATCATTTCACTCAGGTCGATTCTTTCTCCGCTCCCGGTAACGGCGTAAATCATCTGGTAGCCTATCTCGTTTTCGCCCAGTTCAAAATCCTTTACCTGCGCTGCGCCCAGCAATGGTCCGTTGGCGCAGAAATACCCTGCATACAGGCAACCCATGACATTGATATACTCTACACGCCCTTCCTCAGTCAGCAGAAACAGGTATGGTGCCCCCATCTCGCCGATACCCTCACAGAAAATGCGGGTATAGTCGCCATAGAGTCCATTCACTTCAACTTCTTTCCCATAAGGCACTGTAACCTCATCATATGTGTAATAAGAGGTAGCCGCCAGCAGTTCATTGAAGTAATCCGTCTTCTTAAAGCGTAGCGTAACATTGCTTCCCTGCCGTTTTACCGTCAGAAAGTCCATGTATTCTACAGTTTCCACATCCATATCTTCCTGTTGGAATTCAGGTGTAATGATCTCATTCAGCCAGTCTGCTCCGATGTGGCTGCCAATGGGAACTATTGTATGCAGCTTGCCGCTGTTATCGATATAAAGAGGCAGATCCATAGTGATATTCCGCTCCGATACCGTAAAAGCCCGTCGTTCCTGATAGGCACCTGCTAGACACCACTCTCCCATCTCGTCCCACTGGTTAAAATAGAGGTTGTCATAGTATTTTGCCGCAGCGCGGCGCAGGGCAGACAGGTATTCCTCCCCGGTCAGGCCTTTCTTTTCAAGAACCTTCTCGTTCCCAAGCCTCACACCTTCCCTCGTGTCATAACTATAAGTGCCATACTCTTCATATCCCCCGAAATACTCGGTGCACAGCAATACCAGGGAAAAAATATCCCCGCTCTGATAAGCCTCGTAGGTGATACTGGCACAGCCTGTCAGCTCCCCTTGTTCTATCTCTTTCAGGCTCCTCTCCACAAGTCCGCCGTATACAGCGGCGATTTCACTGTTGATTTCCGCCGCGCCCGGCGTATCATCATCAATCTGTGGCACATGATAGGAATATTCGACCACATAATCATACTCTTCGTTTACTATCTCATCATCCACGCTGTAAAGCTCGGTGACAGTTACCTCCCGGCCTGGGTATGCGGTATTCTCACCGCTTTCACCTTCCGCTGCAGTATTCTCACCGCCTTCACTCTCCGCCTGCTTTTGGAAATTCTCCGGCACAGATGAAAGGTTCTTCCCCTCTGCGTTTTCCGTCTGGGAACTTGCCTGCCGCCCGCAGGCTGTCATGACCATCAGCAGTATAGCCGCTGTCGATAGTGCGGAAACGGTTCGTTTTATCGTTCTCTTTTGTTTCTTTCCCATATTTCTTATTTCTCCCATAACATTATCCAAAATCGACAGGCTTCGCTGTATCTCCTGTCTGTTCCTCTCCCCGGTTAATCTTCATACATCCATATTATTTCTTCTCCAATACAAAGCTGCAGATAAAACAATTTTTTGCTGTCTTCCGCTTCTTCAGCCACCAAAAAAGCACTGGCACCATATCCATCGTCCATTTCAATGTCTATACTGTGCTGGCTGTCACAGTACCATGTAAATCCTATTTTCTCGCCATAATAATCTATTTCGCCCGTTTTGTCAGCATGGATTGTTATAGAGACATTTGCTTTTTCTCCGTCAGCATCTGTCCTGGGAAGATAAAAAGAATTACCGATTTCGGGAATTTCTGCATAAACTCCAGTCCAGAATGTCCCTGCCACCACCTGTTCGTCAAAAGGCTGGCTCTCCATCTGCGCATAACAGGGATCAGAATCGTGTTCCTCACCACCATGATTTTCAGAAGTTATCTCTTTATCCCCGGCAACTGCTTCCTCTACGGGGCTTGTCAAAACCCGCCACCACTGGGTTATGCTTTCTCTGTAATTCTCCCCATCGCCAAGGAAACCCTGATATGTCAGATTCTGTACCTCTTTTCCATCCGTTGTAAATAATTTGGAACTGGTATCGAACACATACAGCTCATCCGCACCGTATTCCATATTGAGATAGTCTCCCGTCGATGTATGAAGAAATGTTGGGCGTATGGCAGTATAATCATATATTTCTTCATAAAAATCCCGATAATCAGAAATCCAGTCCAGATTAAGCCAGGCTGTGTCTGCCGGAAGCTCGATGCCGTAGTACCTGGGAGTCTGCGTGTATTCTTCCTTTACAAGCCCCGGTGCACTGTCAAAGGAAATGGTGGCTGTCACAGGATACCAGAAAATCTGCTCTGCCTGAAAATAAAAGGTAATGCTGTTGTACTCAAGAGTCCACTCAAAACTCTCCCACCAATCATTTCCCTCCTCAAAGCAATCCTCCAGGTTCACATAATCATATGATTGATTCCTCCAATCGGGATAACAGTCATCCAGCCTCTTCTCAATCAGCGCAGGTATGGCGCTTACGTCGTTTACCACATCTTTCAGAGAAAGCCTCTCTCCCGTCTCGGTATCAAAAGACGCTGACCGACAATAGTGAAATTCCGTATTTCGAATGTAGGGCATATATCCGCTGCCCTCGAACAGAAGGCTGACTGCATGCTCATCCCCCCGTCTTACCCGCACATCCTCCCATACAAAACAGCTTCCCATCTCATCCACAGATACGCCGTCACCAAGCCCTTCACGCACTCCTTCCACTGCCTCCTCAAAGACGGAAAGACGCTCCTCATACTGCTCTGCCGCCAAATCTTCAAGGGCGCTCTGCAATCCGGGATAGAGCTCCTTTTCGTCATCGGCAAGGCTGATGAGCGGGACGCGGAAACTTCCCAGACAGACATACTCTCCGTCTATCTCATCCTCTCCCCACTGAAGAGCTTCCCCGGAGAGAAGGTGAAGCGTTCTTACTGGGCTGTCCGTATCAGATTGTTCCGCAGCGGGTATTTCCTCCCAGGAATCCGTGACAGGAGATTCCGCCTGAGAATCAGCGTCAGTCTGTTCTTTTTCAGCAGAAGCGGCGGGTTCGCCTTCCTCCGAACCCGCTCCTCTGTTTCCGCAGGCGGTCAAACATAAAACCATCATGAGTGCCAGCAGCATTGCTGAAATCTTTTTCATTTTCATTGCATTTTCCTCCCTCCTGTAACCGGATCCCATCAGAAGACATCCTTTTACGCCCAGGGGTCGTCGGCTTTCGGCTGACGGATATCGGTCAGCAGGTACTGCTCCCACAGGCACCACTGCCCGTCTCCTTTTTTCCTCAGCTTGACCGGACGTGGGCTGTCTGCACCGCCGCAGGCGATATAGAGCCTCGCATATCCCTGCTCATCAAAGGAATGAGCGTCCGAGGTGACCGTCACGGTATAGGGCTGGGAAGGAGTGTAATCGTTCTCCGGTTTCGCACCGCCGAAGTAAGAGAAGATGATATAATTGCGGGCTCCTCCCCGGAAACGATCCTTGATAAAAGAAATATCCTGACCGGTCAGCGGACGAGGCCCGCGCAGGAAATTCAGTAAATCTATTCCCACAGCCTGATCTGCAGCAAAGGCGCACAGGGCGCAGACAGTCAGCGACGCCGTTTTGAAGGGTGTGTCCATCGCTGCCTCTGGCAGCGTTTTCATCTGTTCTACACTTTCTGGCAGTGCAGGAAAGATAAAGGTTTCTCTCTTATTTCCCAAATTGTTAATGGCGGTGCCTGCCACTATCGTTGCTTTACTTTTTAACTGATCAAAAATGCTCATTGATTTTCTTCCTTTCTTAGCTCACTTTGAGTAACAGATGTGTATTTTTAGTCAAGCAGACCCGGACTGGTCTCCACCGATTGCAGTATCTCAATCCCGGCGGAGTAGTTCGTCACTTCAAAGACCAAAGTGGCGTACTCCCCGCTCTCAATGGACCACTGATAGACATGGGTCTTGCCCGTAT
>CAYTZL010000042.1:0-6416 GCA_964442535.1 uncultured Candidatus Saccharibacteria bacterium | reverse complement strand
CCGGGTCCTCGGTGGTACGCGCGCAAGGTACGCCCGCGTTGGCGATATCGTCACCTGCAGCGTTAAAGAAGCCAGCCCAACTGGCAACGTGAAGAAAAAAGCCGTCGTTAAGGCCGTTATCGTCCGCACCCGGCAACAGATCCGTCGCCCCGATGGCAGCACGATTCGTTTCGACGACAACGCCGCTGTCCTCGTTAACGACGACAAAACACCGAAAGGTACGCGCGTTTTCGGCCCAGTGCCGCGCGAGCTCCGCGAACTCGGGTTTAACAAGATTATCAGCTTAGCTCCGGAGGTCCTCTAATGGCAAAGTGTTTAAAAGTAGGCGACCGAGTTAAGGTTATCGCCGGCGATCACAAAGGCGAAGTGGCTAGCATCGTCAAAGTTGACCGTGCCGCTCACAAGGCTTTCCTCAAGGATATCGAAGTTCGCGAGCGTCATGTCCGCGCTACCCAGTACAATCCAAAAGGCGGCAAGAAGACTGTCCATGTCGGCATCGACTTCTCTAACCTCAAAAAGGAGGATAAGTAATGGCAGGCAAAATTACTCCACGTCTCAAGCAACAATATAACGAAAAAATCGTTAAAGAACTCCAGAAGGAGCTCGGTCTTGACAACGTAAACCAAGTTCCAAAGCTCGAAAAAATCGTCGTTTCAAGCGGCGTCGGTAAAAAGCGCGAAGATAAGCGCTTTACCGAGACCGTCGAGCTGACTCTGCGCAAGATTACCGGCCAAGAACCGACTTCGCGCCTCGCGAAGAAGTCGATTGCTAGCTTCAAAATTCGCAAGGGCATGGGTGCGCCGGTCGGCTACCTGACCACTCTACGCAATGATAAAATGTACGAATTCCTCGATCGCCTCGTCAACGTCGCCCTACCGCACGTTCACGATTTCCATGGCGTTTCTCGCGATGCTTTTGACAAGCAAGGGAATTACAGCCTCGGCCTCAAAGAACAAACCGTCTTCCCAGAAATCACTTTCGAAGATTCGTCGGTCCTCCATGGTCTCGAAGTTACTTTTATCATTAAAAATGGATCTAAAGAAGGGAGCACTAAGTTGCTAGAAGCATTTGGGATGCCGTTTGAGAAAGGAGGCAAATAATGGCTAAGAAATCCGCTGTCCTCCGCGACGCCAAACGACGCGAAATGTACGAAAAATATAAAGATAAACGCGCCGAGCTCAAGGCCGCTGGCGATCTCGAGGGGCTTCAGAAGCTCCCGCGCAACGCCAGTCCGACTCGCCTTAAGAATCGCGACATGCTTGATGGCCGCCCGCGTGGCTACATGCGCCACTTCGGTCTCAGCCGTATTAATTTCCGCGAAAAAGCCTCTAAAGGCGAAATTCCGGGCGTCACTAAGAGTAGTTGGTAGGGAAGGAGAGAAATATGTCATTACAATCAACTGATCAAATTGCCGACCTCATTACTCGCATTCGCAACGCCATCATGGTTGGCAAAACCGAAATCCGCGTCCCGACTTCAAAGCTCAAAGTCGCCGTCACGGAAGGCCTCAAGAGCGCCGGCTACATTGATAGCTACGATATTGAGGAGAACAAGCCTCGCGACGTCTTGCACGTAGTCATCTGCCAAGAAGGACAACCGGCTCGCATTAGCGAAATTTCGAAAGTCTCGAAACCTGGCCGCCGCGTTTACGCTGGCGCTGAAGAGATTCCAGTCGTCAAATCCGGCCGCGGGATTGTCTTGATTTCCACTTCGAAGGGCATCATGACCGGCCGCGAAGCCAAGAAGCAACGCCTCGGCGGCGAAATCTTGGTGAAGGTCTACTAGACTTCTACAAGAATAGCAGAAAACTCCCCCTCGAGGGAGTTTTCTAACGCTTATCTCTTCATTATAGCACACATTTCCATAAAAGTCAAGCTTTTAACTTTTTTCCTTGCTTTTCCCGGTATTCTGTGCTAAAATACAGAGAATATAAAGTTAAGAAAGGGAAACATGAGTCGTATCGGAAAACAACCCATCGAAGTTCCGGCGGGAGTGACAATCACGGTCGGCGACAAAGAAATTACTGTCGCTGGACCGAAAGGTTCACTCAACGTCCCGCTTCAAGAAAATGTTAAAGTAACCGTAGCCGACAACGTCATCACCGTTACTCGCGACGATGACGAGCCGAAATCTCGCGCTTGGCATGGCCTTCAGCGCGCGCTCCTAAACAATGCCGTTCAGGGCGTAACTAAAGGTTTCGAGAAGAAGCTCGAGATTAACGGTGTCGGTTTTCGCCTTAGCGGCGGCCCGAAGGACATTGAAATGGCCCTCGGATTTTCGCACCCGGTTAAGTACTCCGCTCCGGAAGGAGTCGAGCTTAAGACCGATAAGATGACCATTACGGTTAGCGGCATCGATAAACAAAAGGTCGGACAAGTCGCCGCCGAAATTCGTGCACTAAAGAAGCCTGAACCATACAAGGGCAAAGGTATTAAATATGCCGATGAAGTAATCCTTCGCAAGGCAGGAAAGGCTGGTAAGAAATAATGAATAGTTCATTTCGTGCAAAGCGCACCCGCGCAAAGCTTCATGGTACCGCCGAACGCCCGCGCCTTAGCGTCAATATTAGCAACAAGCACATTATTGCTCAACTCATCGACGACGATAAAGGCACTACTCTAGTTTACGCTACCACTATTGGCAGCAAGCTCTCCGGTAGCAAAAAAGAGCTCGCCGCTCAAATCGGTAAAGAAATCGCCACTAAGGCCAAAAAGGCCAAGATCCAGACCGTCATTTTCGACCGTGGCGCAAAATTATATGCTGGCCGCATGTCTGCCCTCGCAGATGCCGCCCGCAAGGAAGGATTGAAGTTCTAATGACAGACACCGACAAAACCGCACAGGTCATTAACAAAGCCGGTACGCTCAAAATGACCGACAAGGTTGCCGCTGGAAAAGTACAGAAAGACATCAACGGACGCGCCATGCCTCGCCGCAACAACCGCCGCGATCGCAATCGTAACCTCGACACCGCTCCGAAGGAGTTCGATACCGTTACGATCAACATCGACCGCGTCTCTCGCACCGTTAAGGGCGGCCGCCGCATGCGCTTTAAGGCTCTCGTTGCAATCGGCAACCATAAGAACAAAATCGGCATCGGTATCGCTAAAGGCGGAGATGTAACTAGTGCCGTCCAAAAGGCAACCGCTAAAGCTAAGAAAAACATGATCGAATTCAATATGGATGAAGAGACGATCTGCCACGAAGTTGAAACTCGCTCCACCGGCGCCAACGTCCTCATGAAACCAGCTGCGCCTGGTACTGGGATTATCGCTGGTGGCGTCGTTCGAAGCATTATCGGCTTGACCGGCATTAAGAACCTGATTTCAAAGAGCCTCGGCAGCACCAACAAGGTCAACATCGCTTACGCCGTTATCGACGGTCTTCGCGAGCAAGTCCCGCGCGACCAGTGGGTCGGCAACGCCAACAAAGCCGACAAAAAGGCCGCAAAGCCAGCGAAAAAGACTGCTGCCAAATCCGCCACAAAGGAGGATAAGTAATGAAGTATAACGAACTACAAGTTAATAAGAATACCCGACCGACTCGTGCTGGTCGCGGTATCTCCGCCGGCAAGGGTAAAACCGCCGGCCGCGGTACTAAGGGTCAAAAAGCTCGTACCGGACATCGCAAGATGCCGGCCGGCTTCATGGGCGGTCAGCGCGCAATCATGCAAGCTATCCCAAAGCTTAAAGGTTTTAAGAGTATCCACGAAAAGGCTACCGTCGTCTACACCGACCGGCTTAATGACCTCACCGGCAAAGTAGATAACTTTACTCTCGCCGAAAAGGGTCTTATCGAGAATCCTTATACCAAAGTCAAGGTTATCTCTCGCGGAGAACTTAACGCTAAAATTAGCCTCGAAACTCAGTTTGCCAGTAAAACTGCCGTCGAAGCTATCCAAAAAGCTGGCGGAAGCTTCAAAAAAGTTGCTATTCCACAGAGAATCGCTGCTAAAACCGAATAAAGACCGGACAATAGAGTATTTCCGTCTTGGAAACCGTGCGAGAATATATTAAAAGTCTCCACATTCTACAAAATAGCCCTTCCAAAGGGCTATTTTGTGATATAATAGAAAAAGTACGTGGGAAACTGATACTAACAACAAGGGAACAAAAGCAGAGAATTATGAATTTCAAAACTATCTTTAAATCGCTGAAGAACCGTGGCATGCTTAAGCGCATCCTGATTATTTGTGGACTTCTGATCGTCTATCGTTTTCTCGCCCATATCCCCGTCCCGCTTGGTGAACCGACGACTTTCCAAGAAGCTATCCAGCGCATGATCGAGCGCACCGATTTCGGCAGCTTTCTAAACTTGATTTCTGGCGGCGGATTGACGACGTTCTCGATTCTGCTCGTCGGCATTTCTCCCTACATTACTTCGTCGATTGTCGTGCAGCTCGTTACTAAGGCTATTCCTCGACTCGAAGAGCTCTCACAAGACGGCGAAGCTGGTCGCCGCAAGATTAACCAATGGACCCGTATTTTGACGGTACCTCTAGCTATTGTGCAGTCTATTGCTTACATCTTTATGCTTTATCAGTCGGTTATCGCCTCGAACACCGCCCTCGCCTACACGCCAACTACCGCCGACTGGGTCTTATCTGTCACTGCCATGGTCGCCGGCTCGATGATCCTGATGTGGTTCGGTGAGTTGATGACCGAACAGGGAATCGGCAACGGCATTTCTCTCATTATCTTCACTAGTATCATTTCGCAGCTACCGACTACTATGGCTAGCCTCGGGTCAGCACTCTTTGATACTTCGAATGGGTCTCTATCACTCTTCGGCTGGTTTAATTTGCCAGTTAATCCGACCGTCTTCTGGATCGTGCTTGGCTTCGCAGTTGCGCTACTCCTAGTTATTTACTTCCTAGTCAAACTCAACGAAGCACAGAGAGTTATCACGATTAACTACGCCAAAAGAGTCCACGGAAATAGCTCCTACGGTGGCATTAAGTCAATTCTCCCGCTAAAACTTATCGCTGCCGGCGTTATTCCTGTTATCTTCGCTACCGCTTTCCTTTCTCTACCGGCGCTACTTGGTCAGCTCCTTCAGACAATCAACCCCGACAACAGCTTCGGAACTACCTTAATGACGCTCTTCACCGCCCCCTCCGCCAGCAATTTTACAACCATGTATCCTAACGGTATCACTGCGCAATGGTTCTTCTATCCGCTTGTCTACTTTATTCTCGTTGTCGCATTCACCTACTTCTATACCAGCATTATTTTTAACACAAAAGAAATCGCCGACAACTTACAGAAACAAGGCGGCTTTATTGAAGGAGTCCGCCCTGGCGCGCAAACCGCCGAGTACCTCGGGAAAACGATTAACCGGCTTAATCTATTCGGCTCTCTTGCTCTCGGCCTAATTGCCATGCTGCCGTTTATTACTGATTACATTTTCATTATCTTGTCGGGAGCTCCACTAGGCTTGTCGCTTTCCGGTACTGGGCTGCTCATTGTCGTTACGGTCGCACTCGAAAACCTTCGCCAGCTCAACTCCCGTGCATTAATGGTAACATATGACGAATATAAATAAGTGAGGGATAAGTGATGGGCGACAACGAAACTAAAAAGAAGACCGCTAAGACCACCGATACAGAAGCAGTAAATGCGAAAAAGACAAAAGATGCCAAGACGACAAAGGCAGATACTCACGCAGACAAAGACCTGAAACTACCGACCGTCCGCCGTATTCACGTCAAGCCGCCGCATATTATTCTCGCCTGCATTATTTTAGTACTTGCGCTATTCTTTACTCGTGTCGCGATTTGGGAGCATAACTATTTAGCTGCAATGGAAGGAAGTGAGCGCGACAATCCGAACTCTCAGACTACCAGTACGACCGAAGAGGAAACGGACAACACCGAGCCGACGACTACCGAAGTCCAAGAATACATCGTCGCCCCGGATAAGCCTCGATACCTTACGATCCGCAGTCTCGGGATTTATAACTCACGTATCGTCGAAGTCGGCCTGACTAACGGCGACGAGATGGCGACACCCCGCAACATTTACGACAGTGGCTGGTATATTAACTCAGCCTTACCGGGAGCAAATGGCGTTTCGATCATCAACGCCCACGGCGGAGACTTAGGCAACGGCATCTTTCGTAATCTGCCGAAAATCAGCGTTGGCGCCGAAATTGTTATCGAAATGGGCGACGGGCGCAAGTTCACCTACGTAGTCCATGACGCTACCAGCCAAGAAATCGGCGACGCCGCCAACGACTATATGACCACCGCCTTCAGCTCGCCAAAGCCAGGCGTAGCCTCAATGACACTCATTACCTGTACCGGCGACTGGCTCGAAACACAACAAACTTATTCACGCAGGCTCTTCGTCCGGGCTTTGCTAAAATAGGGGTTTACATTTAAAACTATGAATGGTAAAATAGAAGAGTAATTTATGG
>CAYTZL010000041.1:0-6440 GCA_964442535.1 uncultured Candidatus Saccharibacteria bacterium | reverse complement strand
CATAACCAAAAGGTCGTTGGTTCAAATCCAACTCCCGCCACCAAAATGGCGTCAGAATCGCCCCCCCGATCTGGCGCCATTTTGGTGCAGATTGCCATAAAGTCTTGTCTTGTACGAGGCTTTTCTTATGGCAAATCACCAATGTACGTCCCGTAAGGGAAGAACCTTTACATTCTGAAAGGAGAAAAACATGAAGAAATTACTGCCCCTTGTGCTAGCGCTGAGCTTCCTGCTTTCGCTTGCTAGCCCCGCCCATGCGGTTTCTGAAGCCACCGAACCTGATCCGACCGCCGTCGCAAATAGCGTCGACAAGCTCCACCTCTCCGAGTCTGAACTCACTTTTTCCGCTGGTGACTTGATTGAGCTCCAGATTCTACCGGTTGAGCTTGCGAAGCCTCTTGGCTGGGACGTCTCTGACATCGAATTCTCCGAGGAGGGTATCCTTACCATCCTGCCCGAAGACGACCCCGAGGTTGTCGCCTACCTGGAGGCATCCGTAGAGGACCAAGAAGAGCCCGCGACCGATACTAGTGACAGGGAAACCCTTAGTATTTTCCTGAAGGCGCAGCGCAGTGGCACCTGCCGCATCGAAGTGACTCTCGAAAATCCGCTCTATGATGGTCCGGTGGAACTCACAATTTCCGCCCAAAGCCTTGATCAGCGAGCTGCGGACCTTGTCAGTCGTACCTCCCAGGTTCTAACGCGGCCTTTCACTCCGCGGCCTCACTTGCCAGTCGCTCCTCTGGAGCCTACTCCTCCTGTCGCAGAACCTCCTGCATCGGAACCTCCTTCTGGTGGCAATGGTACTGATGTCCCGCCGTCTAATGATGGCCAAGAATTCCCCAGCGAAGATGTTGACAATCCTGGCAATCCGGAAACTCCTGAAGATCCGAAGGATCCCGACGAGCCGGATAACCCCGATCAGCCCGATCCTCCTGAGCAGCCTAATAAGCCCTCTCGGCCCAGTGGCTCCGGCTCTTCTAGACCGTCACGCCCGAGCGAGCCTACCGATCCTGAGGATCCGAAAGACCCCGAGAATCCCGATAACCCCGACCCTGAGGATCCTGACAATCCCAGTAATCCCGACAACCCCGACAATCCTGACCCCGAGGATCCGAAGGACCCTGTCGATCCTGTCGACCCCGACAATCCTGATCCCGAGGACCCGAAGGATCCCGACGAGCCGGATAACCCCGATCAGCCCGATCCTCCTCTCGTCTTTGACACCTCTAGTTGGCAGTTCGACGCCGCGTCCCTCTCGGTCGTTTACGATGGCGAAGAACACCATCCGATCCTGAATGGTGTTCCCGAACCCGTCACCATGACCGCTACTGGCGCAGCAACTAACGCTGGGACTTATCAATATGTTGTTTCATTCCAGGTTCCCGACGGTTATGAGCCGGTCGCCGACATGACGGTCGAGTACGAGATCACTCCTGCTACGGTCACGATTTCTCAGCAGTATGATTTTACTACTGGTAAGGTTAAGCCTGTCTTGACCGGTCTCGTCGATTCCGACATCCAAGTTGTTACTCAGGTTGACAGTGAAGATACCGACACTATCGACGCGAGCAGGCCTGGCACTCATACCGCTTCCACTACAGTTACAATCGACGCCGATAAGCAGCAGAATTATCGCATCGACTCCGACCTTACGACCACCACCATCTACAATGTCAAAAGCAAGACTCCGTGGTGCAATGTCGACTTGGAGTCCTCCCGCGAGGGCGACCAGATCGTCATTAAAGTCAAGTTGAACGACCTCAAAATCGAGCAAGTTCAGAAGAGCAACAGTAAGGTTACTCTCGGCATGAAGGTTCATCACGACCCTTCCAAGCTGACCTATCAGAGTGACGCTGCTGGTTATTGGGGTAATGGCTTTAGCATGGGCAGTTACTATTGGGTGCTTGGTACCTACGAAGCCTATCCAGGCCGTCCGCTTCCTGCCGATACGCTTGTGCTGGCTCTCTATTATGACCTCGTCAACCCTGAAGACGACCAGGATTTAGTGTTCAACATTGACCAAATCCAGCTCGTCCCGAACATTGTCGGCGCTGATGACGTCTTAAACTTCCAGTACAACGTCGGCGATCTCTCGTTCGTCATTAACCCTTCTCAGCTCAATGTTGAGGACATCCTCATCAACCGCAACCCCATCGAAGATGCTGATTTCCGTGACAAGAACGCAGACACCGCCACTCGGGAAGAGCAGATTAGCCGTCTCGAGCAGTATATCAAGGACAACTTTGATCTTCCCGACGACTCCGATTTGGATAACTCCGACAATCCTGATAACCCCAACAACTCCAACAATCCCAACGATTCCGACAATTCCGAAAATTCCAGTAACCCCGACGGCGCCAGCATCTCTGGCGACCTCAGCAGTTCTAACAGTCCCGCCACCTCTGATGACGCCAATATCCCCAACAATTCCGCCACTGATGGCGCAAACATTGTTGAGGACGCCGACGTCTCTGACGACCTCGCCACTTCCGACGGCTCGAGTGTCTCCAATGACGCTAACGCCTCGGAAGGCTCCGGTACTTCGGGTAACGCTGATGTTGCAGCTGATGTCCCTGCCGTCTAAACTCCTTTCACACAAAGGGCCCTTCGGGGCCCTTTCTAATCCCCCCAACCCCGCCAAAGCGGGGTTTACCTGTATCTGTAACCTTACTCCGTCTCCCCGCTCGTCTCCTCTTCATCATTAACTTCGACAACCTCATTCAACCCCTCCGCCGGCCCCTCGGTTGCCTTTTCGTCGGCCTTCTCGACACTTTCCGGAACGCCATTCACTTCCTCGCCCTCCGTCTCCTCGCCGTCCGCCTCGTTCAACGCCGTCAACAGGGAATCTTCCGCGCTCTTGCGCTTCTTCTTTTCCGGCGCCTTCGCCAGCTCAATATCAATCTCGTATCCCGTCAGTTTCGACGCCAACCGCACATTCTGCCCCTGGCGCCCAATCGCAATCGACTGCTGGTCCTCATTGACATAAACTTTCGCCTTCTTCCCGTCAATTTCCACCTTCGCCACTTCCGCCGGCGACAGCGCCTCGCGGATGTACTCGGACGGATTCTCACTCCAGTTAATAATATCAATCTTCTCGCGGTCGCCGATTTCGTTCATAATCGCCTGCACCCGCACGCCGCGTCCACCCACGAACGTCCCCACCGGATCCACCCCTGGAATCGTCGACGTTACCGCAATCTTCGTCCGCCGCCCCGCCTCGCGCGCGATGCCCTTAATCTCCACCGAGCCATTCTCCAGCTCCGGCACCTCCTGCTTAAACAGGTACTCAATAAACGCCGCATTCCCGCGCGACAAAATCAGCTGCGCCTTCGCCTCGTCATGCTCGACGCCCTTAATATACACCTTAATCCGCTCCCCGACCGTATAATATTCGCCGTCGATTTGCTCACTTTTCGGCATAATCCCCGTCGCCCGACCGAGGTCAATCCTCACCAGCCGCGGCTCCACCCGCGCCACAATCCCTGTCATCACGGTTCCAATTTTATCCTCAAACGCCGCCAAAACCGCATCACGCTCCGCCTCGCGCAGCCTCTGAATCACCACCTGCTTCGCCGTCATCGCCGCGACCCGCCCGAACTTCGTCACCTCTGTCGAATCCTCCACGGTCCCGCCAATTTCCGCCTCCGGATCGAGCTTTTTCGCCTCCTCGAGCGGAATCTCCGTCGCCGGATTATACGCCAGCCCATCCTCAATCACCTCGCGACTCACAAAAACCGTCGCCTTCCCACTATTCATATCCAGCAGCGCCCGCACATTCATCTCGCGGTCGCCATTATCCCGCCGCCACGCCGCCGCGATCGCCATCTGCACCACGTCCAGCACCGTCTCCTCTGGCAGCCCTTTCTCCTCCGCAATCATCTGCACCATCGCAGTCATCTGCTTCAAATCTAAATCTTCCATTTCTCTCCTTTCGCCTCCCCAAATTCCAGCGGCCTCCGTCTCGACTTCATCTCTCCGCAACTCGTCCGCGACTTTTGTCCTTGATTTTTATCCCGACATTCGTCACCGACTTCGCTTGCGCATCAAATCCTCCAAAACGAAAAACCCGCCCCTTTTCGGGTCGGTCAATATCTGTATACCCCTATTATACCGCACCCCTCCCCCGTGTCAACCCTAAATTTACAACAAAATTCCATAAAGTTCTCGATTTTTTGTCAAAAAAGCATAAAAACTATTGACTTTTCCAACACTCTGTGCTACAATGGTATCATAAGCTTGAAAAAGCTTATGAACATTACCAATAACCTACACTAGCTTGACCATGTTGCTAATTCTCATCGCACACCCAGACGGTTTACTGAGGCTCAAAATTTGAACCTCGCTAAACCGTTTGGGTGACTGCCCAATCGGAAAATTAAGCCGTGCGGGCAATAAACGCGGAGGAATGCCATGTCTACTTTACAGATGAAGATCAAGAACGGCAAAATCTTGGACATCAACGGCCGCTACTTCGAGGGCGCCTCTGAGGACGGCCTGAAAGCCGAAGGGAACGGATGGGTAGTAACCGTCGTCCCTCCTAGGTCTAAGAAAACACCGGGGAAGATTGTTGCTCATTGCGAGCGCAACTACTCCGATGGTCCGGCAATTTGCCACCGGGAGTTTAAGCTCCAGGATGGCATTTTGGGTCTCTCGGGCGGGCGCGTAACCGAGCGTTACGCGTATTTCCGTAAGCAGAAGTTCCAGGACTTCCTGGACAAATTCGGGATCACCGCTGTTAAGCGGGAGGACCCGAACCAGACGTTCAAAGGCTTTACAGCTTGGAACGGCTGGGGTGAAGCGCACTACCACGTCGATACTGACGGTACGGCAACGCGCGAGGACTACCGTGACTACATCAACGTCGAGAACGGCAACTACACCGGCTCGGCGAACATTGCCGTCTCCAACGCCACCTGGGCCATCGTGTCCACGGACGACTACTACGGCAACAGTCGTAATCACGCACGTATCATCTATACGCAGCGTGAAGTAACCAGCCTGGGCACAGAACTAGCGGTATATTTCGCCAAGAAGGAACTCCGCGAAAAAGTCAACCAGCGTTTTGGTTGGCGCGGGGATAACCTCGGCGAATACTTTGGCAGCGTAGCAGATGCTAGGGCGGCGATCTCCGAGGTAATCGGAGAAGAGATTCCGCGCACCATAGTGGAACAGCCTGGGATGCTCGAAGTCAAGCAAAAAGAACTCACCTTCAGGGGAATCCCCGTTGTGGATTCCTTTTACACCCTCTTTTACGCAAAAGAGGCAGAAGGAAAAAGCTTTGAGAGTATTGAAGATGTGGATGTCTACGGAGCTAGACTTTATATCAAAGTCATATTCTTTGATGACACCAACAATCTGGAACTTACTGTCAACGGCGTAACTGTCTGGGAAAAGAGCTTCTAATAGTAGGTTATTCAAAGCCCGAGGCGCACTTATCTGTGCAAGATTGATGCCTATGCATCATCTCAGTCCTCGGGCTTTCCCATGTCAAAGGGCGCCATTTCCGGCGCCCTTTTTGTCATTCCTCGCAATCCGTCCCAAATTCAATCGCTCCGTAAATCGTATTATCTGCTTCGTCTGTTTCGTCTTATTCGTCCGTAGAATTTTCCAGCAGCTCCTCCGGATCCAAATCCGCCATCTGCTTCGGTACCACGACCCCAGTCGCCCGCACTCCCGGCAATACAACATCGACCCGGCACGGCTCGCTGAATTTCTCCATGATCTCCAGATCTCGCAGAAATTCCCGATTCTCGCGCAGTAGTCGATCTATCTCGTCTATCCGCTGTTTCTTCTCCAGATGTGCATCGTGAGAACGCAACGTCAGCGGCACCGCCGCCAACACTACCATCACTAGGTTCACCAGCGACAACATGCGTCTCGTCACCTCCAGCGCCAACAGATTCGTCATTAGGCCTAGCGCTATCACAACAACGCAACAGCCTATCCAAACCCTCATCAGCTCCGTCCGCTTTTCTACCGTCTTCGCCTCCAGCACCAGTGACAAAACCAGGATATAAGTGGCATAAAACACCACACATTCCGCCACCGCAATCGCTCCGCCCATTGACAGCAGGTCGGACTTCTGGTATAAAAACACCAGACTTCCGCCCAGCAAAGCCGCCCAAATGGCGCTCGCTATGCCCCGCCATCTCCGAATTGTCTTTTCCGACACCCACGGCAGCTCCCAGGCTCCCCTAAGCGCCGCCGCCAGCAATAGCCCCGTTGTCTTCATCTTCTCTGCAATTTTCTTCATTTAAAAACACCTCATCTCAGATAAATTAGAATTAGGATTGCAAGTTCTAAAGGTTCGAGAGAATTAAATTACCACCCTCTCCCCTAATTGTATCACACATCCCCTAAAATGTCAAGTCGAACAACCTTGTCTTGTTATCTTCCCGTGATAATGTCATAGTAGATTGGTTTATAGAAATGTCATG
>CAYTZL010000040.1:5181-6679 GCA_964442535.1 uncultured Candidatus Saccharibacteria bacterium | reverse complement strand
GATACTATTACAGCTGGAGATATTATTAAAGATACTTTAACTCTTTATAGAAATTCTAGTGTAAAAGAAACTCACGGACTACCAGTAGCACCAACTGGAAATTAGTAGGTGATAACTGATGGCTAAGTTTAAAAATAAGAAGACGAGGCGTGTTTGGGAAATTACCAATGCGGAACATCTTAAACACTTCCGCTCTAATCCTAGATTTGAGGAAGTAAAAGAAAAAAAGGTAGTTAAACCTCCTAAAAAGGAAGAAGAAGCTACCGAAGAATAAAAAATTAAAAGGAAAGAGGTTTTATTATGATTTTAAAAGTAAAAAACAAAGAATATTCATTTACAGCTACTATGAAAAAGATAGTTGCAATGAATAAAAAATTAAAGGTAAAAAATTTAAGGGACGCTTTTTTTAGAGCGTTAAATAATGTTGATTTTGAGTTCTTAGCTGATTTTCTTCTATCTTTTGCTGATGAGCCTAAAGAATTGAATAATGATTCTAATAAAGTTTATGATTTAATGGAGGCTTGGGTAAATGAAGCAACTGAGGAAGAGCCAAGAAACTATGAGGATATTTATAAGCTATTAGCTGAGGAGATAAACGATAAGAGTTTTTTCGGGAGAAAGATGACGGAGGAGGAAATAAAAACTCAAATGAACAATCCGCTAGCCGACTTCGACATCAATCAAGTAATTTCCGATGTAGCAAAGGATTCAATGAAAGAAGTAGTAGCGGAAGAGTTCAAAGGATACAAAGGCTAGACTATATTGATTTAATATATGATTTAGAGCCTTTAGCTTACCGATTTGGAATGAAACCTCACGAGTTTTGGGATTCTACTTATAGAGAAGTAGCTTTATATGTGGAATCTCGTTCTCTCCAATATGAGCAAGATATAAAAGCACGAATCCTATTAGCTGAAAACTTAGGAAATAAGATGATAGGCTCAGGTATGACAGCTAAGAATCCTAAAAATATAAATTTAGTTAAGGATATATACCCTGAACTATTTAAGGAAGAATTAGCTAGACAAAGTGTATTTGAAAGAAAAGCAAGTGAGGGAGAGGACTTAGTCAATTTGATGTTAGAATTGACGGAAGAGTTGAGGCAAGAAACGAAAGGAAAAGAATAATAAGGAATCACACAAAGGAAATGGTGGTGATGACTTATTACAATAGAAGAATTAGAAATAATTATAAGGGCTAATATTACTGACGCTATGAGTGGTATTAAAAAAATAACTGATGAAGTTAAATCCGCTGTAGCTAAGAGTGTTGAGCCTATGAAAAATCTAACCACTCAAGCAAAAGATATGGCTAGTAAAAGTGCTTCTAGTGTATCACAAATGAAAGCTCAAATGAAAAGTTATAGTGGATCTATACAAGAAACAGCTAAGCAACAGGATTATTTAAGAACTAAAATTGAGGACTTAAAGGGTTTGCTAGCTAAAGCTGATATGGGTTTTGAAGTTGGAGATACGATGAAGATTGAAGCCGATATTGA
>CAYTZL010000040.1:0-5081 GCA_964442535.1 uncultured Candidatus Saccharibacteria bacterium | reverse complement strand
TAAGCGTTAGAACAGCGGTTAGTATGGTTAGTAAAGCTATGCAATCATATTTAAGTTATGATACACAATTAGCTAACTCAGTTCAAAATTGTTGGAATGTATTAGGAAGTCTATTAGCACCAGTATTAGAGTTTGTTATTAGTTTATTTTCAAAAGCTGTAAGTTATGTAAATGCTTTCGTACAGGCTTTAACAGGAATCAATCTTGTAGCTAGAGCCAATAAAAAAGCAATAGATAGCCAAGCTAAATCAACTAAAAAATTAAGTGAAGCTCAATCTAGTTTAGATGAGTTCCATACTATCAATGATGACACAGGCTCTGGAAATGACAAAAAGCCTATCACCGTTGAGCCTGTGGATATGAGCAAACTTGATTTTCTTTTTGATTGGATAGAAAAAGCTAAACAATTATTAGCTACTTTATTTGATCCAATAAAACAAGCGTGGGAAAATAAAGGACAAGCTTTTATTGATAGTTTAAAAAATGCTTTTGAGGGAATTAAAAATCTAGGAATAGCTGTATTTAGTTCTATATTTGAAGTATGGACTAATGGAACAGGTCAAGCAATAGTTGAAAACATTTTACAAATGTGGACGAATGTATTTAATATTGTTGGAGCACTAGCTCAGGCTTTTGCTAATGCGTGGGCGAACGCTGGTAATGGGACAGCAATCATTCAAGCTATAGCGGATATATTTATAGCAATACAAGATGTTGTTATTAGTATATCTAATTCATTATTGAATTGGGTTATGAGTGATAATTTCCAAAGTGCATTAAATATAGTATTTGGAATCCTAAGGGATTTATTTGGGTATGCCCAAGAAATAGCTTCTTGGATAGCTACAATGTATGAAACTTATCTTGCTCCTGTAGTAGATAAGATATTAGATTGTATTTCAAGAATAATTATAGCTATTGGCTCAGTATGGGAGTTCTTGAAACCTATAATTGATACAATCATTGATGTAATTATGAATGTATTAGAGCCTGTTATTGATGGACTATGTGGAATCATCGGTGGAATCATCGACGCACTAGGCGGAGTAATGGACTTTATAACAGGAGTATTTACTGGTGATTGGAATAAAGCTTGGGAGGGTATAAAAGCTTTCTTAGGCGGAATTATAGACGCTATAGCTTCTTTATTTAGAGGATTATTCAATACAATAGGAGCTATATTTAAAGGTGCTTGGGATATTATTGTGTCTATTTGGTCGGTAGTAAGTAGTTGGTTTAATAATGCGGTTATCAAGCCTTTAGTCAATTTATTTAATGGTATATGGAATACTATGAAGAATGGAGCTCAAAACGCTTGGAATGGTATTAAAAATATCTTCTCATCAGTAGCGTCATTCTTTAAAAATATATTTACTAATGCTTGGAATGGTGTAAAAAATGTTTTCTCTACTGGAGGAAGAATATTCTCAGGTATAACTGAGGGTATAGTATCAGCGTTTAAAAAAGTAGTTAATACTATTATAGCTGGTATCAATAAAGTTGTTGCACTTCCATTTAAAGGAATCAATACAGCTTTAAAGAAAGTAAGAGATATATCATTTTTAGGGATAGAGCCATTTAAAGGTTTAATTAAACTAATTGATATACCACAAATACCTAGCCTAGAAACTGGAGGCGTACTAGATAAAGAAACTATAGTAAGGGTAGCTGAATATTCAAATGCTAAAGCCAATCCGGAAATTGTATCTCCTAGAGATATGATGAAAGAAACTATGAAAGAGGCTATTGAAGAAACTAGAGAAAGTAATCCAGCTCAAAAAGTAGAGGTAAATATTACTGGAGAGCTTACCGCAAAAGGTGACGATTTAGTATATGTTTATGATAAGAACAAGAAAGACAAAGGTTATGATGGTGGAAAGAATCCATCGTTTGCTTACTAAGGAGGGGTGAAGAATGATAAAAAAAGGAAAAAATCCATTATTTTTATTTAATGGTGAATCTTTGCCAAGTAATCCCCAAGTAGGATATTTAGAGGAAAATGAGCAATTAGTAAAAGGAACTCGAAACACTCGAGGTCAAACGATTGCTCAGCCTATAAATAGAAGAATAAATAAGTTTAGTAATCTTGTCTTTCCTGAATTATCTTTAGAGGATTATAACTGGTTGAAAAATAAAGTAGCCAATTTTGAAGTTCTTTTAACTTATTATGATAGTGACATATTAGATGTTAAAGTTAGTAGATTTTACTTTGGTAATTTAAGCGGAACACCTGTAGAATGGGAAAATTACCAAACAATACAAAAGCCTACTAAGTATAGAGATGTAAAAGTCAATATTATAGATATGGGGTATTAGTTATGGCAAGTATAAATATGATTGAACAACTTAGAAAGCCCAAGAGAAATCTTGGGTTTTTGAAAGTTAAATTTAATATAGTTGACCCTGAAACTAATCCGGATTTATCAAGTAATAGTGAAGAAGTATTTAGTGACTTAGATAATATCAAAGAAACAATAATACCTCAAACTAAGAATTATGCTACACTTGAAAAAAACTTTTGGCTTCTTAATGATAGTCAGCCAATCTATGGTAGTGAAGAGCTAGAACAAACATATATAAGTTCTTATATGAGTGATAAGAATTGTCTTTTTACTGATAAAGCGTGTATAACACTAACTTCTAGCGTTTATTTAACTACTTTAGGACTTACAATGGTATTTGATGATATTGATAAGAATTACGCCAAAAAACTAAATGTAAAGGCTTATAGAGATAACGCTCTTATAATGAATAAAGATTATACTTTAAATAGTTATAGAGAAAGATTGATATTTGCTGATAATGATGAATTAGTTAGATGGAATAAAATTGAAATATATTTTGTTGAATCCAGTTTACCATATAGAAGAATACGAGTAAATCAACTTTTATTTGGTATTATGGAAACTTATACCGATGAAAATATCATAAATGCTGAAAGTAAAGAAAAAACTACAATGATAAACTCCGAACTACCAACTCATACTTTTAAATTCACTATTGATAATATGAATAAATTGTTTAATCCTGACAATCCTGAGGGGTGGTATAGATACATATTACAACAACAACCTATATCTTATGAATGGGGCTATCAATTAGACGATGGAACTATTGAATGGATATTAGGAGGTAATATGCTACTTACTGGCTCAGTAGATGTCGGTGAAAATCAAGTGACATTTAGCACTACTTCATTTATAAATTATCTTACTAAACCTTATAAAAAAGGTGTTTATAATGCAAATGGTAGAAGCTTATATGATTTAGCTGTAGATGTGTTAGAAGATAGTAATATAGATAGTAGCCAATATAATTTATGGGAGGGACTAAAGTTATTAAAAACTGACGCACCACTACCTAAATTAGAGGCTAGACAATTATTACAAATAATAGCAACTACAGGAAATTGTATATTATTTACTAATAGAGAAAACATCATAAACATACAGCCATTTAGTTATATATTAAGCCCTTATGGAATGAGTTATGATTTTATTACAAGTAATCCAGTAGTAAAAGTACAAAGTGAATTACATAACGCTATTATATATATCAATCACTATTCTATAGATGAGGCTGTAAGTGAGTTATTTAAAAATGAATCTTTAGAAATAACAGGAACAACTAAAATAGAAATTGAATATGATTTAGCTACTGATGTTAGTACCACTATAACTGGTGGAACTATAGTAAGTGCTAATTATTATGGACGATATGCTGTTTTAGAAATTACTAATAATAGTGATGACCCTGTTTCGTTAAAGGTAATGGGTAAAAAGATAAATGTTAGTCAAACAATAGATTCCAAAAATTATAATGATGATGGTGAAAATATAGAGTATAAGAACGATTTAATTACACAAATGGTTGAAAGTTCTAAACAAGTAAAGCTAAAAGAATTTATAGGAAACTGGTATAACAATAGAAATATTTACTCTTTTGAAAATAGAGGAGATATAACTAAAGATACTAGAGAAATATTACCTATTGAAACTGATTTTAGTAGTAGCTTGATAGGATATTTAATAGAAAATAATATTAAATATGATGGAGCTTGGGCTGGAAATAGTGTAGTTGTAAAAGTAGGTGATAACTAATGGCGTGGATTAGTCCAATTTATGATAGGACACAAGCTGATGTTGATTTAATAAGATTAGATCCAACTAATGAAAATAATAAAGGTGCTTATAATTATACTGACTTAAATAGAATAGAAAATAATTGTGAATATGTAATGAATCTACTAAATGATAGTGGATTATTTTATTATCCAATCACAATCCAAGTGAAAACTGATTGGAATGTAAAAGATATACCACATATTGAAGAGATAAATAGAATAAGAAAAAATATTCTTACTCTCAAGAATGGTATGAATCTAGGTGAAGAATATAAAGAAATAGAATTTAGTAAAACAATGGATTATATTAAAGCTAATATACTTGAAAAAGACTTAGCTTTGATAAAAGGTATCATTGATTCTTGCGTTAGAGAATTAAGAAAATGTAATACTTTCTATTGTGGAGCTAATGGTATTGGATTGTATGCTAAGCCTGATAATCAAGAGCCGGTAGGCTTTGTAAAAATAAAACAATATGCGGGTTTGATATATTGTGGAGAGGAGTTTAGTTTATGAAACAATATGAAAAAACGAATTGGAAAGATAGAATCGTCCAATTTCCTAATAGGTACAAAGACCAAAACAATAATGTTCTAACACTAACGCAAGATCCCGGAGAAGTTGCTCAAGACGGAACTATGGTTGAAGCTGAGGTAATGAACAATATTGAAGATGGAATAGGACATCTATTTGAGAATAGAAGTTTTGGTTATACTAAAACTTTACTTGTAGCCAACTGGACTAAAAACGCTAGTACAGGATACTACGAATATGATATAATAGATGAGAACATTACAGCTCAAACTATTGTTGATGGAATGTTAGATATTGAAAATCAAGCTAAACTAAATATCTCTTATACTGAATCTTATACAGGAGGTTTTAAAGTAATAACTACTGAATTACCTAATGAAGAGATTAGTATAACATTCAAGTATTCTTTATTGAATAGTGATGA
>CAYTZL010000039.1:0-6963 GCA_964442535.1 uncultured Candidatus Saccharibacteria bacterium | reverse complement strand
GAAGAGAAAGAGACCCTCCGGGTGGACCTCCTTCCGGCAGGAACGAAAGAGCTCGAAACTGGTGCTTTGCTTGTAATTGACGGTGATAAGGTCACTGTCGGAACTCCGGAAGTTGCTGGGGTGAAGGTGAAGGCGAAGGTTGTCGAAGAGCTCGTTAAGGGGGAGAAGTTGCGGGTGATTCGATACAAGTCGAAGAAACGCGTGCATAAGGAAATTGGCCATCGCCAGAAGTATTCGCTGATTGAGATCGAGAAGATTGGGTAGGTGATGCTTCATATACAAAAGTCCCCCGAGAGGGGGGATTTTTGCGGTGCAGCCAGTATGCCGAGGCACTTTTTGACGAAAAAGGCTAGACAAAACGTTCATTGTCAAGTATTATTAAGTTGTAGTTTGACTGTTACCACTATCGTCTTCGGTTTCGTCGACATGGATAATGTAAACGTCTCCATTGATGAAAGTGGTAACTTTTTTGGTTTCCGGATGCTCTAAACGTTTGCAAAGCATCCGGAGAAACCGCAAAAGTAATGCTTTCATAGGCACTCCGTCTTAGGTTACAGCAAAACAATTCCACCACGACTCTACAAATGTTCTAGCCACTGGCTGCTCTATTAGGGTAGCACAATTTGAAAAATTTTAGCAAGCACAAGTACGATGTTTTGGCAAAAAAGTTTTTTGTGTCGCCGTGTTGTGGATGTTTCTCCTTCCTCCCTAGCTTAGGACTAGGGGGTAGGGATTAGGCAGCGAAGGGAAAAGCCGAAGTAGCGATTGTAGTAGTTGGACGGAAAGACGCTGCTAGCATTGAAGAGGAGGCGGTAAGCGTTGTCAATGTTTGAAGAATAAGCTCGAGAGGACCAGTAGTTACCGTACTGGCCAGCGTTGTAGAGCTGCTGAAGGTTGGTAGCGACATTCCCGCCCCGCACAAAGAATAAGGGAGAACAAACTTACACCTTTCTTGCTTTTAAGATTATGAAAACGATGAGCCCTAGCAAGGCTAACAAACAGATCCCCGCCATAAGGTTTCCCTGTGAGCTCGACGCTCCTGACGAAGCCGGCTCGGTGTGGTAGGTGCATGAAGTATGAGGTCCTTTTCCTCCCGAGTAATCAGCGTAACAATCTTCCCTCGCCGCCTCTTCGAGAACTTCTTGATATATACTCTCCTCGTAGTATCGTTCTTGCTTTTCATATTGATACTGCTGGTACTCCCTTTGGTTCTCTTCGTAATATCGCTGATCTTCTATTGCTTGATAATAATCTTCCATAATTTTCCCAGGTCTTTACTATATTATACCATTACTGTCCAGGTAGCGCAAGCTTTTGTCTCAAGTACTAGTGGCGCCAACCAGAATACTTATAATATTGCTCAGAGTCCCTTATTCTTTGTGCGGGGCGGGTATGTCACTCCCACCAATCAGCAGTTCTACGGCGCTGGCCAGATCGGCTATTACTGGGCCTCTATGGCACGACCTACTGCTAGCGGCGCCTACTACCTCAGCTTTGGTACTAGCATCAATCCGTCCGGCTACGGCAACGCTCGCCACTACGGCCTTTCCCTTCGCTGCCTAATCACTACCCCCTAGTCCTAAGCTAGGGAGGAAGGAGAGTGGAATATAGCATTCAGACCTGAAGCCCGTAAATGTTTAAAAGCTAAAAACGGAAGGCGCGAAAACGTGGGATTTTGCCCCTATGCAAGTTTGGAGCTTGTGGTATAATGGAAGTGTCAAACAAATTCATTTATAGCAGGCTATTTCTGTAGGTAGTTTCTGCAGCAAGTCAACTTGTCGATATAAATGGCACCGTAAGGTTACATAATCGAGAAGTGGCTTGTCTGCTGATGGATTTGTTTGACCCCTTGCGGTGTCATTTTTGTTATGAATATAGATTTCCGCATAGGTGTAACGAATAAAAGGAGGGCTTATGCGGAGCAAGAATAGAAAGTTTAAACGAGTGCGAGCGGTAGGGGCGGCGGTTGGACTGATGACTGGATTGACTGCTGGGGAGTTGGCGGCGGAGCCGGTGAGTGCGGCGAATGGTTGGGATATAAGCCTCAACGTCGGCAGCGACATCCAGGAGGCCTCTTCCGTGACGATTACGATCGGGTCAGGAACCAATGTTATGCTTATTCCGAAGAATTCAGATAAGGCGGCGGGAATAATTAAACGTATAGCTAGTGTAGAAATTGGCGCAACGAATGGTTATACGATTAAGGTTTCCGGGAACCCTAACTTGACCGGGAACAATGCTAGTAATAAAATCCCGAGCGTTTCAAGTGCAACCACTTTGCAGCAGATGAACAATCAGTGGGGTTGGTACAATGTCGAGGGCGATGTAAATTGTAGTGAGGCGAGTACGTTTAGGGCGATGACAAGCGTTGGGGAGCTAGTGGCTTCGGGTTCGCTGGATAGTAAAACGACGAAGCAGATTACGATGTGTTTTGGGGCGAAAGTAAATACGAGTCAGGCAGCGGACAATTACTCGAATTCAGTGATGATTTCTGCGGTGGCGCAGCCGAGAGATCTCACGGTCTTTGGTGGAATAAAAACCATGCAGGAAATGACGCCTAGTATTTGTAAGGCGGCAAGCGAAAACGATACGGCCTATCTTCAAGATACGAGGGACGGGAAAAGCTATTGGGTTACGAAGCTGGCGGATGGGAATTGCTGGATGTCGCAGAATCTGGCGTTGGATTTATCAACCAGTAAAGCTCTGACGAGTGTAGATAGCGATGTAGTGAGTGACTGGACGCCGCAGCACAATACGATATCTGGCTCGTCGGGAAGTGGTATGGCTAGTACAGATAGTTACTCATGGAATTTAGGAGACTATTTTCTTTATGATCCAATACCAACAAAGATATGTAATCCATCAGGCGGAATAGGCGAATGTTATGAAACCTATCTCTCAGTGGGTAGCAGAAAAGCGAGTATAGATCCAAATTTCTATAAAAATAATGACGACAAGGTATATACGGATACGGAATATGATACGCATTACCTAGTTGGAAATCGTTACCAATGGAACGCTGCGACAGCTGGGACTGGCGGGACAATTACGAACGCAAATGCAGCTGGGTCTATTTGTCCGAAGAATTGGAAGCTGCCAAACAGTAATAGCGCCGCTAAGAATAGCTTTGACTACCTATTGCAACAGTACGGAGTGTCGAGTAGTGCTTCCGGCACCACCAGCGTCAACGGTAATGCGTATAAAATTGCCTTGAGTCCACTCTTCTTTGTTAATGGTAGTTTGGTTGATCCTAGTGATGATTGGTTCCGTTTTAAAACCGGTAATGGCACTTATTGGTCTTCCCGGGCTTATTCTGACATTAACCAAGCCTACTATCTAAAATTCAATAATAGCACGGTTAATTCATCTGCCAGCTCCAGCCGTTACCTCGGTTATGCTGTTCGTTGTCTCGTTCCGACTGATTAAGATGATTGCAAAGTTGCGCTGATAGCACAACACCTGTACCCCGCCCACCCCTCTGGGTCGCAACCCTCGTCTTCCGAACATAATAAATATTAGTGTGGCTTTTGTAGAAATGGAAGTTTTGCGACCTAGAGGGGTGGGCGGGAAATTAGCGTACTCTCCTTCCTCCCTAGCTTAGGACTAGGTGGTAGGGATTAGGCAGCGAAGGGAGTGGCCGAAGTAGCGAGCGTCGTTGCGGGACGGATTGACGTAGCTTTCATCGAAGAAGAACCTGTAGGCAAGGTCAGTACCAGAGCCGGCCCGAGAAGACCAATAATCACCGAACCGGCCAGCGTGTTGGAGGGGTAATGAGGTGCTGGACTGAGCATATCCGCCCCGCACAAAGAATAAGGGACTCTGAGCAATGTTGTATGTATTACTATTAACGGAACTCGTACCAGACAGACTGCTGGACACCCCATACTGGGTCAACATATACCCAAAGGTCCCCTTCGTGGTATTATCACCGGAGCTTGGCAACTTCCAGTTCTTAGGACCACAATCGGAAGATATTTAGACGGCATTTTTTTTAAAAAAGTGTAGCCACGGGATATAGCATTAATAGGGGTGGAGCGGGAAAATTAGGCTACCATTTTTTGAAAAAATGTAGCCTAAACAAGGAAGGGGGGAATGGGAAAAATGGAAAATGGCGGGAGGATTTCGGGAAAAAATTGGAGAGTATGGTATAATGGTAATAGTTATGGCGAAGGTGATTTGTATTACGAATCAAAAGGGGGGTGTTGGGAAGACGACGACGTCGGTGAATTTGGCGTATTTTTTGGCCAAGGATAAGAATCGGGTGTTGCTAGTGGATGTCGATCCGCAGGGGAACGCTTCGTCGGGGCTGGGGTTGGATAAGAGCGTGCTGGATGCGAGTATGACTGAGGTGATGCTGGGAGCGGCGGAGCTTGTGGATGTGATTGCGGAGACGGCGTTTAAGAATTTTGACCTAGCGCCGACGACGCCGCAGCTGGCGAATGCGGAAGTGGAGATGGCGAATTTGCAGCAGAAGTTTACGGTTTTGAAGAAGGCGATTGATAGCGTGAAGGATAATTATGATTATGTGATTATTGATAGCCCGCCGAGTTTGTCGCTGTTGACGGTGAATGGGATGATTGCGGCGAATTATTTGATTTTGCCGGTACAGACGGAGTTTTATGCGCTGGAAGGGGTGGCGCAGCTGCTGGAGAGTATGGCGATGGTGAAGAAAGCGATGAATCCGAACCTGAAGTTGCTGGGGGTGTTGGCGACGATGTACGATAAGCGGACGAGCTTGAGCGTGGAGGTTTTGGCGGAAGTGCGGAAATATTTCAAGGATAAGGTGTTTAACACGATGATCCCGCGGAATGTGCGGGTAGCGGAAGCGCCGAGTCATGGCGTGCCGGTGGGAGCGTATGATAAGTTTAGCAAGGGGGCGAAAGCGTATAAGGATTTTGCGCGCGAAGTAGAGGAAAGGACAGGGAAATAATGGTTTTAGGTTGGCGAGGCGTTAAAGTTGTTCAGAGTGCGAGAGGAGGTGCGGAGTAATGGCGCTAGGGAAGAAAGGTTTAGGGCGGGGGTTTGAGAGTTTGATCCCGACGGATTTGGTGAGCGAGGAGTTCGATCCGACGAGTAGCGAAGATGCGAAGGTGAGTAAGCTGGTGGAGCTGAAAATTGAGGATGTGGTGCGGGATGAGGCGCAGCCGCGGAAGAGTTTCGACAAGACAGCATTACAAGAACTAGCGGATTCGATTGCGGAGCATGGAGTTTTACAGCCGATTGTGGTGGTGAAGTCGGGGAAGAAGTACCAGATTGTAGCGGGGGAACGGCGCTGGCGAGCGTCGCAGCTAGCGGGGAAGGAGACGATTCCGGCGATTGTGCGGACGCTGGATGGGCAGAGCCGGCTAGAGATGGCGATTATTGAGAATGCGCAGCGGGAAGATTTGAATCCGATTGAGCTGGCGACGGCGTACGCGAAGCTGAAAGAGCAGTTTAACCTGACGAATGAGGAGATCGGGAAGCGCGTGGGGAAAAGCGCGGCGAGCGTAGTGAATACGATGCGGCTTTTGAAGTTGCCGGATGAGGCGAAGAAGGCGATGCAGGAGCATAATCTAATGGAGGGGCCGATGCGGCCGCTGATTTCGCTGGATCGGGAAACGGTGCTGGATGTGCTGCCGAAGATGATCGAGGGGGAATGGTCGGCGCGAAAGGTTGAGCAATATGTCGCCGAGAATAAGAAAAAGAGTTCGGTGAAGGCGGTGAAGACGAATGAATATCTGAAGGAAGAGGCGAAATTGTCGCGGGAGTATGATTGTGATGTGAGGATTAGGGGGAGGAGCGTGACGTTGAGCGCGAAAAATGATAAAGATTTTAAAAAGTTATTAGCAAGATTAGGGTAGTAAACTGTACGAGAAACTTTACCGTCTTTTCTCGAGGCGCGTCGCGTCAGCCCGCCGTCGCGGGAGGTCAGGACTTCGTCCTTCTCTGTCTGCGTCGCTCAAGAAAGAAAACGCTGTTTTCTTTCTGTTCGCTATCCTCGACATTTCGCGCGCTAATACTCCTCGTAAGTCCGTACCCTCTTCGAAAAGAGGCAAAGTTTCTCGTACGGCCTATTAGCTGTGTCCCCTTAGCTTTTTGGGTTTTTAGAAGATTTTTTTTCGCACTCAGCTGAGTGGTTCTATATATAATGACTTTGGGGTTGACAAAAGGGGTGGGGGTTTGATATAATGGAATTATTCTGATGAAGACTTCGGGGGATTAGATTAAAGAATGAGGAAAATATGAATAGTAAAGAAGCAGAGCGGCGCGCTCGGCTGATGAAAAGCCGTGATGAGCGTTTGCCGGATATAAAAAAGCAATTTGAAGAAGCGCAAAAGCGTAATTTTAATAGTAATTTTTCTGAAGGGGGGAAGGATGCGGCGTTGGTGCGAAAAAGTACCGCGAAAAAGGCCTCTCAGGGGTCAGGAAAAGCCGCACAGGGGGCGGAAAAATCGGAGAGCCGTGGGACGGCGGGTCGCGGAAAAAGCGCTGCTAAGAGCTCGAAAACGGCCTCTAAGGTCCAAAATCGGGCATCTGCGAGCTCGAAAAGCTTTTCGACGGCGGATAATGCCGAAAAAGCGGCTGCGAAGAAGGTTGGGCTCGGCGTTTCGGTGCGGAAGGGTGAGATGGTGCATCATCAGCGGATGCTATCTCAAGATGTGCATACGCAGGCGACGCAGCATATTATTGGGGTGCCGGTGAATAAGAGCCGGTATAACGGTTACGATGGAAAACAGGTGACGAATGCGCAGCTGAAGGCGGCAAGGCCGGATCCGGAGGCGGTGCGAGTGATTCCGATCGGGGGTGTGGGGGAATTCGGGATTGGTAAAAATATGACCATTATTGAGTACAAAGATGAAATTATTGTGATCGATATGGGGTCGCTGTTTGCGGGGGCGGATTATCCGGGGGTGAATTATATGGTGCCGGATATTCAGTATCTTGAGGATAATAAGGATAAGGTGAAGGCGATTTGTTTTACGC
>CAYTZL010000038.1:0-7648 GCA_964442535.1 uncultured Candidatus Saccharibacteria bacterium | reverse complement strand
TCATCTGCTGCATTTGGGTGATACCGCCGAACGTTGCGGTTTTGCCGGGCTGAGCCACGACGCTAAGCGTCACCGTGTTCGAGTACGTATCCGCAACCTTCGAACCATCAATCCTCGAGCCGAAGCACATCGTCACCTTCTTATTCTGCGTCGACGTAATCGCCCCGCCGTTCCCCAGCTGCTGATCCGTCGTCTTCATCGGCTTAAACGTATCCGACGGATTACAATCTGCCACCGCATCCCCAATGCTCCCGTTCCACCCCCACGTATTCGTCATCTGCCCCAGCGTCGAGTTCGCCGACACGCTCGCGATCGTGTTCGACGCATTCGTCCCCGTCAGGTTCGTACTGTTCGCCTTAATGTTCACGACGTACCCGTCCGTGTTCGATAGCCCCACCGTCGCCGTCCGCTTCACCACGTCCGCCGCCGCATCCGGGTTCGTCGTCGCCGCACTCGCGTTCAGCTTTCCGTTCGTCCCTCCCGAATCCATTGTCAGCGTCACCGTCGACTGCGTCTCCTTGTAACTGTTAAGTTCTATTTTTGTCCCATCGGCTGCGTTCGCATCAAAACTTTGCACCGGACATAAAAGCCCGATGACCAAAAGCGACAACAACCCTGCCGACCCGAAGGCACTCACCACCTTCATCTGCGCAAGCTTTTTTATCTTCATTACTATTTTCCCTCATTTTATATGCTACTTTATATATAACCATTATCGCGCAGACTAAGCATAAAGTCAATGACATTTTCCTACTTTTTTGACCCTTGATCTGGCCATAAAGAGACCGACATGTTATACTGCAAAAATGAGACAACTCGTTTTTATCGATGATAGCGGCGACCCAGGCTTCAAACCCGCCTCCAGCTCCCATTTCGTTATGGCGGCCGCATTGTTTATGGATCCTGAAGTGGCATTTGCTATAATGCAAGAAATGGATGAATACCGTCAATCACTAGGCTGGAGATACAATCACGAATTCCGGTTTAAGAAAAATCCGAAAAATATCATCGTAGAATTATTACACAAACTCAACAAATATGATTTCCAAATTTACGCCACCTATGTTGATAAGTCAGCCTTTCAATATACATCGCCCTTTATAGACAAAGAAAAACTTTACAACTGGACTATCAAAGAGCTCCTAAGCATCATTCCGTTGACAGACGCTAAAATCGAAATCGACGGCCGCTCCAGCAAGCAAAATATGCACCATACCGCCACCTATTTGCGTCGAGAAATCAATAACGATAAATCGAAAAAACTAATTATAAAGTTTGAGGATTCGGTTAACGATAACTTAATTCAGCTGGCCGATATTATCGCCGGCTCGATTCATCGCTATTTGAATGCTGACAAAACCGACTACGCAACCTACATGCGTATCATCGAGCAAAAGATTATCCAATTAAGACGCATAGGCCAAAGATAAAAGAAGAACCCCCGAGGGGGGATCTTTCTTGGGTTAACTCTATCTCTGCAATAGAGCAGGCATCCAGAACGGACACTTTTCGAGCTAACTCCGTCTACCCCCATAATAGCACACTCCCGCCATAAAAGCAAGACTTTTTAGCACTTTTTTGCCAATCTTTATAAAAGCCATCGACTTTTAAACCGATATGCTATATAATGAAACGTATTACCATGAGGGTACGGCGAACGGTTAATTGCCTAAGTTAAGCCCTCTTTTTTCGCACAACAAAAGACAGGTTCGCCTTAGGTATCTCTCCGTTCAGTACATCCCTGCGTGGTAATATGTCTCCATTATATTGCAAATATCAAAAACGTCAATGACATTTTCCTGCAAAATTATTTAGCCACTTAGCTAAAACTTTACTAGATTATTTCCAGCTTAACTACCGTAGCCAAAAAGCCACCCCGCCGAAGCGGAGCAGCTCTTTCTCTATACAGAAGACTACGAGTTAACAGTAGCCGTGAAGATAACCGTATCCTTGTAGTTACCTTCCGCCTGACCAGAAGCGGCCTTCACACCAAAGGTGACAGTCGTCTGCTCTTCACCAGTCGTAGCGGAAGCCTTGGTCGCAATCTCCGCAGGAGTACCACCTAGAGCCGGAACAGCCTTGTACGAAGTACCGTTGTCGACGCTGTAGCCCCAACCCGAAGTCGCAGCCGTCAAATCACCAGTCGGAATAGTAGCACCACCGTTCAGTGGATCACCATTCGCATCAATCTGAACCATGCTCGTGTTCGTATCGTTGTCGGTCATTTCAACCTTGTAACCCTTAGCATTGTTCGTGCTAACACCGATAGTCGTCGACTTCGAAGCAATCTCGCCGCCAGGCATAACCCGACCAACGTTAATTTCCTCATCATTCACAGTCATGCTAATCGAACCATTAACCGTCGCAAGCACGTCGACCGAAGCCGGGTTATTGGTAGTAGCAGCGTACGAGCTCAACGGTAAAGCCGCAACGCCAAGACCAGCAACTACGCCAAGAGCAGCAATAGTTTTTGCCATTTTAGACATATTGTCTCCTTTTTTTGTTTAATGTTTATTTTGTGACCTTTGTAATTACAATTATACGCTTATGTTTTCACATGTCAACAACTTTTTTCGACTTTTTTAGACTTTTTGCCCCACCCCAGTAGCACTCAACAAAATTCATATTTTATCGCACTTGTGTTTGTACCTCATACCACTTTTGTGCTACAATTCCCCAATGCGCAAACCCACCAAAATCGGCAAGATTATCATTCCCTACGGCACATCGCCCTACCCACACGAAATCGCTACCGCCAGTATCCTAATCCTCACTGGATACGATGTCACGTTTCGCGTATGCGGTCGCACGCGCACCGCAGATATCTTGTATCGAAAAATAATTTGGGAGGCCAAGTCCCCAACTGGCTCAAGCAGCCGCACGCTCGAAAACATTCTCCGTTGTGCATTAAAGCAATCCAAAAATATTGTCCTGGACCTGCGCCGTACCAAAATCCCCGATTCGAAATGTCTACTTTACCTCAAGAACCACCTTTCTTCCTTTCATGGCCTTAGGCGTCTCCTTGTCATAACCCACGACAACCATATACTCGAAGTTACACCAAAAACCAGAAAGTTTATCACCATTCTCTAATACCATACTAATATCCCCAAATAACACCAAAAACACTTGACATTCTCCCCCAACCCACCTAAAATAGACATAACGACGCCGGCGGTACAGCACTGCTGAAAGCGGAGCCCAGGCCCCGGAGCACCTTGACGAAACGATAGCGCATGCACGCGAGCTATAAGCCGCTATTGTCGAAGTCGTAATTCAAAAATACTCCCGAAAGGGAGTATTTTTGCACGTCTATCTAACCTAACTTCTCCCCCAGCACCTCCACCCCCGGCATCCGCTCACCAGCCAATAGCGCCAGCGCCGCCCCACCGCCCGTCGACAACCAATCATACTTCAGCTCCGGATCCTTCTCCGCTAGCCCCATCACAAACCCCACCGTGTCCCCGCCACAAATCACCGTCGTCACCTCCGGATTCTCGCCCAACACCTTCGCCACAATCTCCGATCCCGTCGCAAACGCCACATCTTCCACTTTTCCTAAAACACCATTCCATAGCACTGTCTTCGCTCCGCGCAGCGCCTCCACGAACTTCCCCGTCGCCACCGGCCCAATATCCAACTTATTCCCCGCTTCATCTTCATCAAAATCCTCCGCCACATACACCTTCTCGTCATCCGTAGCATAACCATCCGCCGCAATCTTCCCTCCCACCAAAACCCGATCCGCAATCGGCAAAAATTTCTCAATCAGCGGCTGCTTATCCGCTACCTTCGCTCCCCCAATCACCACCACAAACGGCCTTTCCGGCTCCTCCAGCGTCGTCTGCAACATTTCTATTTCCCGCTCCACTAGCAGCCCCATTACCGCCGGCAAAACCTCCGCCATCGCCACCGTCGATGCCTGCTCTCTATGCACTACCCCGAACCCATCTTGCACAAACAGCTCCGCCCCCGTATCCCCCACCACTTGCTCTGCAAATTCCTTCGCGTTCGCCTTCTCCCCCGGCTCGAATCGCAAATTCTCCAAGACCAAAATCCCCCCTTCCGGCAAAATTTTCACCGCCTCGCGCACCTTTTCCCCACGCACCGCATCCACAAACCGCACCGTCGTCTCCGGCATCAGCTCCGTTAGTCTCTCCGCCACCGGCTCGAGCGAAAATTTCCGCCGGACTTCCTCATCCTTTTCCTCGTCCCCCGTCAATTCCGGCCGTCCTAAGTGCGAAATCACCACAATCTTCCCCGCCCCCTGCTCACGCAAGTACCTCAGCGTCGCCAAACTCGCCTGAATCCGCGTATCGTCCGCTACCTCCATACTCCCATCATCAGCCTCCCGCAACGGCACGTTATAATCCGCCCGCACTAACACCGTCTTCCCCCCTACATTCACATCTCGCACTGTCTTTTTCATCATTTCCTCCTCTTTTTATATATAAACCACCCGAATCGTGTCCGTCTCGCGCCCTCTCCCCTCCACAAGCACTACCTTCAGCTCTTCTGCCCCCGGCTTCAACTGCAAATATCCACTTTCCTTCAACTCCCGCGCCAACTCTATACCGTAATCCACCGTTTCCCGCACAAACGCCGCATTCGCATACATCAAAGCTAACTGATTCGCCACCCGCGCCTCGCTCGTCACCGTAATAATCGGCAAATTCGGCCGCTGCGCCGCCACCGCCGTCGCCGTTGCCCCCGAAACCGTCTGGCACAAAATCAAATCCGCCTCAATCTTCTCCGCCAACTGCGTCGCCGCCATCGCAATCGCATCATAATTCCGATCATCCCCTACCGGCTCCCGCGTCGGCAACAATTCCGTGTGATTTTGTGTATATAATATCACCTTTTTCATCGCCCGCACCGTCTCCAACGGGTACTTCCCCATCGCCGTTTCATCCGACAACATCACCACATCCGCCCCCTGAATCACCGCATTCGCCACATCGCTCACTTCCGCCCGCGTCGGCTCCGGATTCTCCACCATCGACCCCATCATCTGCGTCGCCACAATACAAAGCTTCATATGCTCACGACATAACTGAATCAGCTTCCGCTGCACAATCGGCACCACTTCCGCCCCCGCCTCGACCGCCATATCCCCGCGCGCCACCATCACCACATCCGTCGCCTTCACAATCTCTTCCAACTTTCCGTCGCTCTCAATCGCCTTTTTCGTCTCAATTTTCGCAATAATCTTCGCGCTCGAGCCTTTTTCCTGCAAAAGCTTCCGTAGTTTCCGAATATCATCCGCCTCCTGGATAAATGACAACGCCACATAGTCAAAATCCCGCGTCACCCCCCAATCAATATCCGCCAAATCCTTCTCCGTCAAAATATCCCCACCAAAATCCGTCTCCGGCAAATTCAGCCCCTTATTACTCATCACCACACCGTCATTCTCCACCTCAACCGCAATCGCCAGCTCCGACACAATCTCCTTCACATGCGTCCGCACTTTCCCATCAAAAATATAAATCGGCTCCCCCACTTTCACCTTCGCTGCCAAATTATACTGCACCGGCAAATTCAAATCCCCCTTATGCTCTTTCAAGCCCGCATCCAGCACCAGCACATCCCCCTCTTTTACCTCCAGATAATTATCCTGAATCACCCCCAATCGAATCTTCGGCCCCTGCAAATCCTGCACCAGCGCCACCGACCGCCCCTTCTTCTCCGCCGCCTTCCGCACCCAGGCAATCTGCTTATCCCGCGTTTCACTATCCCCATGCGAAAAATTCAACCGACACCCATTCACCCCCGCCATAATCAACTCATAAATCTTCTCTTCACTCGAAACCGCCGGCCCGATCGTCGCTAATATTTTTGTTCTCTTAAAAACTTTACTCATAATATCTATTCTATCACAAACTAGCCACCTTCCCCTCCAACATTTTTTACTTAAAACCACCCCTATTTTCTTTAACGTTTTGTTAAAGTTTTGCATTTTCTGACCCCTGTTTTTCTTAACGTTTCATTAAAGTTTTCACCCACCCTTTTGGCCCCTGATTTCTTTAACATTTTGTTAAAGTTTTTTCTCGCCCACTCTTCCCCTCAAAAAGCGCTCATGCTATAATTATATTACTCATGGTTACAAAAAACTCATTTTCCCAACCTACCGACCCCCTCCTCATTTCTAAAGGCTGCCTCCTCAGCCTCGTTGTCATCTGTGCCCTCTGCGTCGTCATCGCCTTCATCGTCGATCTCAGCTTTAATCCCGAACGCGACGCCATGAAGACCCTCGATCAACTCGCCGACAGCTATTACGTCGATTACCTCTACCCCAACACCCTCGGCCAGCACCTCGACGACCCCGCCTCCGCCCTCTCCAAATTCACCGAAAGCGGCCTTCCCACCGTCCGTCTCCGCCAGCTCCTCTACTCCAGCGACGCCACCGCCGACTCCGCCTCCATCTTCTCAAATCCCTATTTCCGCTGCGACACTAACCAAACCTCCGTCCGCTACTACCCCATCGCCCCCTTCGGCCCCCGCGATTACACCGCCAAATTCACCTACTCTTGCGAAAGCCTCCGCGAAATCGACCAATAATCCTATTTGCCAAAATCTCTAAAATCACCAATTTTGGCCAATATCGCCCAATCTTCTTCCCCTGTCGCCCAGATATGTTATAATCTCCTCAAAGGAGATGTTATGTTACTAATTATTATACTTATTCTTGCCGCAATTATTATTTTGCCCGGCATCCGCATTATTAACCAATTCGAGCGCGGCGTCGTCCTCCGCCTCGGTCGCTATTCGCGCACCCTCGACCCCGGCTTCCGAGTTATCATTCCCTACATCGACAAAATGATCAAAGTCGACGTCCGCACGACCCCTATGGACATCCCGAAACAAGAGGTCATCACCCGCGACAACGTCACCGTCAACGTCGACGCGATTGTCTATTTCCGCGTCATCGACGCCCGCAAAGCCGTCCTCGAAACTACTAATTTTTCCTACGCCACCAGCACTTTCGCCCAAACCGCCCTCCGCGACGTCACCGGCAACTTCGACCTCGACGAAATCCTCAGTAAACGCGACGAAATTTCCGCCCAAATCCGCGAAATCGTCGACACTCAGACCGACAAATGGGGTATCGACATCGAAAGCGTCAAGCTCCAAAACATCGAACTCCCTGCCGACATGAAACGCGCCATGGCTAAACAAGCCGAAGCCGAGCGCGAGCGCCGCGCCGCTATCATTTCCGCCGAAGGCGAGAAAAGTGCCGCTGCCGCCGTCGCCGAAGCCGCCAGCATGCTCGCACAAACCCCCGGCGGTATCAACATCCGCACCCTCCAGACCCTCGAAAAAATCAGCTCCGACCCCTCCCAAAAAACCGTCATCCTTCTCCCCACCGACCTCACCGACAAAGTCCCCTACCCAACCACCAGCTACAATGGCTACAACGGCTACTCTCAATAGTCCTAACCCTACAAACACCCCGCTTAGCGGGGTGTTTTTCTACAAATATCGTCAAACCACGAAAATACCGTTCAACTTTTCTCGGAACACGCCTCCGCAGATTGTTTACCCGGCGAAACACCAAACAACAAAAAAGTTCCGAACGGAACTTGTTTGTTTCTGGTGAGCCGGGAGAGGCTCGAACTCTCGACACCGGGCTTAAAAGGCCCGTGCT
>CAYTZL010000037.1:0-7836 GCA_964442535.1 uncultured Candidatus Saccharibacteria bacterium | reverse complement strand
TTTGTATTAAAAACTCTGATTTAATATATGCGTATAAAAACTTTTCTGCTGTCATACCTTTATAAGTTACAAAACCTATTGAATCAAAAGGTGCAGCACATAATATACATACCCAAGACAAAGTTTCTATTCCAAAGTGTCCTTTTAATAAAAAGTATAATAATACTGCTACACCACAAGCCAATATAGAAAAAACGAACTGCCTTAATGACAGTCCGAAGAAAATGCTTTCTGTATAGTTTCTTATTTCTCTATTTATTTTTACTTCCATTTGTACCTACCTTTCTTTGTCCTTTTTATTTTTATCAAATGTGTTTGCAAGATTTCCACCAGACAATACTTTATTAAAATCTTGCTTTGCTTTTGAAATATTTTCGTTATAATAATAGCCATAAGCCCAGTCAATTTTTTTATCAGTGATTTTATAGTTAAATGCAATAATATATTCTTTGCTATTGTCTTGCATTGTTTTTTCAATTAAAGCAACTGGTTGCTTATTTCTATAACCTAAATCTATAACATACATACCACCATCAAGCATTCTAGTAGTATCTCTATCAATTGTTTCTCCAATAAATAAACTGTGTTGTTCTCTTATGAAATCCTTGTTATCATTTACCCAACTTTCTAACATTTCATAAGAAGAATATTTTTCATTTTTGTATTCTTCGCTCTTTAAAAATTCCCCTGCAATCATATCGCAGAAATCATAACTAACATCATTTTCTGGTGTTGATGATTTTGAAAGCATATCATTTAACAAGTCGTATCCTAATACAAATGTGAAATACGCCTTTTCACTTTCTATAACAGTTTTATCAATATAAAATTCATCTATATAATCTCTAACATTTTGTTTTAATCCAATAGTATTTAATGAAACTGTTTCTATTTCTTCCCTTTTGTCATAATCTTGTTCATTTTCATATATATGGACAAGGTTTTCCTTTGGATTATCCAAATTTAAGTCATCAGCCTCTATAATATAACCTTTATATTTCATAGTATCATTTATTGCTAGTCCCTCAAAATATTGCATAACATCTGGTGTATCAAAACCAGTATTTTTATCTAAATACTCTTTTGTAATTCCATTGTCTGCACAATATTGTAGATAGGCTTGAACTCCATCTTTGTAATCAATATCTTCTGGATATAACTCGTGAATAGAGTTCCAAATAGAATAATGAACTTCATCAGTCATATAGCCTATTCTTTTACCTTCTTCTAAATAGTTATAGATATAATAATCAAAATTATAATCCCACTCTGGAACTTCAAGATACCCTCCATCATACTCCTTAGTAAAAGGTGTAAACTCTATTGCTTCACCATAATCATCACTTGCTAATACAAAAATATTATCATTATCTGGATCATACAAAATATAATCAATGTGTTTATTTTGATGTTCCATTGAATCTTTTAAAAAAGTTTCTATATCATTTTTTATTTTTTCTATCTTTTCGTTCATTTGACACCTCCTTATAATCCCATCATTTCACGAACGACTCTATCAGATAATTTTATTGTTCCTACAAGCACTAACATATTGAAAATTAACTCTCCAATATATTTCCACACCTGCGTGACTGCTGCCGCATTTGCGTCCACTACTGGTGGTGAACTTGCAAATAGAGAGAATATAATACAAGATAAGACTATAATTGCTCCCTCTAAACAAACGGCACAGTAAGATTTAATAAAACTTTTCCCAACACTTTGTGTAGGTTCTCCTGCAAAGGTAGATAACGGTATCGGTGCTATTGCAGTATAAAGATATAACTTAAAGAATCTTCCATAAACAGTCATTATCATTATGAAAGATAATACTGTAATAAATAAGCCACCTATCAGCGTAACTGCCCATAGTGGTATGGATTCAAAGAAACCACATTTTTCTACTGCCGTTATAATTTCCTGTGGTAATGTTGTACTTGTTGCTCCACCTAGTCCTGAAGCCTGAATAATTGTAGATATTACTCCTTGAACTATCTTAAATAATGAAAGCATTAAATCTAGTCCATAAGTTACCACTATCTTTGCGATTGCGAATCGTATAAATAATTTAAGAGCGTGTTCCGGTTTCTTTACTTCTGTTATAGAGCCACAAGTTTTCATTACACCAACCACAAAGAATAACACCAACAATGCAAGTCCTATGGCTTGAACAGCACCGTGAATATTTAGAATTACATTCCAAATGCTTCCACCCTTAAAAGTTTCCGGAGTTTGTGTAACTAATTGCCATATTTCTCCTAACTTTGAATTCCAAGTATCAAGTGCATTTTGTAAATTTTGCACTACCCAATTATCGCTCAATATTAACACCTCCTTGTAAAAATAAGATGAGGACGAGTAGAATATTTACTCGCCCTTTGATAATTGCTTAACCTGTTATCATATTTAGGATTTCTTTTGCAAATGTGATAACAATACCACCTGCAACTGTCAAGAAACCATTGGCTCTTTGACTAGGGTCGTGACTCTTTAATGACAACCCTACTTGAACTATACCAAAGCCTAGCAAAATCATACCTATTGCTCTAATTAGTCCAAAGATAAAGTTTGATAAGTTATTTACAACTGCCATTGGATCATCTGCTGCTAAAACATTCATACTTGTTCCAATAGTTATTGCAAAAAGACTTACTCCTAATACATAAGCCTTAAATAATTTCTTTCCTTTACTACTCATTTTTAATTGTTTACTATTTTTATTCATAAATTTCATTCTCCTTTTCCTTTAAAATAGTCTTCAACTTCTTCCGAAGTTATCAATTCATAGTCATTTGCTATATCTTCAATTTCTGTGAAGTCATATTTATCTACATTTTCATCAATACTAATTGAAGCAATAGCATTTTCTGTTCCTCCGTGTAAGTAAGGTTTTTCTTTTCCATCAGTAGTAAATGCTACATTCGGATGTTTTAAAATATCATACTTAAAGTCCATTACTGGTCTTTCTCCTCTTATAAAAAGAATTGCATATTTATTATCAAGTAACCTTACTTCATCAGGAGTTAGTAACTCCCTACCACTTATTTGATAGTTAGTTGAATAATTACCACTTCTACCACTTGATTTACCATAAGTATTAGTGTCAATCGTTTCTTTCCCCAAGAGTTCTGAAACATATTTGTGTGTAGATTGCTCGTTTCCTCCTAGGTAGAGAAATTCATCGCAGTTTCCTACTATTGACTCCCATTGCTTCTCAAAAAGTGCTTTTAATTGTGCTAGATTTTGAAGAATAATAGATACTGAAACTTCTCTTGAACGCATAACTGAAAGTATCTTATCGAAATCATCTGGAAGTGAAACATTGGCAAACTCGTCCATTATGAAATGAACGTGTACTGGTAAACTTCCCCCGTATTTATGGTCTGCCAAAAAAAACAACTGTTGAAACAGTTGCGTGTATAAAATACTTACTAAAAAATTAAAACTTGTATCATTATCTGGAATCAAAGCAAATAAAGCAGTCTTTTTTTCTCCTAATGAGGGTAAATCTAATTCATCAGTAGCAGTTAAAGAAGCCAAACTTTCTAGGTTAAATTTTTCTAATCTTGCAGCCAAAGTAATCTGAATAGATTTTAGTGTTTTAGCAGAACCACTATGATAATCACGGTAATACTTAACTGCAATATGCTCTGGTTCTCTTTCTTCTAATCTATTAAATAAAACATCTAATGGACTTACATAAGAGTCATCATCTTCGTGAACTTCCCCTGCTCTTAATAATTCCATAACCATTGGAAAGTTTTGCTCATCTTCTGGTGCTTCGTATTTAAGATAAAATACAAGTGCTAGTAGTAACATACTTGCAGCCGTATCCCAGAACGGATCATTAGACTGGCTACCCTTTGGTGTTGTTGACTTAAATAAATTGGTTACAAGTTTTTGAACATCATTGTCATTTTTTAGGTAAACGAACGGGTTGTAACAATGACTCTTTTCCATATTTATTAAGTCTAACACTTTTACCTCATAACCTTTCTTTTTCAATAATTTGCCTGTGTCCCTCACAATTTCGCCCTTGGGGTCTAAAATTACCATTGAGGTATTGCATTGCATTACATTTGGTTTGCAATAAAATCTTGTCTTTCCTGCTCCACTACCACCACAGACTAAAACATTTAGATTTCTTCTATGCTTTTTTCCATTTAACCCTATACAAACATTTTGAGTTAATAACTTATTTCTATCCATAGGTAGTTGTTTGTACTTTTTATTTATCTCATTTGCATTTCCCCACCTTGCAGAGCCGTGTTCTTCTCTCCTACGGTAATTCTTTTTAGTAGATAAATAAATTGTAATTGCCATTACATAGCCAATAATAAATACTATTATTACTTTTATTGAACTATTACACCAAGTAATATAAAAAGGATTACCAATAACATCTGAAAAATCTTTCATTATTTGTGGTAATCCCCCATTTACTGATGGTGCAATTAAAAGTGCTAACCATATTGTCGGTATTAGTCCAAGACAATACAACCACTTTGGATAACTAGAATCTGTATTCATCTCTCCTCATAGACCTTGTGAGAACTTTTTTTTTAGGTGGGGCGTCAATGGCTCTTAATAAAACCTCATCAACATATTCTGTATCTTTGCCCTCTTTAATCATTTTATTTCTAAACTCATTTAAAGCATTGATAAGAATACCTAACTCGTATTTATCAAGTTCTAACACTTTAATTTCTTCTTTCATAATTCCTCCTATCTTTCGTGTTCCTTATTTTTTTGTGCTTTTGAAATAGTTTCAAAATATGCACTCATTCTAGTATTTATATCTTCCATATTGCTACGCATAGAAGTTAATTCATTTCTTACCTCACTAGCACTCATATTTTTAAATGCCTCTGGAATAGTGTTGATATTTATATCTGACACATCAATTCCATATTTCTTACATAACATATATGAAGTAGATTCACATTTAAAATTATCTAGTTCAGTATTTCCTGTTTCTTCAAGTGCAGACCTAGTTAGTTCTTTTGCAAGTTGTTTAAATATTGTTGGAGTTTCTCCACCCCTTTTAACATATAAAACATTATCTTCCCTATTCCATAGTGCAACTTTATCACTATTTGGAATTTCATCTACTGCCTTTATATCAACAGGACAGTCTTTTAAAAGAGCCGTTAATTTTACTCTATCATCATAATTAATAGTTCTTGGCTTTTGTGTAGAAGATGTTTGTGATATATCAAACATTTTCTTAACATTGTATGAAATAGCAGAACTACCATCTGACCTTGTATAAGAATCTCCCGGCTCTAATATCTTAATACCATTGGCACCTTTCTTTATAAATGCTCCAGATTCTTTCCAATCATCAAACTCTTTTATTTGTGTAGCATTAGGATAAGTAGCAGATATTACAAGTGCATTACCAACAGAGTATTTGTCGAATCTTCCTTGAACATCTAGGTATTGTTTATACTTGTTAATATCTGTTTTTATCTCGTCTGCTGTTTTATCCATTAAATCATATACTTCTTGTCTTTCTTGTTGCTTTCTTTCTCTCCAAGCATTTTTATCAAAAGATTTATTTGATTTAGTGGTATTACTATTAACATTAGCCATTATTTGGTCAAAATCATTCATATTCTATTACCCTCTTTCCTTTGATTTTTTCTTTTTTGATTTTGGTTGTTTGTGTTTAGTAGTTTTGTTTTTTTCTGGCTTTTCTTTTTTAAGTTCATCTTTATCTAAATCTTTGTCTTTCTTCTGTTCTTCTCTTATTGCTTTTATTTCTTCTCTAACAGATGGCTTTTCAGATTTAGTACCCTTGTCTGACTTGTTTTTGTTGTCTAAGGTAGGCTCTGACAGAGGGCTTTTTTCTGTCTTTGCCACTTGGGGGTTTGACATTTCATTTTCCTCCTTGCTTATCGGTTTAGATAAAATATCATCAACCAATTTTTCTTCGACACTCTTAATAACAACACCTTTATCTTTACTGTCTTTTGATTTTTGAATTTCACTTTTAATAGAAGCCGTATCAACAGTAGCAAGATTAAATCTATCAACAATACGATTTATTTTACTTGCGTCTTCTGCTCTAACCATAATGTCGACCATACCATCTACACTTTTACCTCTACTTTTTAAAGCACAAAATAAAACACCATATCTTTTTGCTTCCTCTGTGAATTTTCTTAAATCTTCTTCCTTAACAGTAAATACTTTAAGTTCTTTACCAGATTTAAGCATATTAGTAAGTCTTGTCTTACCTTTTGTTTGCTTTTGGTCTTTTAATATTGCAATCATTAGTGCAGCAATATTCTTTGCTCCACTTCCAGATAGTCTTACTGCTACCTCTAATCCTTGCAAACTCATTCTTACAATAGATTCAGCAGCGTCACCTGATGTGTTCATTTTTCTCTACCTCCTTCGTATTTTCTTTTTCATCAGATAATTCTTGAAGATTTCGTTCTATCTTCTTACTTCTTTCTATAATATCTTTACATAGCACCACCTCCTTTCGTGTTGGGTTAATTTCTTTATTAAGTTCATCAATTTGTTTCTTTATTTCTTCCTTTTCTTGTTTAGATTTAGACTTCTTGTGCTTGTACCAAAGTTTGCTTCTTTGATCCATAAGTTCATTAAGTCTTTTCTCTTTATCTTCTTTAAATGAAAAAAACTGCTCGTCAGTTTTTAAATTATTTCTGACAAGCAGTCTTGTTTCATTTGATATTTCTTCCATCTTTCGTACATCAGCACGAATAGCAGGAGATAATTTTTGATAAGGATACTTTTTAGGAAATACTCTTAATAGATAACAATAGTGAATATATAAGGCATAAAATCCTTTTGGCTTTCGTTTTTTATAATAGTTAGCGTTATACTTTTTCTTGTTGCCATATTCTTCTATAAAAGGTACTCGCTTGATATATTCTTCATCAATTCTTTGCTTAATTCTATCAATAGAATATTCATTACCAAAGTATCTTTCAATACGTATATTTTTCTTATATGGACTTCTTTTTATGCTTAACTTATTACCTCTATAAATTAACTCATAATCCATTGCTTTCATTAAATCTTCAAAATCATAATAAGAAGTAGCCATACCTATTGCTCTATCTAAATCATTTTTAGCAATAGAGTAATAATTAACTTTATTGTTATTATCTTTTTGATAATTAGCAAAATTGATTCTACTGTTTCTACAAGGCTTTTCTTTTAATACTGACAAGCCGTATTCTTCACATAAAGAATCTGATACTCTTCTCAACTCTGCATAAGTTTCTCTTTTATCATAATACCTTTTTCCATCTTTAAATGATACAGAATTTATTACAAAATGATTATGATAATGATTAGTGTTAAGATGTGTACTAACAACAACTTCAAACCTATCTCCCCACATTTCTTCGGCAAGTCTTACTCCAATAGCGTGACATTGTTCCGGAGTAACTTCTCCCTCTGCAAATGACTGAAAGGCGTGAAAGCCAAGTATTCCTCCTGTCTTACCATATTGTTCTTTTGTAATAGTCATTTCTTCTAATGCAGTTTTTGGATTACAGTTCACACCAGACACATAAAATTGTTTTTCTGTTTTATAATCTGCTTCAACATAATCAATAACATTGTGTAAGTCATAATAACTGTCTTTACCATAATCACTATTGATAGTCTTTTCAATATTAGTAGTATAATCTATTACATTATCTAATCTTTTTTCTATTTTCCATATTCCTGTTGTTGCAATTTTTCCCACTCCTTTCATTTTTGATATAAAAAAAGAGCAAACCATTTCTGATTCACTCCATAAATTGTAATTTAGCGAATAGTAACTTAATTTTCTTTTTTATTAAACATATG
>CAYTZL010000036.1:0-8550 GCA_964442535.1 uncultured Candidatus Saccharibacteria bacterium | reverse complement strand
CAAAACTTCTTGACGGGAATTGTTGGATGAGCCAAAACCTTGACTTCAATATCTCAACGTCGAACGTTACGACGGCAACATCCGACGTAACGAGTAATTGGACTTCGAGCAGTACCTACCCGGTCCGAGCAACCGCCACGTCAATCGCTGGCGTCAGTATCGCCTACGCCTCTCATGTAGAGACCTATTCTTGGGATTTGGGAAACTATATAATTATCAACCCTACGGCGACAGCGGCATGTGATCAAAACAAGACTGGTTTGAGTGCTTGTTCTGGGCAGTTTATCGCGGCAGGAAGCCGAACTCCAAGCACTGATCCAAACTTCTATAAAACACACGGAGCAACGTATACTAGTGCCGAATATGATGCGCACTATCTCGCCGGGAATTACTACATGTGGAATGCGGCAACCGCAGGGACAGGAGGAACGATTAGTAACTACACTAACGCTAGCGGATCGATTTGCCCAAAGAATTGGAAGTTGCCGAATAGTGGTGGTATCGACACCGGACTCCCATATATGCTAAAGCAATACGGACTGGCTAGCACATATGCTTCTGGCACACTCACTGGTACTAGCACTGTAAATCAGAATGCATATAACATTGTTCTGAGCCCATTATTCTTTGTACGGAGTGGTTACATTGATTCGAGCTCTTATGGTGCCCCACTTCGATATGTTGGTAGTGAAGGTAGTTACTGGTCTTCACGCGCTTACTCTAATGTCAGTTCTGCCTATAGCTTCGCTATTACTACTAGTCACGCTGTGCCATCCGGCCAAAGTAACCGTTATTACGGCTTTTCCCTCCGCTGCCTCGTCCCCACCACTTAGCAATGGCCGCAAAGTTGTGCTGGCAGCCCTCGAGGGAGGCTAAAAGAACCGCCTCTCAGTGAAATCTCTTTTAATACTCGAATTTTCCGTATCTGCTAGTGCCTCCCGAAAGGGCTGCCAGCACAACGCCCTTTCTCTCCCCATCCCTCCACTCTTGTGCTATAATATAAATAATATTTTGCAAAATAATAGGGAATTATAGTATGTCAGGACACAGTAAATGGGCCACCACCAAGCGCCAAAAGGCCGTGGTCGACGCGAAACGTGGCGCGCTTTTCACCAAAATCGCTAATCAAATCGCTATTGCCGCCCGCGCTGGCGCCGATCCGAGCATGAATCCGTCGCTCGCGATGATGCTCGAAAAGGCTCGTCAGGCGAACATGCCGAAAGCGAACATCGAACGCGCGATCGCCCGCGTTTCGGACAAGAGCGCCGCTGCGCTGATCGAGGAAACTTACGAGGCTTATGGTCCCGGCGGCGTCGGAATTATTATTGAGGTCGCAACTGACAATAAAAACCGCACCATGCCCGAAGTCCGCAACACCCTCTCGAAAAACGGCGGCCGCATGGCCGATCCTGGCTCCGTGATGTTCCAGTTCGCCCGCAAAGGCTTTATCGAAATCTCCGAAACCAGCGAAGAAGCGATGATGGCTGCGCTCGACGCTGGCGCCGAAGATGTCGACGAAACCGACGACGAGACTATTATCCTCACCGCCCCGAGCGACCTCATGAAAGTCCGCCAGGCTCTCCTCGACGCCGGCCTTACTGTCACGAACGCCGAACTTAAATACATCCCGACCACTACCGTCCCCGCCACCGGCGAAGACGCCGAAAAGCTCGAAAAACTCCTCGACGCCCTCGATGACCTCGACGACGTCACCGCCGTCCACACAAACGCCGAGTAACCCGCCCAATAATCCAAATAATGTACCAAACTATCCACTTTATGTACACAATATGTACATAAAGTGGCTGACGAGGTTATATTATTGAGGGGCGAGTGGCGCTTTTTAAGAAAAGAAGACCACACTCGCAAGAAGGGTAAAGGCAGTCTTCGAAAAATACAGAAAAGACTACACCAGATGATGGAGGTTGCATAAATGAGCTACCGCTATCGGTTTGACTAGGATATGCCGAGGGTACCTTTTGCTGCTTTTCGAAGAGGGTACGGACTTACGAGGAGTATTAGCGCGCCGACCCCGTAACGACGGGCGTCGGCGACGCGCCTCGAGAAAAGACGGCAAAAGGTATCCTCGAAATTGCTGGCTGACGCTGATAGCTAGCCCTTATAGATGCAACCCCTCATCCAACTCCCTTTGTCCACCCACCGGAAACCTCACCTTCTCCCCATCCACCGGCATAATTACATGCGCATGTAGCCGCGTCAGCGACGCCCCCGATTTCGCCGGGTCGCCAAACCTCATACAAATCCCACCCCCAGTCACGTTATACTCCTTCACCAGCCGCTGCCAAATCCGCTGCAAATCCAGCCACATCTCCGGCGTCAAATCCTCAATCTCATAAACCGGCCCCCGCGCCATAATCAAAAACGACAGCTCGCTCCCCGGCCGCGGATAACGGTTATGCGACACATACCAGTAATCCGTCCGAAACAGCGTCGGCTGCGCCTCCTGGTCGACATTTTCCTCCGCCAGCGGATCTCGCCCCGCCGCCTCCATCTTCAGCATAATATCCAGCTGCTCCTGGCTTCGCGCATTCGGCGGATAAACGTACTTATACTTACTCGTAGCAACTTTAACTCCCATTTTCCTCCTTTCCCTTCGCTAGACTCCTCTCTTTCACCGAACTTTCCTTTTCTGTCGAATTTCCCGCCGCACTCTCCGCCGCATCCCCCGTCTTCGCTAGGCACGTCGTCTTAATCCCTTTCTTTTCCGCCAGCACGTGCGACCGCTTACTCCAATTCCGCTCCGGGTGATCCTCCAGATAATAAATCTCCTTCACGCCCTTATCCGCCAGCACTTTCATACACCGATCACAAGGGAACAACGTCACATAGAACGCCGTATCTACCGTCTTTGCCTTCCCAATTTTTTTCAGCAGCCGCATCTCCGCATGCTCCACCGTCGCGTAGAACAGCTCCGTCCGATTCTGAATATCATACTCCGGAATCGTAAAATCAATCTGGCTCGCCGCATAAATCCACTGCCCGTTCCAGTAACAACACGCCGCCACCGGACAAACATCGTCCGTCGATTTCCTCAGCTCCTTCAAGAGTCTCGGAATCGGCTCCGGCATCCCTTTGTCGTAGTTTATCCGCCGCTTCATATTCGTCGCCGCCTTCGCAACTTTCTCCTCAATTCCGTCGGCCTTCCTCAGCCGACTCGTAATCGTAATCTGCCGAATCTTGTCCGACGTCGAAGTCTTCGCCTGCCGCGGCAACACCGCCACTTCCCCGCAATATTTCCCCAGCGCCTCAATCTCCTCGTCCGAATAAGTCTCTTTAATCGCGACCAGCACATCCGGCTTCACCGTCTTAATCAAATGCCACTTTGGCTCGTCGACTCCCTTAATCACCACCGCATCCGCAATCCCGAGCAAGTCGATAAACTCATACCGCTCCTTCTCCGGGATCACCGGCCGCGTCGGCCCCTTCCGCTTTCGGATTTTCTCGTCGCTATCCATCGCAATAACCAAGAAATCGCACAGCGCCCGCGCCTTCAAAATATACCGCAAATGCCCGAGATGAAACAAGTCCCACGACCCCTGTACTAGCCCAACCTTTTCGCCCGCCTTTTTCGCGATTTTCGCCCGCGCCAGCCAATTCTCATCGTATTTACCAGCCATAAACCGACCCTAACCTTCCATTATAGCACACTTCATCCAAAAAGTCAAGCTTAATCGCCATCATATCGCCACCGGAATTCCCTTAATTACCGGTTCTGGATGATAATCGGTCAACTCAAAATCCTCCGGCCGATAGTCGAAAATACTATCATGATGCTCCTTTATCGTCAGCGTCGGGAACGGATGACTCGGCCGCGCCAGAATCTCGTCCAGATAATCCAGCTGATTTTCATAAATATGCGCATCCGAAATCATATGTATAAACTCAAACGGCTCCAGATCTAGCACATCCGCCATCGCCAGCAACAACGCCGAATACTGCACCCAGTTACTCGGGCACCCAATCAACACATCACAACTCCGCTGGAACATTACCAAACTCAATTTATTCCCGAAAATCCGAAAATGCATCCATCCATGACACGGACACACCACCACCTTCTGCTGATGATCCTTATTCCGAATCGTATACTGCGGAATCCACGGCGTGATAAAATGCGTCTTCAACTCCGGCCGCTCACGCATCTGCTTAATAATTTCCTCAAACTGGTTAAACGCCCCGCCGTCCGCCGTCGGAAAATCATGAAACGCTGCCCCGTACGACCCCGGACCGATATCTCCCGTCTCTAGACCACGCTTCGCGCACTTCTTCTCCGTGCACCAAAACTTCCACCACTTACACCCGTACTTCTCCAGCTCCTCCTGCGTCCGCACCCCGTTAATAAACGCAAACAACTCCCCTGCCCCCGCCTTCCAAAAACTCTTCAAGCTCCGCTCCGTCAAAAACGGCACCCCATTCTCCAAAATATTAAACCGCATCACCGGCGCCCCCAAAAGGTCAATCGTCGCCACTTCCTTCCCGTTCTCATCCACCATCGGCGACGGCCCCCGAATCCCATCCTTCATCACCGCCCGAATCAAGTTCTTATACTGCTCATCCGGCGTCCGCTCTTCGTACGGCCTGTATTTGCCAATCATACTCATACTACCTCCGTCATCTCGTCCGGCCCCGCCGAACTCCACAATTATTGTCTTGTTATCATTATATACTAAATCTCCACAAGTCCAGCCACTTCCCTTGTAAAAATTACAACCTTTTCTGCCCTGCGCTACGAAGAGGGAACTTGCGTCCAGTGCATGCACCTCGGCCCCTACGACGACGAACCCGCCACCATTGCCAAAATGCACGATTATCTCACCGCTCACGGCTATGCCCTAGACATCCAAAATCCCCGCTACCACCACGAAATCTACCTCAGCGACCCCCGCCGCTGCGCTCCCGACAAGCTCCGCACCGTCCTCCGACATCCGGTTAGGGAAGTGTCAGCATGTGGTATAATAAATATATGACAATCAAATTAGAAAATCTTAATAAGAGCTATGGCAAGAAACCAGTACTCTTTGATATTAACTTGGTAATTCCAACAAGTAGTTTCACAATGTTACGTGGTGTGAGCGGGTCGGGAAAGTCAACATTACTGAGTATTATTGGTGGAATTGAGCCGACTACAAGTGGTAAAGTCGTTATTGACGGACAAGATGTAAGTAAACTCAAAGGCAAAGCACGAGCAGATTTTTACCGTCACAAAGTTGGCTTTATCTTCCAAGGTTTTTATCTTCAACCACAACTTACCATTGGCGAGAATATTGCGTTAATGGGGACTTTTGCCGGGATGCCGAAGCGCGAACGCGAGGCAAGGGCAAGGGAACTCGCAGAGATATTGGGAATTAATGAAGTGCTAGATAGTCTGCCGGCGGAAGTGTCAGGTGGACAAGCTGAGAGAGCCTGCGCGGCCAGAGCGATGTTTATGAATCCAGAGATTATCCTCGCGGACGAGCCAACTAACAACCTCGATCCAGAGAATGCAAAGAATGTGATAGAAATGTTGAAGAAGATTCAACAAGAATCGAAATCAACTATGATTGTTACAAGTCACGATTCGCTAGTGGAAAAATATGCTTCGCAAATAGTCGGTATTAAAGACGGCCGAGTGACAGAGGAGAGATAAATATGGGGCTAAAATTATCTGACGCATTTAGACTGAGTTGGAGCAATATCGCGCAACATAAAAAGCGCAGTGCGATTATTGTTCTGACGATTTCCTTGTTGTTTGGTGTAATTATGGGATTTAACTTCATTGCTTCTGGAATTGAGGAAACCATAATCGCAGCCTCCGCTGGTCAGACGAGCGGAGATGTATATATCGAAGCAAGGTACGGTAGCTGGACCGGAAACGCTGATTTTAGTTCCATATATAGCCCAGAAGAAATATCTCAAATCAGCCTAGATCCAGTTTTAAGCGAAGAAGATGACAAAAAAGTTCGAGAACGACTAGGGGAATATGGCGGGGAGGTTGTCGGCTATTATTGGTATTATCAATTAGATTACCCGTATCGCGTAATTGATAAATCAGCAGTTGAACAGTTTATCGATGGGGATTTATGGGAATCCTTACCGGAAAGTAGGATCCCAACTATTATGCCTGAAGGATGGAAGCCTCCGCAAAATATGGATAACTTCAAAGAAAGAGTAAACGAAACATTGCACCGAGTTGGTAGTATTCCGAGTACCGAAACTGGCAAGCCAACTCTTGCCGGGTTTAATCCGCTGAATGTGATTTTAGCACAACTCCCGAGTGCGGCTAATGACGATTTTTGGCTAGTTGACGATGGTTCGGGAAAAGTAGAACAATATATTAGAGAACAACTAGAGAAATATCTCTCAGAAGATGGTGGATGGTATAATACTGCACCAGTCCAGAAAACAGCTGTAGTAAAGTTTTCTAATCCTTATAGGGCAGCAGAGTTTGCCAGTCCGAACGAAGAAAAGTTTGGAGTAAAACTATATACGGATTTCAAATATAATGCGCAGGATTTATTTGGTACTACACTGATGGTCGTCAATTCTTTTAATACTCAAAAAGTTCTGCTAATTGCGGTAGAAATCTTGCTACTGATTGTCGCGACAATAGTAGCGGTTATGACTTTCTCACATCTCATTGACCAAGACGCGGCGACGGTGGCACTTTATCGGGCGATGGGCGCCACAACTGGCAACATTTATTTGATTTATTTATTGTATTTGATAGAACTTTGTTTATTGGCAGTTATAGCAACGATAATAATTGCATTTATATTTATCGTAATACTAGCCTTAACGAGTGCAGGGGCTTTGGCTGAACGATTACGGGTGTTTTATGGCTTGGATTATCTGCCAAAGATTACACTATTTATGTTTAACGGAACATTCTGGTTTATTTTACTTGTGGTAATGGTAGTAGCGCCTTTGTCATTACTCTTTACAATGTGCCGCTTCTCAGCCAAACACATTGCTAAGAAACTGAAAGAAGATTAAATGAGAATTATTGATTATCTTAGACTGGGCTTTGCCGGAGTTAAAGCCTACAAGAAGCGCGCATTTACAGTCGTAATTATCGTTGGACTACTCTTTAGTGTGGTGACGGCTGGAGTGTTTATATTACAAGGACTAGAGAATGTGGTGCTGGCGGAAATGCTGGCGCCGACGGGTAGCAACGTATTGGTTATAAGCAGTGTCGATACAAAGATTTGCGGAGAGGACTGTAATATCGCGGCGGAAGTAGCAGAAATTAAGAAGAATGTCGAGCGATATGGTGGGGAGTTTCTCGAAGCAGAAGTCAGCCAAACAACGGACGGAATGTTCTATAAGCTAAAAGAAGATGTGTTTACTGACGCGCAAAATGGGAGCGAGAGCGATGTGACGGAAGTAGCCGTGCCGCTTGAAATGGCGGCAAAGCTCGCCGATATAGAAATGCCGGAACGCGATGTGGAAGTTACCGATAAACTAGCAGCTATCCGAGAAGCGCACGCAAAGACGCTACATCAGACCGTAGAGAGCAAAACGGGAGAAAAGTATTATATTGCCGAGATTTTGCCGAGCGGAGTGTATGCGAGTAGCCTGTCGCTAGTGAATCTTGAGCAAGGTGGTAACCCCCTAGACTTAATCTTGGGGCAGATTAGCATGGGCATGAGCCAAAACTTTATTATTAAATCCGCTAAGGCGAAGTCGGCAGTGGATAATGACGACGCAGAGCTACCTTCGGAGTTCGTGACGATGGAAGATATGGATGCGGAAGAAGTAGGCATAGTGTTCGCGAGGTTTGAGAACATAGAAGCGGCCTATAAATACTATCAAGATAAAGTGAATTATTGCTCAGGGACGGATCGGATTTTCGGGACTTGCGGTAAAGATTATAAGTATCAGGTAATTTCGGCAGTGTCTGATCCGCTGACGACTTATGAGAACTTACAAAATGTTTGGCTGGTGTTCAAGATTACCGCGGCGGTACTCGTAGTAATCGCAGTGATTATTGCGCTCAGTACTTATGCGAGGTTGATTGGTAAAGACATGAAGATTATTTCGCTCTATCATGCGCTAGGCGCCACTAAGGGGCAGATTCGGGTAGTTTATGTCGTATATTTGGTGATGCTGAGTTTGATGGCGGTAGGATTTGCGATAATTGTAGGGCTAATACTGGCAGCGGTGCTAAGCGTGGTGGATATGATGGCGCTAGAGCAGGTATTTGCGCTAGGGTTTGGGGTGGCAGAAAAGAAGATTTGGCTAGTTGGGTGGAATAACTTGATTTGGTGGCTAGCTGGGGCGATGTTACTTACGGCGGTAGTGGCGGTGGTGCTCAGTAATGGTAATTTTAGGATAAAGGAGCTTGCGCAGAATCTAAAATAATTGCATAAAACAGATTTATAATCAGTTGCCAATCATTCCGAGCTGTGCTATAATCAAAACGGAAGTTCGCCAATCTACCCAACCCCATTGGCGACTTCCGCACGTAACATCCGGAAGGGTGGCCGAGTGGTTGATGGCACCGGTCTTGAAAACCGGCAGGTTAACGCCTCGCAGGTTCGAATCCTGTCC
>CAYTZL010000035.1:0-8945 GCA_964442535.1 uncultured Candidatus Saccharibacteria bacterium | reverse complement strand
CGGCCTCATCAGGATTAGTTGTTGCGTTGGCGGCGTCGAGGTCGGTTTGAATGGTTCCAGAACTAAGAGATAAAGAAACCGAGGAACTGGTCTGAGAAGTTGTGGTAGTGGTTGAATTTAGCGGTATATCCCACCCATTCGCCGCACTGGTATTATTCCCTCCCGACGCCGCTATAAAAATAGCCCAGGCCAGAGCTAGGCCTATCGCCTTTTTCTTGTTGTTCCGCATTTTGCCCTCCTTTGGATTGTTATAACGCCCAAGCGGAACAAAAATGACACCGCAAAGGCGTCATAACAATCTATCTACGACCAGTTTTCACCAGTTTAGAGCGACCGAAATTTCCTTTACGGTGTCGTTTATACTCTAAACCACGGAAAACTTTAGCTGTTGACTAGCCGTATTATTTGATAAATTGTTATGACATACTTATTGTAACATAAAAATTCGGGTTGGGAGGAAAATGAAAAAAATCATGGCGGGATTTGCCGACTGGAAGGTAATTACGGTTTGGGAAGGGTAATTACTAATTGCTAAAGTTAATTACCTTTTGACGTAGTTGCTTGAGGCGCGTTATTATCGCAATAGTCGGTCTGTCGTCAATACGCTTTCGGCGATAAACATTGCCAGGAGGTCGTAATTTTCGGTGAGGTCGGCGTTTTCGAGGTATTTATAGTAGGCACGCTTGCGCTCCTTGAGGACGAGCGGCGGGACGATGCCGTGCTGCATGGCCTGCGTGAACATAATTAGGCGGCCAGTGCGACCGTTGCCGTCTCCGAAGGGATGGATCAGCTCGAAAATAGCGTGAGTTTTCGCTAGCCGCGTAACGATATCGTCGGTCGGAGAATTCATATAGGTCACTAGATCGTCGATTTTGCGCGGAACGCTGAGATAATTCGTGCGAGCGACGCTGCTGCCCAAAACTCGCACCCCGTAGCGGCGGTACTCGCCGGCGTCATCCATGAGGCTATTCATTAGGCGCTGATGAGTCTCGAGGATAAGTTCCGAAGACCACTGGAAATTTTTACCCTCGGTTTTTAGCTGATCTAGCAAAAAGAGAAAGGCGGCGCGATGGTTGCGCGCTTCGGCCTGCTCGCGGTAGGATTTATTTGCGATGACGGCGTTTTCGTTGTCTAGTACAGTCGCGACGTCGTCAATAGTCATCGTGCTGCCTTCGATCGTATTCGTATGATAAGTGAGATAAAGCGTAGTCAGTTTCAATAAGTCTTCATTATGAAGTAACTCTCGGAGGTCAAGATGCGTAGCGGTGGCTTTCTGCTTAAGGTCGTCAAGATAAGCCTCCTCGACCTCCGTCCTGCCGACGATGTCGAAGTACAACTCCTGGATCTTCTCGAGGTGCTCCGCGCGAGGCTGGGCCTTCCCCGTCACCCAAAAACTGAGGGTTTTCGGGGCGACATCAAGATGATAGGCTAAATCATCCTGCGCCCATTTAGCCTCGGTCAAAATCTGTTTCAGCTGCTTCTGTACATCCATGATCAATATTATAGCAAAAGGTAATTACTTTTGCAAGGTGGTAATTACCTTTCAGGATTAGTAATTACCTTTTGGCCGTTCCGAGCGCAGTCGACTCTGTTCGGCGCGCCAGGCGGCGATGTTGGCGTGGTGGCCGGAGAGGAGGATGTCGGGGACTTTGAGACCGCGGAAATCGGCCGGCTTGGTGTATTGGGGGTACTCGAGGTTATCGCCGTCGGAGAAACTTTCGATTTCGGCGGAGGTCGCGCCGCCGAGGACGCCCGGCAAGAGGCGGCTAATCGAGTCAACGAGGATTAGCGCTGGTAATTCCCCACCGGTGAGGACGTAATTTCCGAGCGAAATCGGGTGGTCGACGATCGTCATTATGCGCTCGTCGTAGCCCTCGTAGTGGGGGCAGATGATGATAAAATGGCGCTCAGAGGCTCCTGAGAGGCCTTCTAAAGCATTTATGCTTGAAAGCTGGGTAGGAGAGCCGTCCGAGGCTTTCTCGTCTCCTGCGGGGCCTAGAGAGGCGAGAGCGGCGGATTGTGGGCCTTTTAGAGCCTCTGGAAGGGCTGGGTCGGGATTTTCCGCGGTCAGAGGCGCCTCCGAGGCGACGACGTCCCCTGCGGGGCCTAAGGGGGTAATCCCGGCAAATTGGCGGGCGAGAGCCTGATTCCAGGTAATTCCAACAGGGGTGGGGAGGATGACTTCGGCGTCAGGAGAATGCGCCTTAATGCTTTCGACGGCGGCAAAAACCGGCTCGCAACGCAATAGCATCCCGTCGCCGCCTCCGTAGGGCGTGTCGTCGACGGATTTGTGCGGGCCGAGGCCAAAATTGCGCAAATTTACAAGCTCAACCGCAATAATTCCCCGCTCCTGCGCTTTATAAATCATAGAGCTGTCAAGATAGGGCTTGAGAGCCTCGGGAAACAGGGTGATGATAGAAAAGCGAATTTTGGGCATGATAGGGTCTATTATAACATAGTTTGAGGAAATAGCTACGGCAAAAGTACGGCCGCCCCGGAGGGCGGCTTGGTAGCGTAAACGAGATATCCAAGGCTGTTACCGACTAATGACTCAGCAGCGTTAGGGCTTATCGGATGGCGTTGACGTAGCGTCAATTTTGTCGCTAAGCTCTTTGATTTGGTCTTTGAGTTCTTTAGTCAATATGACATTATGCCACATGTTGCAGCATATCATAACGGCTATTATCCCGACGCCAGTCCAAACTGTTTTATTCAAGGTTTCGCCTTCACTGACGGTAGCAGTGCGATATGGCATTGCAGACGTGGGCGCTTCTTGCGTGTAGGCTTCGGCTACGGTGGTGGTCAGAACCGGCTCGGTGGCGGTAGATACTACCGGAATGTACTCAGCGACAGGGGTCGCTGGTTCGCGTTCTTCAGCGGCGAAGGCCACCGGTACCAGCAGCGCGACCAACAGCATAGCGGCTAGGACGCAAATCACTAGACGTAGCAGGTCGGCGAGCGGGCTAAAACGCTCATACACGGGTACAACACAAGGATAGTCTACAGGGGTGCGGTTACGGGGATTATAGGGTTGAATCGCGGGGGTATGTTTGCAGGAATTACTGGATTGTTTCATAATGATCTCTTCCTTTCAGCAAAATAGCTGCATGTGTCGTCTAAGCTATCTCTAAATGTACAGGGGCCGACGTCGGGCGGATAGCTCGACGACACACCTTATACTTGCATTGTAGCACAGAAGTGTTAAAATGTCAATACTTATTATGCTTCTGGCCGATAAGTCAACTTTGAAAAACCGCCCCCGGAGGGGGGGCGGTTTGGTAGCTATGGTTAGTCGTAGGTTCGGAGCCAGGCGTAAAAGCAGGCGCCGAGATCGTCGAGGTCGTCAGGGGTAGGAGCGTCATAGCCCCGTTGTACGTCGGCTACGGGCAAATCTGCGTTTTTCGTGGGGTCCTGAGACCAAAAAAGTTGATTTCGAAGCGCCGTAATTTCGGCAAGGATTACCCCTTTGCAGGAATTCATCGCAGCCAGCAATATCAGCGATGCGCCTATAATCATAAGCACATCCACTACCGCATGAAGAATGAGCGCGTTCGCGTTGCCGGATCCGGAGTTTACAACGTTCGGAGCCTCGGGGTTATTCTCGCTGCTGTATCCGGTATTAGTAGTGTCAGTCGTTAAATTGGCTAAGGGTTCTTTTTTAGTACTAACGGCAAACTGGAAAACTATAGTACAAGCGTTGTCGCGGCCCTCACGGATCTTGTCTCCAGGAGTCGAGAAGCCAATTTTAGCCCCTCTTTCCTCGCTAGCAAGGTCGCGGTCACTAAGAAGAACGCCGTCGGGCCGTTCCGGGGTAATCAGGTATGTGCTGTTCGGGATGGTGCGGATAAAGATATCGTCGTGCCATCCATGACCCTCTTTCTGATAGTAGTTCTTCGTCGACCACTCGTCATACCCTCCTGATACGGAACGGCCTTCTGCCCGGAAGGACCATCCAACGAACTGCCAGCAAGAACCCCTCCACAGAGTACAGTCAGTGCTAGTGGTCGGACGCCGGATCGACACCGATGCGTCGGTAAAGCAACCGTCAAGAGCATAAAACTCATACACGACGGTGTAGATTTGCGCCGTCGTGTCGGCGGTTTCGGAGATAGCATCCAAGTTTTCAACAATATTACCGTCTGCGTCAATAACGCGACTGTCGACGTGGATTGACGGCTTTTTTATGGCGTAAACTTCGTGCGGGGCTGTTTCTCCTTCCGTAGAAGAAGAGGCGGGCGCGTCGGCGGCGGAGGTGCCGGGGATAGGGGATTTGTGGGGCATGGGAAGTGTCGGTTCGGTGGCGGCAAAGGCTGAAACTGAGGTGAATAGAGCGCAGGTCAGAATAGTAACAGCGGCGAGAGAGAAGAACTTTTTCATGATTTGTCATCCTTTCAAAATAGATCTGGATTTCTGTCAAGCTACCAAATTGTAATGTGCGTGGGTAGCCGAACTGGCGCTCGACAAATACCTTACACTTCCATTGTAGCACAGAATGGCTGAAAAGTCAATAGTAATTATGGTTTTTATTTAATGAGGCAACTATTATGTCATTTATTTTTGCGGATTTTCTGAGGGTGGGTGATTGATTTGGAGTCGGGCGTCTCTGGGGTGGGCGTTTTAAGGCGAGCCGCATAAAACTAGCCCCTTTCGGAGCTAGTTTGCTGATGCGCGCCCACCCTAGGGCACAAATGTTTGTTTTAATCCGCTGTTTGTTTTATTGTTTCGTCTCCACACTCCACTTAACTTCAGTGGAACCCTTGTGAAGCGTATCAGCTTATGTTTATGATAATCGAAAAATTTCAATCCGTCAACGGTTTTTTCGGAAAAAGTGTTGTGGTTTTTACAATGTATTGGTCTTGTTGCGCAATTATCCATCTAGTTAGCTATGCGGAGACGCTTCCGCCTCTTTTCGAAGAGGGTACGGAGCTACGGCGAGTATTAGCGCCGGGCACCCGCGACGGCGGGCTGACCGGACGCGCCTCGAGAAAAGACGGCGAAGCGCCTCCGCATAGCTAGCTGTTGAATTATGCGATAAGACCCAATGTATTACAGGGCGACGCTGGACGCCCCTAGCGGTTTATTGCGAGAGGTTTTACGGGGCGATTGTGGGGCGGTTTTGTGGGGGATTTATTATTGCTGGTGGGAAGTTAGTGCTGTATAATTAAGCTTATGGATAACGATACGGAGAAGACAAGTAAAACTGAGTTCGAGACTCAAGCTGGGCGCTCGACGGAGGAGCCGCGACTGGCCGAAGAGCAAAGCGGTCAAGAACAGCGTTCGGCGGAGGGTTTAGGTGAGCAGGTGCCGCACTCGGCGGTAGATTCGGACGGGCAAAAGTTGCGGTCGGCGACTGATTCGAGTGGGCAGGCACTACGACCGGCGCCGTCGCTGGAGACAGGGCTTAAAACGGCAGCGGAAAACGGGACGGCAGAGCTTAAATCGGCAACAGAAAAAGAAACGGCGGAGCTTAAAACAGCGGTGGAAGAAGAAACGACAGAGGAAGAAATTGCCTCTGCCTTTGTCGATCCGAATCAAGATAGCGAGACGTTGGCGACGGCAGTGCAGCTGGCGACGGCGTTTCCGGAGGCGCGGGATGAACGCCAGGCGATTTTCTCGGGTGGGGAGAGCGAGACGCAAAATGAGCGGCAGGCGATTTTCTCGAGTGGGGAGGGTGATAATTCCCTTTCTGGAGCGCAGCGCGACGAAGGGTCGGCGACAAAATCCGGAGGAAACTCGGCGACGAAAGACGTAGAAAATCGCGCGGTGGAATCTGGGAAAAATTATGCGAAAAGTCGGCCAAAGTCGGCGGGCAAGACGGCGAAGTTGTTTGCGGGCGGTGGGTCGAAGAAGTTTTCTAAGTCGATGCTGGCGTATGCAGTGGCTGGAGTGGTGGTGGCTTTTGGCTGTATTGCTTTGATTTCGGCGATGTTTGGGCCTAAAAAAGGCGATGACGAAGTGGTGGCGATAACGGATTTAACGGATGAGCAGAAGCAGAAATTGAAGGTTGCTGATACGACGAAGAGGCCGGCAACGTCGGAGACTGAAGATGCGAACAATTACACCGAGGAATACAAAAAATATCTCGAGCTTCCCGAAGACGAAAAGGATAAGCTTGAAGTAATTCCGCGCAAAGAAGTGGTTCCGGACGAGAAGATTGACGAAATTAAGCAGGATACGGATTCGGACGTAGTTGCGGAACTGCCGGAACAGTTCGACTTGCGCGACGTGGTCGACATGACAGTCGAAAATCAGGGGAGTTATGGGCTATGCTGGAGCTATGCTTCGGGTAAGGCACTAGAGACGCACATGAAAATGCGGGGAGTGGACTACAATCCTTCGGAGCTGCAGGTGGATTTTTTGGTGTCGGACTTAATGTATGATGGCTCGCGCAAGCTGCATAATGGCGGCACGTTCCAGCAGTTCGCTAATGCGGCGGCGTCGATTGGTACGATTTCGGAGGAGAAATTTACGAGTTTAGGGGTTGATCCGGACGGACCTTCTAATAATGCTGCTTATTACGATTATTTTAAGTTAGCGGAGAATGATTCACCGGTTTATATCACGAAAACAGTGGATTTCCCGGCGATGGTAAAGGATGCTGGCAAGGTTGCTAACAAAACCGACGCGGAAGTGGAAGAGTTCCGGGATTTGGTGAAGGCGCAGATTATGACAAACGGGGCGGTTTATATGGTGATGGATGCGCCGGACAACTTTGTTTTCAAGCATGATGGCGACGAGACGACGTATTTCTATACGCCAGATGCGGAGCATTCTAATACGACGCGGGGGATTCATGCGATGGCGATTGTGGGCTGGGATGATAACTTCTCGAAGGATCGGTTTAGGGGGAATGGGACCGGCGAAGGCATCGAGAAGCCGCTGCATGACGGGGCGTATTTAGTGCTGAACTCCTGGGGGGAGTGGTGGGGTGAGGGCGGATATTTCTGGGTATCCTATGATGAATATAACGTCGAAGGGCAACTTTCGGGGGTGGTGGCGACTACGCTTGACGACCATGCGCGAAGAATTGACACGATAAATTCTCCGGTGGTGCGGGAGGTGATTGAAGAAAAATTGCCGCTTTATGTAGTTGAGGGGGATAATGGCGGGAAATATGTAACGGAATATGCACTCGACCGCGTGACGCGTCTAGAACTACCGTCGCGGAATTTGTCGGATTCTGACCTAAGGGAGCTAGCGCGCGTATTTCCGAACATTTCCGAGCTCTTAGTACCGGAGAACCAGATTACAGATTTAGCATCGCTGGAAGGATTCGGGAATCTGGCGATAATAGACCTCGCGCAGAATAATTTACAGGATGTTGCGGCTCTTTGCGCTACGGATTTACAGCTTAGGGACTTGAATTTGAGCGCTAATCGGGTTTCCGATGTGGGGTGTTTAAATGATCGGCTGGTGAGCGGGATGTCAGCACTGAATATTTCGGGGAATGCCGGCGTGACGGGGCTAGAGAAGTTGACGAATTTAATAGCCTTGACGGCGGACGAGATCGGGCTAGAGAATCTCGCGAGCATGCCTAAAGGTAATCTCTCGTCGCTTTCGGTGAAAAATAACAACATCAAGAATCTCCAAGGGTTAGGAGAGGATAACGGGCAGCTCGGCGGGATTGATTTGTCGGGAAATAAAAGCCTGAATGATTTGGCGACCGATCAGATGGTTTATAAGCTCACGATTAGAGATGCGGACTTAGCCGATGCGTCAATTCTGAATAGCGCTAACGCCTATGTAGTGGATGCGAGTGGGAATAAGTTTGGCGATTTGTCGGGTTATGACAATCAGATAGTTAACTTCCTTGACCTTTCCCGGAATCGGGGGCTGACGAATCTATCGGCGCTGAGCGGGCTGACTGGGTTGACGCTGGCGGATTGCGGGATTACGGCTTTGACGGAGCTAGGGCGTTCCGGCGTGAAACAGTTATATCTCGAGAATAACGAAATTGCGTCGTTGGACGGGATTGATGAGCTGACTGGCGTTGAGGTGCTGAACTTAAATAACAATCGGCTCGAGTCGCTTCGCGGTATCGAGAAAATGAAGGGGTTGGTCGAACTGAGGGCGGATGGTAATCAGATTTCGTCGCTGGACGGAATCTCGCAGGCGGCGGAGCTACGGGCGCTGTCTGCAGATGATAACCTAATTTCCGATGCGAGCGAGCTGACGAAGATAGAACGCCTTTATTTCGTCTCCTTGAACCGGAACAGTCTTACTGAAATTCCGAATTTTGCGCGGCAATCGTCGATTAGCCTAGCGCTCGAAGGAAACCCGATCAAAAATCCGACGATTCCCCAGGCGGCGATGGCGCTAAACTTGGCGGACTGTGATATTCAGACGCTGGATTATGCGGCGGCTTCGAGCCTAGGAAACATCACGCTTGAGGGGAATCCGAACTGGAATGACTATATTGGCCTGATTATTGGAACGTTGCAGAAAGAACGCGGTGCAAACGCGGCGCGCTATCTGGCAGTCTCGACCGATTACGCTTTTTCGAAGGCGGAGCTCGTCAATTTAGTCGATAGCGCGACCTCGCTACCACAGGATGCGTATTGGCGCTTAAATATCACCGGCAGCAAGGTAAACCTAAAGAAGTCTCCTAGCGGTACGGTGAGGCTGGTAGATTATCCGGGCGAGCGGGTGCTCTTTATGTCTTTACTACAATCCGGGGGCAGCTCGAAGGATTTCTCGGTGGACAAGGCGGCAACGGAACTAGTATTGGCCGATAAGGCTGCGAGTTCGTTGCCGTTGGAACTTAATGTGCCGCTCGTGGGGGTAGAGGTGAGAGCTAACGGGTTGACGTTGGAGTTTGAGTAGTGAGATGGTTCATTTAGCCTACAGAAAGTGGACTCCCGGATGGGGAGTCCACTTTTATAATGCCACGCTGGTGCGGGCGAAGAGACTCTAACTCTCGACCTCTTCCTTGGCAAGGAAGCGCT
>CAYTZL010000034.1:0-9107 GCA_964442535.1 uncultured Candidatus Saccharibacteria bacterium | reverse complement strand
ATGTGATTACGACGGGGACGTTGGCGGGGAATGATGGGCGGAAGATGTCGAAGTCGCTGGGGAATTATACCGATCCGAATGTTTTGATGGATCAGTATTCGGCGGATGCGCTGAGGTTCTTGTTGCTATCTTCGCCGGTGCTGTCGGGGGAGGACTTTGCGTTGACGGATAAGGACGTGAGTGATACGCAGCGGAAGCTGGCGATGATTTGGAATGTGTATGACTTTTTCGTGACGTATGCGGAAGTGGATGGATGGGATAGCGAGAACGGTTGGCGTCCGAAGGGCTATAAGGTGACGGATCTAGAAAACCCGCTGGATCGGTGGATTTTGGCGCGGCTTTATCAGTTGAAAGCGGAAGTGATTTCAGGGATGGAGGAGTATAATATTCCGAAGGCGCTCTCGGGGGTGTTGCCGTTTGTGGATGATTTGAGTAACTGGTTTGTGCGGCGGAGCCGGCGGCGGTTCTGGAAATCGGAGGATGATGGTGATAAAGCGGAGGCGTATTGGACGCTGTATACGGTTTTGAGCGAGTTGGCGGTGATTTTGGCGCCGTTTGTGCCGTTTTTGGCGGAGGAATTGTGGCAGAATTTGGTTGGGAGCGGAGAGAGTGTGCATCTGACAGAGTTTCCGAAGGCGACCGAAATTGATGATAAGGAAATTTTGGGGCAGATGGCGCGGGTGCGCGGAGTGATTAACGATGGGCTGGCGCTCAGGATGCGGAAGTCGGAGACGGAGGAACAGGTGAAAGTGCGGCAGCCGCTGGCGAAGTTGGTGTATGCTGGAGAGAAATTACCGGATTGGGGGGAGGAAATCGTGCGCGATGAGGTGAATGTGAAGGCGGTTGAGCCGGGGGAGGAGACCTGGATTGATAAGGAGATTACAGAGGAGTTGGCGCGCGAGGGGTGGACGCGGGAGCTGATTCGGGCGGTGCAGAGCGCACGGAAGAAGGCGGGGTTAATGGTGGACGATCGGATTCGGCTAAGCGTAGGGGCGGAAGTGCCGGAGGAGTGGGTCGAGCTGCTGAAGCGTGAGGTGCTGGCGGGAGAGTTGTCGCGAGATGAGAATTATGCTTATGATGAGATTGTGAAGGTGAATGGGGAAAATGTGACGATTTCGTTGGAGAAGAATTCGAGTTAGAATTTCCTATCTCAGCGATTTTCCGACCTCGCCTGAATCGCTATGCGATTCAGCGGATCGGCACAGCCTCGGAAAAGAAAGCAAGCTTTCTTTTCTCTCGTCTGTTAGATCCTACACCTAGTAGGTGCGCGTCGGTCGGAGAAATCACTAATCTAGAAAATTCTATCTCCGAATTCCAGAATGTCTTTGGGCAGAATGCGAACTAGCTCAATTCTATTCTCGAATTCCGGGGTGGTCGGAGAAAACGCTAATTTGACGAATTATATTTCGCATGATAAGAGGTCTTCTCCTTTCTCCCTAGCTTAGGACTAGGGGGTAGGGATTAGGCAGCGAAGGGAAAAGCCGCGGTAACGATTTGGAGCGTTGGACGGATGGATGCTACTATGCGTAAAATAGAACTCGTAGGCAACGTATGCATCTGAGTAGGCTCGAGCGGACCAATAGCCGCCCAATTGGCCAGCGCTCTGAAAGGGGGCATTAGGAAAGTCTAGACCGACATAGCCGCTCCGCACAAAGAATAAGGAAAACGGCATTCTGTTAAAAGGCTTTTTGTTCGGTATTTGTAATAAAAATGCCGAATTTTAACGTACTGAAAAGTTGCCCAAAATGTTAAAAATGGGCAAGTTTGGTTGTCGTCCTATCTCTGTTATGATGTTTTTAAAGTTGCCCATTTTGGCATTTTTGGGCAAGTTTTACAAAACTATAATCTATGCCAAAAATGCCGAACACTCTTCGTTAGATACTATCTGTCTCAAGAACTGGAAGTTGCCGAACGCTAATTCTGATGCAAAAGGAACGTTTAAGTACTTACTGACACAGTATGGAGTAGCGAGTAGCTTGTCTGGTACTAGTTCCGTTAATAGTAATACCTACAACATTGCTCTAAGTCCCTTATTCTTTGTGCGGGGCGGCCGCGTTGACCCAAATGATAGCGGTAAGTTCTGGGACGCTGGCCAGGCCGGCCGCTACTGGTCCTCACGAGCCACTTCTAGCACTAGCGACGCCTACTACCTCATCTTCGGTAATAGCAGCGTCGATCCGTCCAACGTCAGCCGTTACTACGGCTATTCCCTTCGCTGCCTAATCCCTACCACTTAGTCCTAAGTTAGGGAGGAAGGAGGGCTGGCGTTTGTTGTGGAGCGGGGAATGAGATGGTGGTTTTTGATATGCATATTGAAAAATGGTTAGGTTGTCGGGGATTTTGGTAATAAGAAGCAGGAGATTTGCCTCTGTCAAATTGACAATTTTGGATTTTCGAGCATAAAAGGTATTGACTTTTTTGGTATGGTGTGCTAGTATAAAGATAGTTAGATAAGAAAAATAAACATCTAACAAACAAAAATATAAAACATTCGCCAAATAAAACAAGTTGACGAATTACAAAAATAAAAACATAGCATCGTAGGATGCGAGAAAAAAGGAAACGTATGAATAAAAATATCAAAACTAAAACAGGAGAAACCAATGTAAAATTAGACGACGCGATGAGCGTGATGAATGTAAATGTGATTGATATGACGAATGCCGGAACGGCGCGCAACGGTAAGGGCGAATGGAATGAATTCGAGTTGCTGGGCGAATCGGACCGGAAGGAAGGAGAGTACGAAACGGTGATTGACGATGGGGAGTTTGACCGGGATGAATTTCTTCAACGAAAGCAAAATAGTCGTCTCGGAAAGCGGATTTTAACCTTGTCGTCGCTGGATTGGAGAAAGGCTTAATAGATAGCCAAGTTAGTAGAATATTATAGAATATAAACATTAAAAGGAGATTTTAAAAAAGTTTAAGCTTGAAAAGGAGGGAATGAGGATAGAGTGAACAATAAAACCGAACAGATGTTCGGTTTTATTGTGGATTGTATGTTTTTGTGGCGTTGCGGGCTGCGGGTTTCTCTTCTTCCTCCCTAGCTTAGGACTAGGGGGGTAGGGATTAGGCAGCGAAGGGAACGGCCGCTGTAGCGATTGCCGTAGTCGGACGGATTGACGCTGCTAGAGTTGAAGCCGAGGTAGTCGGCGTAGCCTACATCTGAGTTGGCCCGAGAGGACCAGTAATAGCCCCACTGGCCAGCGCCGTAGAATGGAGTAGAATCGCCAGACCAAATGCCGCCACCCCGCACAAAGAATAAGGGACTCTGAGTGTTAGATTTCGTCGAGGAGAGAGATGATTTGGGCGCCGTTTTCGGAGATGGCTTTTTGGGCGTCGGGGCGGTCGAGCCAGGTGAAATCTTTGGTTTTGCCGATGTAGCCGACGCGTTTGCGGAGGCTGCGGCCGGTGGGAGTGGCGGCTTGTCCTTGATTGTAGCTATATTCGTCGAGGATGAGGAGGTCGCCTGGGGAGCAGTCGAAATCGTTGGCGCGGTATTCGAAGGTTTTTTGGCCGGAGGCGACGGCGGCAAAGTATTCGGGGGCGATTTTCTTGTGGATTTCGCGGCGTGGTGGAGTGGCTGATTCGGCGAGGATTTTGCCGTTTTGGGCGACAACGTAACCGGTGCCGACGGGGGTAAAGGAAGGGTTATCGAGGGAACCGGTGACGATGAGGGCGGATTGGTCGGACATGAGGTAGACTGGGAGGTTGGTGAGCTGACTTTCGTGGAGGGCGACGGATTTGGTGAGTTGTGGGAACCAGGTGGATTCGAAATGAGGGAGGAAGAATAGGGGTAGGAGATCGAGGAAATGGGGATTTTTGGAGGATTCTTGGAAGATGTTTTCGGTGACGTCTTTGCTCTCTTTATGACAGAGGACGCAGGAGCCGGCGGAGCTGCCAACCCAGATTTTTTCTTCGAGGAGGCGGGGGAGGAGTTTAGCGAAGCCAGTGCGTTCGAAGACCTCCTTGAGATAATCGGTGTTGCCGCCGAAGCAGAAGATGACGTCGCAAGGGGTGATGCGCTGCTCTATGTAGTCGAGATCGTGGGCTTGGAGGTCGAGGAGCTCGATGGTGCCGCCGAAATTTTGGGCGATGCTGTTGAGGCCGCCAATGAGCCAGCGTGAGTCGCCGGTTTCGGCTTTGATAGCTTCGTTGATGACGATGAAATTGATGTCGGTGCGTGGTTTCTCGGCGAGCTGTTCGCAAGCTTGGACGATGGATTCGTTGGTGAAGCCAGAAGAGGCTAAAAGTGCTTTCATAAATACTCCTTTTAGATAGTATAGCACGGGGCGGAGGGAGAGAAAAGGCTAGGCTGAGAGAGCTGATTGAGGTAGTTTGAGCAAGCAAGAATAGTGGAAGCAATGTGGTTGTTTGGTGTGAAAAAACAGAGGTAAGCATAAAGTGTTTGACGGAGGAAGGCGCTCGTGGTAAACTGGAGAAAAGTCATGTAGAAAGGTAAAAGCATGCCAGAGATAGATTTTAATGACGAGCGGGCCTTGATGGCGTTCGTGGATAAGATGATTACGGATAAGGATGCCGGCGTGAGCGCGGAGGAGCGGGCGAGGTTGCGTGGTGAGCTTTACGAGAAGATGAATGAGCGGATTGAGCGGGCGATGATTGAGGCGTTGCCGGATCAGATGCTGATTGAGCTGGATAAGTCGATCGATAATGGCATGACGGATGAGGAAATTGAGGAATTCTTTGAGGGGACGGGGATTGGATTTTCGGAGGTGGTGCAGAAGGCGATGAAGGAATTTAGGGAAGAATATTTGAGTGGGGCCGCGACGGCAGAAGGGAAGGAGGCTTAAAATGGCGGAGACTTTGAAGGGAAATTTCGGGAATGCGGAGCCGGTGGCGAACCTGGAGGGGGTGCAGTACGGGGAAGGTGTGATTGATTTTGAGAAGGCGCGAGAGCTGCAACAGCGGTTGGGGGAGACGGCGCTGAATGCGATGGAAGCGACGGATGGGTCGACGGTGTTCCAGTTGCCGCAGCCGGTAGAACAGGCGAAGCCGGTGGGAGCGGAAAACAACGTCGTCGAAATGCCGAAGCCGGCGGAACAGTCGGTGGGGGAGCAGATGATGAATATGATGCGAGAGTCGGCGGCGAAAGCGGAAACAGCGGCGACGCCGGAGGCGGAGAAGACTGGCCTCGCGGCGGAGACGGACCGGACGGGCGGGGCGGCGTACTCGCAGGAGACGCTGGCGCGGCTGGCGCAGGCTGGCGTGACGGAGAGCCCGGCGGAGGCGGCGCGACAGGAGGCGTTGGCTCTAGCCCGGCAGGAGAGTTACGGGAATGCGCAGGCGGAGATTGAGGGGATTCTGAAGGGGCGGAGTGTAGAACAGGCGTTGGCGGATATTAATAATGATATTATGGGGCTACGGTCGGAAATTGCTCAGATGGAGCAGAAGACATACCTTGAACCGTCGATGCAGGAAATGCAGGAGAGAATGCTGGCGGAGGCGAGAGCGGAGCTAGCGGAAATGGAGCGGAAGCAGGCGATCCTGAATGGCGGGCGGGCGGTTGAGTTGCCAGCGCCAGCGGGGACGGTTGCGTTGCCGGCGTCGGGGGAATCGGTGCGGACGTTTGATGAAGTGGCGGAAGTTGAGCCGGTGAACGAAGCGGGGGCGGCGGAGCTGGTGGATATGATGAGTCCGGAGGCACGGACGAACTGGCAGATGCGGCGGGCGAGGTATGAGGCTGTAGCGCGAGAGTTGGGGGATGCGACGATTTTGGAGCGGTTACAGGCGATTGAGGCGCAGGAATTGGCGCAGATGCGGGAGAATGGTTTCGTGGCACCGGAAGGTGGAATGCCGGAGGAAATGATTGAAGTTGCGGAGACGGAGGCGACGCCGGGGAGTGGAGAGCAGGAGCTGACTGCGGAAAAGCGTGAAGGTGTAGTAAACCGGGTGTTTGGGAAGGTGAAGGGGCGAAGCGGCTGGAAGAAGTTTGCGCGACAGGTGAAGGCGGCGGTTGCGGCGGTGATTGTATCGGTAGCGATGCTAGCTGGTGTAGCGGCGGGGGTGACGACGGTGGCTGCGGCGGCTGGTAATGATGGAGCGGTTGGTGTCAATGATGCGTCGCAGGCGGCGTTTACACAGATGATGAATGAACGGGCGCCGGTGACTTTGAACGGTGTGATGTTGAGTGCGGAAGATGTTGGCGATGTGACGCGAGATTTGCGGATGGAACAGGCGAATGGGACGAAGTATGATTATTTCGAGTTTAATAGCGATCAGAAACACGGAAAGAATAATTTCGGGACGGATAAGAGTGAGTTCTATGGCGATCGCGAGGGAACGGCGTCGGCGTTGCTGGAGATTTGTCGGAATCAGCCGGAGACTTTGGCGGCGACAGTGTCGGCGTATCCGAGTATTTTGGAAGCTTGCGGGCTGGATGGGAATTTGACGGCGAAGCAGATTGATGATTTGTTGAGTAATGGCGATAAGGGTGGCGAAATTCAGCAGAAGCTGCTCGAGGCGCTGGAAGCGAAGCTGATGGATGAGGCGACGCAGTTTGACTTCTACCAAGAATATGATACAGAAAAGTCGTACTATATGTACAATATGGAGGGGGGCGGGGCGGAGGAGACGCCAGCAACAATGGGGCTACAGGCGATTCAAACGCAAAGGAATGGCGAGAAGCAGGTGAAAATTGCGGTGCCGGTGCTGGATGTGAATGGAAACGTGGTGAGGTATGAAGCGGGCGACTTTAATATGCCGTGCGGGTTCCAGCTGAATATTGAGTATGTGCCGCAAGGGACGCCGACAAGAGAGACGATGCCGCCGGTATACAATCCGGGAAGCCCAGAGACGCCGGCCCCAGGGACGCCGGTAGTGCCGACGCCGGAAACGCCGGTGCCGGTCGTGCCGGAGACACCAGTGGAGACTCCGGAGACGCCGGCAGAAACTCCGGAAACACCGACAGAAACGCCAGAGACTCCGACGCCAGAGACGCCAAAGCCGAGCGAGCCAACACCGGAAACTCCGAAACCAAGTGAGCCGGAACCTGAGCCGGAGAAGCCGACGGAGACGGTGAAGTTGAAGGATGCAGAGAATGAAATTCGGAAAGTGGAGAATAGTGGACAGAAGACGGAGATTGAGCAGACTGAGAACGTTCGGAATGAGCGGCCGGTAGAGACGGAAACTTCGGTGATGACGCCGGAGGGTAGCGACCAGGCAGTAGCGGATCAGGCGCGGCCAGGGCTTGGGACGAGTGCGGAAGAGCAGGCGGCGGCGAGCGCAGCGCAACAGGAAGCGAACCGAAATGAGATTACGGCGGAGCCGACGAATGATGAGTTTGCAAACATGGTAAATACGATTTTGAACGAAAGTAGTACAAGCAGTAGCGCGACGGGTACAGAAACTGTACAGACTGGTGGCGGTGCTGGGGAAGCGCAATAAAATAAAAAGGAGGAAAATGAACAAGAAAGTTTTAGGGGTAGTAGCGGGGCTGGCAGTGGGGGCGATGCTGCCAGTGGCGACGGTGTCGGCGTGGGGGCCGGAGCGTCCGACGTACACGAATGAAGCGCCAGCGGATCACGCAGTGTTTAACTCGATTACGAATAATGCGGCGGTGGGGGACGAGCGGGATTTCGTGCGGATTGGCGAGAGTGTCGAAGGTGCGGTAGCGGGGAATGACCTGAAGTTGGAAGTGGGGAAGGAGTACGAGGTATGGATTTATTACCATAATGATGCTTCGGCGACCTACAACGATGCGGCACATAATTATATCGGGGTGGCGAGAAATACGCGAATGGCGACTTCGTTCCCAGCGCAGTTGGCTAAGGGGGAGCAGGGGGCGGTGAACGGTAAGATTACTTGGGATATGGCGGATTTGGCAGAAAACGAGGATTATATTACCGAAGTTTGGGATGAGGCGTATGTGACGGCGGAAGAGGCGATGACGTTGCATTATGTTGATGGTTCGGCGAAGATTTATAATAGTCGCGGAGTGGACGGTGCGGTGATGCCGATTACGCTGTTTTCGAATACGGGGACGTTCTTGGGAGTGGACGAGCTGAATGGCGTGGTTCTAGGATGCGATGAGTATTCGGGGCAGGTCGTGTACACGATTCAGACTGAGGCGGTGGATGTGCCGGCGACGGGGGTGACGGAAGTGCCGAAGGAATTGCCGAAGACTGGGCCGGTCGAAGTGACGCTGGCGGTGGTGCTGGTGATGGCGATTGTGGCTGGAATGGTATACTGGTCGAAGACGCGGCATGCGGTGAGTAAGGCGACGCGTAAGGCGAAAGGTCGTAAATAGTCGACACTGTTTATTTGCTTAGCTATTACTCAAGGCACTTGCAGTCACGGCAATCTAAAGAAAGGACCGTTTCTCTTTGAGAGGCGGTTCTTTTAGCCTTTCGTAATTAGCTAAGCAAATGGACGGCGGCGGATTTCGAGCTGTGGCGCCTTTAGTCTTCTGCGCGGTTACCGTTTTGTTGCTTTGCATCTCGGTTGATTGAGTTTGTGGGGCTTTTATGTATTTAATTGTGGAGCATGATTTTTGGGGCCGGGAGCATGATTTGTGAAGTTCGGAGTATGTTTGTTGGAGTTGGGAGTATGATTTTTGAAGTGGCGAATTTTGTGAGAATAACAGGGGTAAATCGTGCTAGGGTGTTTGGAATATGATTGTAAAGTACGGGAGCATGTTTGAGAAAGTGGGGAGTATGATTGTAGAATGCTGGAGTATGTTATTCTTTGTGCGGGGCGGGTATGTTAATCCGAGTCAGACTGATAAGTTTCGCGTCGCTGGCCAGTGGGGCGACTACTGGTCCTCCCGAGCCGACTCTGTTACTAGCTACGCCTACTACCTATACTTCAATGATAGCTACGTCTCTCCGTCCAACACCTACAATCGCTACGCCGGCAATTCCCTTCGCTGCCTAATCCCTACCACCTAGTCCTAAGCTAGGGAGGAAGGAGAGAATGATACGAAATACGTGAAACTAGAATAGAAATGCGCGAAAATGGGATAGAGGTGGTTGCATAAAATGCGGGAGTGTGGTAAAATTGAGGAGTTATAGATAATTTAAGGGATAATTATGAAAAAAGCAGTTGTGCTCATCGGCGGTAAGCAATATCTCGTCGAAGAGAAAGAGACCC
>CAYTZL010000033.1:0-9939 GCA_964442535.1 uncultured Candidatus Saccharibacteria bacterium | reverse complement strand
GGGGATGACATTTTAACGGGATAAAAAGGGTGACATTTTGATGGGTGGTTGACAGAGGAGGAGGCCGTTTGAAGTGGCGAAAAGAGGTGAAAATGAGGAAAGAAGTTATGGAGCGGGGGAATTGTGGTATAATGGGGGAATAATACTGAGGTTTCAGAGAAAGGATAAAGCCATGAGCGAAAAAGTAGAGATGATGCGACATACGTTGAGCCATGTTTTGGCGGCGGCGGTGCAGGAGCTTTATCCGACAACTATTTTTGGGATTGGGCCGGCGATCGAGAATGGTTTTTATTATGATATTGATTTTGGGGGAGATAAAGTTTCGGATGGGGATTTGGCGAAAATCGAGAAGAAGATGCGGGGGATTATTGCGCGTGGGTGCGAGATGCGGGTGCGCGAGGTGACGCGAGAGGAGGCGCTGGAATGGGCGAAGGAGAATGGGCAGAGATATAAGACCGAATTGATTGCGGAATTACCGGATGGGGAGAAGATCACGTTTTATGACTTGGTGGATCCGAAGAGTGGAGAAGTGCTGTTTACGGACCTGTGCAAGGGGCCACATGTGGAGAGTTTGAAGGAAATTGGGGCGTGGAAGCCGAATCGGCTGGCGGGGGCGTATTGGCGGGGCGATGAGAAGCGGGAGATGCTGACGCGGATTTATGGCGTGGCGTTCGAAACGGAGGAGGAACTGAAGGCGTATCTCGAGCAGCAGGAAGAAGCGAAGAAGCGTGACCATAGGAAGCTGGGGAAGGAGTTGGATTTGTTCTGTTTTTCGGAGTTGGTGGGGTCGGGGTTGCCACTGTTTACGCCGCGGGGGGAGATTTTGCGGGAGATGTTGAACGAGTTGGCGCAGGGGTATCGGGTGCGGTGTGGGTATCGGAAGGTGTGTATTCCGCATATCGCGAACGTGGATTTGTATAAAACTTCGGGGCATTACGAGAAGTTTCCGGAGCTTTTGAAGTTTGTGAGTACGGAGAGTGGGGATGAACTGGCGCTGAAGCCGGTGAATTGCCCGCATCATAGTCAGATTTTTGCGAGTGCGCCGCGTTCGTATAAGGAGTTGCCGGTGAAATATCTCGAGACGACGATGGTCTATCGGGACGAGCGGAAGGGGGAATTGGGTGGATTGTCACGGGTTCGGGCGATTACGCAGGATGATTCGCATGTTTTTTGTACGGAGGAGCAGGTTGAACAAGTTTTCGGTGAATTGATCGAGAGTGCAAAAGATTTGTACAAAAAAGTGGGGATGAAGTTGACGTTGAGGTTGAGTTTCCGGGATGATGGGGATGGGTATATCGGGGATAAGGAGATGTGGGAGAAGGCACAGGCGTCGATTGAGCGGATGGCGAAGAAATTCGAGATGGAGTATTTCATTGGAATTGGTGAAGCGGCGATGTATGGACCGAAGATGGACTTTATGGCGGTGGATGCGCTAGGGCGGGAGTGGCAGCTGGCGACGGTGCAGCTCGATTATGCGATGCCGAAGCGGTTTGGGCTGGAATATACCGATGCGGACGGTTCGAAGAAGACACCGATTATGGTGCATTGTGCGCTGATTGGGTCGATTGAGCGGTTTATGAGTGTGTTTATTGAGCATACGGCGGGGTGGTTCCCGCTGTGGTGTGCGCCGGAACAGGTGAGGATTTTGACGGTGAATGATGAAGTTGAGGAGTATGTGAAGGAGATTGAGGGGGTTTTGAATGGAATTGTGCTGCAGGAGCCGGTGAAGAATAATGAGTTGCGATATGAGGTGGATCGGACGGATGATAGTTTAGGGAAGAAGATTAAGCGGGCGACGGCGTTGAAGATCCCGGTAGTGCTAATCGTGGGGCCGAAGGATGCGGAAGCGCGCGAAGTGAGCGTGCGGACGCGAGAGGGGGAGGAGAAGGTGAAGTTGGAGGAGCTGCGGGGGTGGATTGAAAGGGAAGCACAGAAGTAAAAATTGTTCTTAGCCAAAAAGCTAAGAACAACTAAACTTAAATATGCTTCCATCATAACGCAAGATTGAGGGGATGTCAATACTTTTCTGCTCGGTTTGAGATTTGTTTGTGAGAAAAATATGAAAACTGTTGTAATATTGGGGCCGACGGCGTCGGGAAAAACAGGGGTTGCGATAGAAATCGCAACTACCTTGCCTGCTCAAGAGGGGCTCGCGTCCTCGTCGGCTTCTTCGTCGTTAGCGGATGTGCGTCTCGCTCGCGGTATGTCAAATACCGCTCGTTCCGATGCTCCCGCTGCCTTGAATAAGCTCGACGATCAACGCGAGGTTCTCAATTTAGGCGGTGCTGAGGTGATTTCGGCGGATTCGCGGGCGATTTATAAGGGGATGGATATTGGGACGGCGAAGCCGAGCGCGGAGGAGCAGGCAGGGGTGAAGCATTGGGGGATTGATTTGGTGGAGCCGGGGGAGCGGTTTACGGTGGCGGATTGGAAGGCGTATGCTGAACAAAAAATTTCTGAGATCCAGAACAGGGGTAATTTGGCGATGGTGGTAGGGGGGACGGGGTTATATATTGATGCGTTGGTGTATGATTACCAGTTCACTGAACAAAAAAAGTTGTCGCAAGATGATCGGAAAAAAGTTTGTACAAATTATTTGCTCGTGGGGGTAAAAACTGATCCAGAAATTTTGCGGCAGAGGATTACGGAAAGGGCGAATAAATTATTTAACGATAAGCTTTATGAAGAGACTAAAAAATTAGTTCAGAAGTATGGTTGGGGGAGCCAGGCGATGAAGAGTAATATATATCAGTTTGCGTGGGGGTATTTACAGGGGGAATATAGTTTAGAGAGAGCAAAAGAATTGTTCGTGCTGGATGATTGGCATCTGGCGAAGCGGCAGATGACGTGGTTCAAACGGAATAAAGAAATTAACTGGTTACCACTTGCAGAAATTAAGGATTTTGTGATAAAATGTATTCAGGATGAGTAAAGAAACTAACACTCCGATTGAAAAATTGTTCGGCTCGAAGACGCGGGCGAAGCTTTTGGAGTTGTTCTTTGCGAATACGACGAAGTCGTTCTACGTGCGGGAAATTACGCGGGTGATTGAGGAGCAGATAAATTCAGTGCGACGAGAACTGATGAATTTGGAGAGTATTGGGATAATTCGGAGCGAGACGTTTGATAATAAAGTATATTATTCGGCGAATATGAAGCATCCGTTCGCGCATGCGTTTCAGGAGATGTTCGGTAGAAAGGGAACGAATGGTGCGGGTGCGGCGCCGACGCAGGTGCAGGTGACGCGGTGGCCGACGAATACTTGGGAAGAATATATTCGGCCGGTGGCGAAATATCTGCGGGCGATGGTGTTGACAAACCGGGTGCCGGGGCAGGATGGGATTGATTTGTTGATTATTGGGGACGATCGGACGAAGAAATTGACGCGTTGGGCGGAAGTGGTGGAGAAAAAACAGGGGAAGCCGCTGGATTATGTGATTCTGGCGCGAGATGATTATCTGTATCGGCGGAACGTGAAGGATCGGTTTGTGATGGATATTTTGGAGATGGAGATGGAAGAAGTGTATGATCCGGAGGGAATTATTAAGAGTGATGGGCCGGTTAGCTATTAAAGGAGGTCAAAATGTTTGAGATTGAATGTAAAGATGGCGAGACGATTACTCTGTCGACGAAGAAGGCGGAGATTCGGTTTAAGGTGGCGGAAGAGACGATTGATGCGAAGATAGAGGTGGGGAAGATTGTGGGGCCGGGGGAATTTGAGATCGGCGATGTGGCGATTCGGGGGATTGCGGTGGGGAAGGACCAGACGATTTATGATGCGGTGGTGGCGGGGACGCATATTGGGATTATTGGGGGAATTGATGATGCGAAGGCGTTAGATGAGCTAGGGGTGGCGGATGTGCTGTGTACGTCGTCGACACGGGCGGTGCGCGAGATTGAGCCGAAGATCGTGGTGGCGACGGGGAATGTGGATGGAATGGTGACGGAGCTGAAGTTGACGCCGAGGGCGGAGAAGAAGTTGAAGGTGAAGAGTAGGGAGAGTCTGCCCGCATCTTTGGAAGTGATTGCTTTGGCTTAGGAGAAAAGCAGGATGAATTTTGTAGGGATTTTGGTGGTGTTGGGGGTGATTTTGGTGTCGATGGTGCTGCATGAGCTGGCGCACGGGGTGGTGGCGTATTGGTTGGGGGATAATACGGCGAAGGAGGATGGGCGGTTGACGCTGAACCCGTTGAAACATTTGGACCCGATTTTGTCGGTTTTGATGCCATTGCTGTTGTTTGTGAGTGGTGGGCCGGTGTTTGGTGGGGCGAAACCGGTGCCGGTGGACTCGCGGAATTTGAAATTTGGGCCGTGGGGAATGGCGCTAGTGGCAATAGCGGGGCCGCTGATGAACTTTTTGTTGGCGTTGGTGAGTTTTTTGATTGGACATTGGACGGGATTATTGTATGATACTGGGCTGGTGGGGACGATTTTTACACAGATGGTGATGGTGAACCTCGGTTTTGGGGTGTTTAATTTGATACCGATTCCACCGCTGGATGGGTCGCGGGTGCTGTATGCGATTGCGCCGGATCCGATTCGGGATTTTATGGAGCGGTTTGAGAATGTGGGGCTGATTGTGGTAATGGTAATCGTGGTGGTGTTTCCGAGTGTGATTTCGGGGATTATGGGCGGGGCGATGAATGGGATTTTGAATTTTTTCTATTGGTTGGTGTAAGAGCTTAGTGGGGAATTGGGTTGCAGCCAGCGTGCCGAGGCACTTTTTTATACAGGAAGCGTGCGGAAAGCGAAAAAAGGCTAGACAAAACGCTTTTGATTAGTTATTATAGAGATGTAGTAGGTTCGTCATCGTCACTTTTATCTTTATCGTTGTAGACATTGATAATTGTGATGATGGCGATTTTAGTTTCTTTGCGCTTCGGGCGTTTACAAAACGCAGTGAGAAGTCGCAAGAGTAATACTTTTATCATATTATTCTCCCTGCATCTCATAACTCCCACACTCGATTTTTCAAATATCTAGCCACTGGCTGCTATACTAGGGTAGCATAAAATGAAAAAGATTAGCAACCACTAGCATGATGTTTTTGGAAAAAAGTTTTTTGGGGCTGGTTTGAGTCCCTTATTCTTTGTGCGGGGCGGAGGTATATTCTTCGGCTACGCTAATGAGTTTCAAGGCGCTGGCCAGAGCGGCTATTACTGGTCCTCTCGAGCCTACTATGGCGCTGTCAACGCCTACAACCTCTACTTCTACTCTAGCGGCGTCGCTCCGTCCAACGGCTACGGTCGCTACTATGGCTTTTCCCTTCGCTGCCTAATCCCTACCCCCTAGTCCTAAGCTAGGGAGGAAGGAGAGAAAGGGGATGCGTGGATGATAATGCGAGTTTTGCGGAAAGATTGGTTAATTAAGCAAAATTTTGACCTTCTTGACCTCTGTTAAAATGGGGTTGAATTTGTAAAGCGTTTACAAGTTGGATTTTGGTGGTGGGATTTTTGCTGGATATGCGGAAGTTTGTGGTATAATAGTGTTGCATTCACAATTTATCGTTTTTATGATGACTAATTTTGGTCCGATGCGTTGCATTGCTCACCGTATTGAATGGCATCGTAAGGTTCCTTTTGTTCGGTGAGCAGCAATGGTCATTGGATAGATTGTGAATGCACCCTTGCGGTGCCATTTTTGTTTGCGTGATTAGGCTCCGCTAGAGGTTAGTAATCTAAAAGGAGGGCTTATGCGGAAAAAGATAATAGTGGTGGCGGCAGTTTTGGTGGCTGCTATGATGTCGGGAGGGAATAAGGTTTTGGCGGCGAATGGGTGGGAGGAGGAGCTTAAGCTTGTGACGGTGGGGGCGTCGTCGCAGGTTATGTCTTCGGTTTCGTTATCACTGAGTTCTGGAACCATTCAAACCGATCTAGACGCGGCGAATGCTGCGACTAACCCGGACGAAGCTGGAAAAGTATTGTCGCAGACGGCAACGATTACAGTCGGAAATACGGACGGTTATACTGTATACGTTTCCGGTAATGCTAATTTAACTGGTAGGAATAATACGAGCCATAAAATTCCCAGTGTTGGTTCTAACAAAACTCTTGGGAATATGAGTAATGAATGGGGATACTATGGTGTTTTGGGCGACTCGGAAGCGAACTTCAATCCAAGTACAAGCTTTAAAGCTATGACTGCTAGTCAACAAAGTGTTGGAACTGGCGGAGCTACAAGCAGTAGTATAACGAAGAAGCTAACGCTCTTTTATGGAGCAAGGGTTAATAATTCCGCGGCGGCGGATTTTTATGAGAATACTATTACGCTTAGTGTGGTTGCGCAGCCGGGGACGATTACGGTACCGATTACAACGATGCAGGATTTTGATAAGACGGCGTGTGGGAAGTTGAAGACTCACGAGACTTTGCAATTAACGGATACGCGAGATAGCAAGAAATATTGGATTACAAAAATGTTGGATGGGAATTGTTGGATGTCGCAGAATTTAGCGCTAGACTTGTCAACAAGCAAAGCGTTGACGAGCGCGGACAGTGATGTAACGAGTAGCTGGACGTCAGGGAGAGATACTGTGAATATTTCTACAAGTAATCCGCTATCTTCTAGCAATACTTCTACATCTAACACGGAAACCTACTCCTGGAATCTTGGGAACTATGTGATTATTAATCCGATTGCAGCTACGGAGTGCACTAGCAATAGCACTGGACTATCGGCATGTTCTGGACAGTTTACAGCAGTTGGAAGCCGAACCCCGAGTAGCGATCCGAGCTTTTACAAGACTAATGGTGCGACTTATACGGCTACGGAATATGATGCCCACTACCTCGCTGGGAACTACTACCAATGGAACGCCGCAACAGCCGGAACTGGAGGGACGATTACAAATGCGAATGCCACGGGGAGTATCTGCCCCAAGAACTGGAAGTTGCCGAGCTCCGGGAACAATACTACGAAGGGGACGTTTGGGTATATGCTGACACAGTATGGGGTACAAAGTAAACCAAACGTTGCGGCAGGGGCAGTAGCTAGTCCCGTAAATAGCAATAACTACGACGTTGCACTAAGTCCCTTATTCTTTGTGCGGGGCGGGGATGTCTATCCTTACGGTCAGAAGCTCGACTACGCTGGCCAGGGTGGCTATTACTGGTCCTCTAAGGCTTACTCTCGTACTGACCTCGCCTACAGCCTCAGCTTAGGTTCTAGCAGCGTCTCTCCGTCCAATAGCTACAACGGTCGCTACGGCGGCTTTTCCCTTCGCTGCCTAATCCCGATGAGTTAGCCTTGTTTTGAGGGTAAAAATGGTTAATTAAAGAAAATTTTGGGTTGCTTGACCTCTGTTAAAGTGAAGTTGAACTTGTAAAGCGTTTACAAGTTCAACTCAAGTATATCTTTTTGATTGGGTAAAAGCGAGAATTGGGGAGGGAAGTTGTGGGATATGCGGGAAGGTGTGGTATAATAGGGGTAACCCCAGTGGCGGCATGATTTTCCTGAATAATCATGTTAAGGGATTTCGTGGCGGCCCTCCGTGGAGTGTCGCATAAGATTTTACCCACCTTGTATTTACTACAGGGAAAACAGCGCCGCTGGGGCTTATTGTTGCTAAAATTTGCTATCTTGGCAGTTTTCCTCATTCGCTCGCCAATGTAGGCACGCTTCATGAGGAGAAACTACCAACCTAGCGAATTTTATCGAACAATAAGATTTTGCTCGATGAAATATGATATAATGGTTGTAGTTAGAAATGGATTTATTTAGGAAAAGATTGTGAAACAACGCATCAGGGTTGCTGGGATTATTCAGAATGAGGGGGAGATTTTGATCATGAAGCGGGCGCAGGGGCGGACGGATGCGCCGCCGATGTGGGAGTTGCCGACGGGGAAGATTAAATTTGGTGAACAGCCGGAGGAGTCGATGGACCGGATGCTGGAGGAGTATCTGGGGATTGAGGTGGCGGAGAAAACGGCGCTGCGGGACGTGATCACATTTTTGGCGCCGTCGATGTCGACGGGGGCGAGTCAGCTGAGTAATTTATATATTATATATGATGTGGTGCTGGCGAAGGATGCGAAAATTGTGCCGGCGGAGCGATATACGGCGTACAAATATATCAAGCCGGAGGAGTTGGGAGCGTATCGGCTGGATGAGACGGGGATGGTGGCGCTGGAGATTTTGAGCCGGGAGGGCGCGCGGACGAATGCGCGCGAGTTGGCGCATAGCGCGACGGTGTATGTTGACGGCAGTAGTCGGGGAAATCCGGGGCCGTCGGGGATCGGGTATTATATTATCGGGGAGACGGGGGCGACTTTGGCGTGCGGGGGTGAGTTTATTGGGTTTGCGACGTCGCGGGTGGCGGAGTATTATGCGTTAAAAGAGGGGTGTGAGCAGGCGATTGAGTTGGGCTTGAAATCGGTGCGGTTCGTGAGCGATAATTTAATGCTGGTGAATCAGATGAAGGGGATTTATAAGATTAAAAATCGGGATTTGTTGCCGATTTATGATGATATTAGGGAATTATTGCGACATTTTGAGGCATATAGTTTTATGCATGTTAAGCGTGAGCAGAATACAAAGGCGGATGCGGAGGCAAATGCGGCGATTGATCGGCAGTTTGGAGAGGAATAAGTTGTGAGTTTATGGGTTCGGGGGTGTATTTTGGGATTTTTTTATGTTATAATAAGGATGAGCCTGAAAGGCAGTCGCTTGGGGTTCCAAGAGGAAAGTCCGGGCAACATAGGACACGGTAGTCGCTAACGGCGACCGTCCGCAAGGATAGGGAAAGTACCACAGAGACGTTAAACCGCCTGACATCCTATAGCCGCCAATATCGTAATTTTTTCTCCCTTACCTGAATCGCTGTGCGATTCAGCGGATCGGCACAGCTTCGGAAAAGAAAGTAAGCTTTCTTTTCTCTCAGCTGTTTGATCCTACGCCGATGTAGACGCGTTGCGGGAGAAGAAAATCACAATCTTGGCGACTCTAGGGTGCCAGGTAAGGGTGAAAAGAGTGGGGTAAGAGCCCACAGCGTCGCATGGTGACATGCGGCGGAGGCAAACCCTACCGGTTGCAAGGAGTGCTAGATACCTTGGTCCGAGGATGCACGCTCACCGCACGAGTCGCAGAGCAATTTGCGGCCTAGATAGATGACTGTCGGTCTTCTCGAGAGGGAAGATTACAAAACCCGGCTTATTGATGGCTCAAGCCCGCTTCGGCGGGCTTTTCTGGGGGTTGGAACTTTGAAGATTTGTGGCGCTTTGAGCTTGGATGGGGCTTTGAAAGATAGTGTGACTTTGAAGGCTGGTGGGACTTTGAAGCGTTGATGTCTTGCTGTAAAATAGGAGCTGCTGTGGCAACTCCTATTTTGCTGATCTACGTTTGGCTACTTGACAAGACCCTTTTTCTTGAGGGTGCGGAGCGTCGAAGTGGCGACGTTGATTTTGATCTTTTGACCGTCGATGACGAGGGTCTTTTTCTGGACGTTAGGCTTGAAGACTTTGCGGGTTTTGCGTTGCGAGAACGAAACGTTGTGACCGTACATTTTGCCTTTGCCACTGATTTCGCAGACTGCCATTACTTAGTCTCCTTTACAGTGTTAACGATTGCTTTGAAAGCTTCCGGCTGATTGACGGCTAATTCGGCGAGAATTTTGCGGTCAACGGTAACATTGTTTTTCTTAAGACCAGCCATGAGCTGGGAATAAGAAATTCCAAGTTCGCGAGAAGCGTTGTTGATGCGGGTAATCCAGAGAGCGCGAAGGTCGCGTTTGCGGTTACGGCGGTCGCGGTAGCTATACCGGAGGGATTTGATGACGCCCTGTTTAGCGAGGCGGTAGCTGCGGGTGCGGTAATGTTGCATCCCCTTAGCAGCGTTTAAAATCTTCTTGTGCTTAGCCCGAGCGGGAACACCACGTTTAACTCTCATCCTAAACTCCTAATGCAGTTTTAACATTTTTAGCAATCTTGCCATTAACGAAAGCGG
>CAYTZL010000032.1:0-9963 GCA_964442535.1 uncultured Candidatus Saccharibacteria bacterium | reverse complement strand
CATCGCCGGCGAGCCCAAAACCACCAGACCTCAGTCTGGTGGTCGATTATTATTTTTTACGAGTAATTGTGGCGATTTTTGAGGATTTTGGGTGAAAATTGAGATTTTGAAGGTGAAATTGCAAAATTTTGAAAAAAGTGCGGAATTAGTATTGACTTTTCTGGGCTAGTGTGGTATAATGGAAGAATATAGTACTTTAAAGGAGCGATGAATAATGACTGCTTTGACCGAGAGAGAATTTCTGGAGCCGTTGCGGAAGCTAGTGAAACGACTGGGGCGAGATCCGGAGATTAGCGAGGTGGGGACGCATAATGGTACTCCCTCGATTACTTCGTATCGGACGAGATTCGGGTCGCTGCGGAACGCGCTGAAAATTATGCGCGGGAGGAGTGACTTAGTACCCGTACACCATACAAGAGAGGAGTTGATCCGGAAGTTGCAGCAGAAAGCGGAGGCGGTAGCTTGGCGGTTGTCGCTGAGTGACATAACGAGCGACCCGACGATGCCGCTGCTGTATGAATATGTGGTAATCTTCGGTGGCGTGAATGCGGCTTTTATAGCGGCGAATTTGCCGGCACCAATTCCGACTAAGGCGACGCTGTTGCGAGATTTTCGTCGCGAGGCGCGGCGGCTCGGACATACGCCGACGCAGAAGGATCTCCGCGAAAGCAAGATGCTACATAGCACCTCGACATATGTCAAATATTTCGGGAGTTTTAACGCGGCGGCGAAAGCGGCCGGGCTAATACCGAATGAATATGGCGGGGCTTGCAAACGCAAGCGCGCCGACGCAGTGATTAACCACTCGATTTAACGGCAGATTTTGCCCGGAACGACCGTCGATTTGGCGGTCGTTTTACTTGTTTCCCTTTTGGGACTGCTTAATTTCCTCGATCTGGTCGCGGAGGAGGGCGGCCTGCTCGAAGTCGAGATTAGCGGCGGCGAGCTGCATTTGGGACTGGAGTTCCTTGATTAGGCTCGGGAGTTCTTCTTTCGGGATGCGCTTGAGGTCGAGCTTTGAGACTTCTTCTTTTTGTGGAATAATTGCGCGGAGGCCGGCGGAGATTTCCTTCTGGACGGAATGCGGGGTGATGTTATGTTCTCGGTTGTAGGCTTGTTGGATTTCGCGGCGGCGCATGGTTTCGTCGATGGCTTTGTGCATGCTTTCGGTGATATAATCGGCGTACATAATGACGCGGCCGTCGACGTGACGGGCGGCGCGGCCGATGGTCTGGATCAGGGCGCTTTCGGAGCGGAGGAAACCTTCTTTGTCGGCGTCAAGAATAGCAACGAGGGAGACTTCAGGCAGGTCTAGCCCTTCGCGGAGGAGATTAATTCCGACGAGAACATCATAAACGCCAGTCCGCAAGTCGCGGAGGATGTCGCCGCGCTCGAGAGTGTCGATGTCGGAGTGGATGTAGGCAACCTTAACGTCGCGATCTTTGAGGTAGTCGGTTAAGTCTTCGGCCATGCGTTTAGTTAAAGTCGTGACGAGGGTGCGCTGTTTCTTGGCGATGCGCTTGTCGATTTCTTCCATCAGGTCCTCAATTTGACCCTCGGAAGGGCGGACTTCGATCTCAGGGTCGAGGAGACCGGTCGGGCGGATGACCTGCTGTGCGGGCTCGGGGGAATGTTCAAGCTCGTAAGGACTAGGGGTAGCCGAAACGTAGACGGCACGATAGATATGCTGCTGGAATTCGGTAAAGATGAGCGGACGGTTATCAAGGGCACTGGGCAGGCGGAAGCCATGCTCGACGAGGGATTCCTTGCGGGCGTGGTCGCCATTGTACATGCCGCGGACTTGTGGCAAGGTCATGTGACTTTCGTCAACCAATAACAGAAAATCTTTCGGGAAAAAGTCAATCAGCGTCGCCGGAGGCTCGCCAGCGCGGCGGCCGTCGAGATGACGGGAATAATTCTCAATACCCTTCACGAAGCCAGTTTCGCGGAGCATCTCGAGGTCGTATTTCGTGCGCTGAGAAAGGCGCTGAGCCTCGAGGAATTTGTTGTGCTTCTCGAAATATTTGAGGCGCGACTCGAACTCTTTCTCGATGCCGACAAGGGCGGTTTCGAGCTGGTCCTTCGGGGTGGCGTAGTGGGTATTTGGGAAGACGTGGATACGGTCGGGCTTTTCGCGAGTTTCGGCGGTCAGGGGGTCGATAATACGGACGGTTTCGAGAGTGTCGAAGCCGAACTCGAAACGGAAGGCCCATTCCCCGCTGGCCGGAAAGAGGTCGACGGTGTCGCCCATGACGCGGAAGTTGCCACGCTCGAAGGCGAGGTCGTTGCGGTGGTACTGCATGGCGACAAGATATTTGATGAAGTTTTGCTGGGAAAGGGAGGAGGAGTCTTGTGTCCGAGCGTCGACGAGCATATGGCTAGCGCTGGCATTTTTGTCGAGAACCGCTCGAGCGCCCGTCCGCACGGGGCTCTCGCTCTGCGCTGCGCGCGTGCTCGCGCTTTTATTCTCTCCGAAAACGCTAGCGCTAGCCATATGCTCGGCACCGTCAGCCTCGCCACTCAGCATGTTTTTCTCTGGCAAAACTTCATCACGAATGAGGCCGGTTTCTGCGTCGATATCACTCGCTTGGATTTTGTCCCAATAGTCGCTAGCGCCGGAGACGCGCCAAGTTCCGTCGATTTTGATTAAAGGCAAGGACATTTCGGTATAGTGGTCGGGGGAGCCGATGCCGTAGATACAGGAGACGGAAGCGACGACGATAGTGTCGGGGCGGGTGAGGAGGGCGACGGTGGCGGCGTGGCGGAGGCGGTCGATTTCGTCGTTGATGGCGGAATCTTTCTCGATGTAGGTGTCGGTCGAAGCGATGTAGGCTTCCGGCTGATAATAGTCGAAGTAGGAGACAAAATAATGGACTTCGTTTTTGGGGAAAAATTCGCGAAATTCGGAATAAAGTTGCGCAGCGAGGGTTTTGTTATGGGCGAGGACGAGGGTCGGGCGCTGGTAATTCTGAATTAGATTCGCCATGGTGAAAGTTTTTCCGGAACCAGTCACGCCGAGAAGGGTTTGTTCCTGGACGCCGGCGTTGAGGCCAGCGGTGAGTTGCTCGATGGCAGCGGGCTGGTCGCCGGTGGGCTGATACTTGGAGACTAGTTCGAATTTGGGCATGGTATTATTATAGCACAATATACACTATAAGATGAACTGAGGCTGCCCGTTTTTTCAAGAACCACTCCGACGCCCATCTTCATGGGGTCGTCGTTCTGGACGTCCAGCTTGGACGTCCTTTTATTCTTTCGAAACGGGCAGCCTCAGTTCATCTTGTCAATATCGTGCTATATATCAGCCTTGCAGAATTCGCATTACAAAGATCAGCCCGCCGCGACTAGGAAAGGATTTTTGGGATTTTGGGAGGCTGGGTCTTGTAATTTTTGACGATTTTTGTGTATGATAGGGATAGACGGGGCGATAAGGTAAATGGAGGGCAAAAGATGGATAATAATGCAAAAGAACGGCGGAGCCTGAAGGGCTTGAAGCGGGGCGTTTATCGGTGGCGGCGGATCGTGGTGGTGATTTTGGCGCTGGGCGGAGTGATTGGTGCGGTGATTGCGAATCCGAGTAGCCATGAGCAGGTTTTTGAGCCGGCGGAGACGGTAGCGACGAGCGATGGTGGTAGTGGAGAGAATGGCGCTAGCGGCGGAGATATCGGGGTTGATGGGGAGGATTCCGGCGAAGGTGGCGGAAGTAGTGGCGACGAGGCGGGAGCGCCGACGGCGGTGGAGGTTCTGGAGAAGCTAGAGATCAAGGGGCGGGCGCCGAAAACTGGGTATACGCGGGAGGAGTTTTATAAGACTTGGCCGACGATTGACGGGTGTAGTTTGCGGCAGCGGATCATTCGGCGCGAGGTCGGGGAGACGGCGGTGCTGGCGGATGATAAATGTACGGTGATTCAGGGGAGTTTTGTGGAGCCGTATACGGGAAAAGAGCTAAATTTTAAGGAGAAGACGGAGTTTTCGAAGGGGGTACAGATTGATCATGTAGTAGCGCTGTCGGATGCTTGGCAGAAGGGTGCGCAAAATCTCTCGAAGGACGAGCGGTATAGCCTGGCGACCGATCCGCTGAATCTGCTAGCGGTCGATTCGAGTGCGAATCAGGGGAAGTCGGATGGCGATGCGGCGACGTGGCTGCCGCCGAACAAGGGGTTTCGGTGTCAGTACGTGGCGCGACAAGTTTCGGTGAAGTATAAGTATCACCTCTGGGTGACGCAGGCGGAGCATGATGCGGTGGCGCGAGTGCTGGAGGCGTGCCCGGGGGAACGGGCGGTCGGAGTGGAGCTGGAGTAGCGTAGAGCGGCGGTGTTTTTTAAGGTACAGAAAAGCCGCCCCGAGAGAGGGGCGGCGATGAGGGACGAGAGTCGGTCACGGGGCGGTTCGTCAGGGACAAAATTAGGCGATGACACAAGCTGGGGCGCACGCATTAGTAGTGTTCGCACTGCAGTAGTTAGTAGAGCCGTCCGTAAGCGTATTCCAAACACCGTACGAAACGCCACGGTCCGCTGAGCTCAGCCAACAACGCTGAGCAGTACCCAATGGGTCGGTGAATACTCGCTTCGAGCACGGCTTTTGACGATCAGTAGGCGTATCACGGTAATAGTCCCAGGCCTCGTCTTCCAACTCAACCTCCGGATCTTTAACGTCGATATGCAGGTTCTCGGCTGATGGGAGGAAGAACCGACATAGCTTCTTAATGACGCCAAGGTCGATTGATCGCTCAACCAACACGCTTTCTGTAAGATACTCCTTCAGCACGGCGGAGCAGCCTTGCAAATAACCGTTGAGGTCAGTGGTGAAGAGTGAAGGACGATCGCATATGTGCTTAGCCGCCCACCAACACCCAGCCGATTGATCCGAATTGAGCCATTGCCTAATCTCAGAAAGGTCAAACCTATTGCTACCGTACATGTAGTTTGAATCCCTATTGTCGAATGGTACTACAAACGGTGTCGCGTGGACGCGTTGTAGTACTGCGCCGAGACAAGGACGATCGGCGTGTGAAAGACTTATACGAATTTTTCCGTAGTGGACGATCCGGAGCGGCATGTTGTAGACCGTGCCGCACCTCGTGTCCGTCCAGGTATCATGGAAGATAGTACCAACGGGAAACTTTTCGCGGGCGGTACCGTCACGGATAGCTTGCTGGAGCAGCTCGAAGCGGTTGGGGTCCTTGATCGTCCCGCCAAGCGTAGGAGCTCCTGCGATGTCCGGCCGATCCGGCCTCGGAGCGGCCAGCTCCGCCAGTAGCTTTCCGATAATCGGATCCTGGCGAAGATCGATGCCTTCGTCGAACAGATAACGATCGAAAGCGATAGCCTGCGCTATGGACTTGCGGGCTTCTTCCCTAATGTAATTGGTTAAGTTCATGGAAATCCCTCCTTGAAGAACTTAAGGTAGGCTAGAAGCGTACCTTATCTTTCTATTGTATCACAGCTTATGTTTTTTGTCAATAGAGGTATGTTCGGTTTTTGGAGTTTTACAGGGGTGGAGGGGGTGAAAAATTGTGGAAAAGTAGGGCATAAAATTAACGAAAAACAAGGTTGACGGGCGGTTTCGGTGTGGTAAAATAGCATTAGAAGCTTGGACGAGATCCGACGTTGAGGGTCGCCCGAGATTCAAAAATATCAATTTAGCACTGGGTGGTAAGATATGTGCTTAATTTCTGAAAAATAAGGCGTTCGGCTGCGAGGGTCTTATTTTTTATGGATATGACAAAAGCACCCACGAGGGGTGCTTTTAAGATTTCTAACATCTCAGCATGGTGGAGCAGATCGGACTTGAACCGACTACCTCAGCAATGCGAATGCTGCGCTCTACCAGGTGAGCTACTGCCCCACAATGCTGAAACGTTAGAAGGGGGATGATGATTCCCTGCTTGTATTGTAGCACAGTTGGAACGGTTTGGGTAGGGCTTAGCCGCAACTTCGACATTCTCCTACCTGATGATTCTTAAAATTACTACCGATACTCCTCCCTCAAAAAAGACACCTCCGCCTTCTTCAGATTCTTCCAATCGCCCCGGAGTGCGCTCGCCGACAGGCATTCATACACAAACGGCCAGAACTCCTCCATCTTCCCGTCCGACAAATTCAGCCAATTCGCATGTTTCCGCAGCGCCGTCAGCGACCTCCCAAGCTGATGTCGCCGACAATAAAGCAGTCCGCTTAGTAGCAAAATGCAATCCTCCTTCTCAATCAACGCATCCACATCAAAATCCTTCAAAATCGCGTGATATTTTACCGCCATCTGCAGCGCATGCGCCGCCGCATCGAGGCAATTTTCCCGCATACAGCGCACGAGGATCCGATTCAAATAATTCGCCAGCAGCGATATCGAAGGCTTATAAATCGAATATACCCACTCGTCCAGCATCGGCACGAGATACGGGTGCAGCAAAGCCAGCGAAGTCGCCGTTTTCGCAATATAGCGTTTCGCCTGCTTCGTCACTCTTTTCTGCGCTAAAACTTTTAATGCATAATATAAAATTGACGTGTTCCCGCCGTATTCCTCGGTCAGCCGAATACACTTATGCAAAAATATCTCCACATTCGTCCAACTCAGCGGCTCCTCACACGTCCCTTTTAGCACCATCGCTAGCTCCCGCACCGGATAAATCCACTGACTCGCCCGCGCCGTCGGCAACTTTCCGACCGAAGTTTTTCGCTGATTAATCGTCAGCCCATACTTCGCCAACTTGTCACTCAAACAGAGCAAAAACCGGTTCGCCTCCTCCTCGCTCTCCACGAAACACTCATAATCATCAATCATCCGCACATAATCCCACTCTTTCAGCTCGCTATCCACCGCACAAAGCACAATTTCCGACAACAAATTCGACGTATGCGGCCCGATCAAAATCCCCCGCATCTCCCCGCCCATCGAATTCCGTGTACACGAATCGATGCGGTTATACCATTCTTGATTACTCCAATGCTTCCGCGCCTCCTCCCTCCCGACCAGCGCCCACGGGACTGTATGCGAATAAGTGCTCGGGAAACATTGCGCCACGTCCGTCTTCACCAAATACCGCTTCCCAATCATCAAATCCAGCTTCTCGCAATCACACTCCGGATGTCCGTACCGCATCTGGAACAAACATGTCGTGTGCTTTCGCTTCTTGAGGTGCATCCCGCTTTTCTTGTACCCGCACCCCTTTGTTGTTTTCTTAAAATACCTCTGCAGCTCCGGCCAGCACTCACTCAAGCATGCACAAAGCCGCTCGTGCGCCATCGGCACTGGAATCCCCAGCGCCCGCGATATCCCGATATTCCGCGTCGCCTTAAATTTTACGTACCGGTAAGGCTTATTCGCAAACTTGAATTTCCGCGTCTCTTGACAATACTTTAAAAAAGCCCCACAATCAAAAATCGGCGGCACCCGGTCCGCGAACAATCCATGCTCCACCAGCCCCGCATACAACTCCTCCGCCGAAATCTCCGCCATAAATCTCGCGTACGGCTTAGTCATCGCTAAGCCTCGTTTTTATATTCATTTTTTACCCTCGTTTTGTCCTAAGCTTGCCCTCTTTTATTTTAAGCTTAAGAACTTCTATCTCATTATACCACTAGTTGCGGCTAAGTTTTGAGGATAATCGGATAAACCCCCTTGACATAATTACTAATGTGTGATACAATGGTAAATGAGGCGGTAGAATTAGCCTCGCATCTTAATATAGGGGGTTTATCTTATGGAGATCAAAAGGATTGCCGTTGACGACTTTACCAAGGCTATTTTGGATGGCGACAACGAGCAGGTCATTCAGACACTCGAGGAGTTCGAACTAGCCAAGGGTGAGGGCATTTTGCCCGACCCCGCGACTCGCAGGCTGGCGGTAACAACGCTGACTTTTGCCGCTTTGAAGGCGCGGCGCGGAGATTTAGCCGACGACTTTGCTCGCCAGCTGATCGAGCGAACCGTGGATCTGATCGAGATTTTTCCGTTCCTGAGACTCATGGCGGCCGGCGATGACCACGCTAAGAGTGACAAGGAAGTCCCCGAGGAGCTGGCCGCCGCGCTGGCGGGCGACCGGTTCGATCAGAAGATGGCGGACGTTATCGTAGGGCTCGACAGAGAAACGTTCAGGGCCTTGGTGGCGTACATCGTGGAGGATTTGGACAACCTCTGCATCGGCTATTCGTACCCGTTGATTTTGTGCGCTTATGTGCATAAAATCATTCCTGCCGAATTGCTGTTCGCGTTTTTGGCTGGATGCCTGCGCGAAAGTCAGTCCGCTTTCCCTTTGGGAGTTCTTCCGCCTATGGGCGTGATTTGCTTCTAACGCCCGCCCCCCTATTGGGGGGCTTTTTTGTTTATCGAAAACCCCGGATAGTTTTTTTGGGGGGTGATAAACAACCAAACCACTAGACACATAGACTTGGCGGAGCATCAAGGCATCCCCATCTATTGATCTACTCGAAGCGGCAAAAGACCGGCAAGATCCATCTGTTCAAGCACAACGCGCGTTAACTCACTATTTGCGAAGCTGATCTCATATTCACGACCACCATCTTTGACTGGTTTAAGCAAGTTACGATCACGAAGCTTCTTAATCTGCTGGGCAATTGCAACGGAAGTGACTTGCTTTCCCCACAGATCTTTAATGTCGCTAGCCTTAATCGTGTTGAGTCTAACGGCTCGTCCAAGGATATTGCCCTCAAGGCTAGATATATTGCTAGCCTTCTCCATGCGATCAATGGCTGGCAACAGGATCTTTTTATTAACGAATCCCGCATCAGCAAGCGACTCAGTCTTCTTGATTTCGTCACGAACACCAGACAAGAAATACTCACACCATTCCAAGATGTGTTCATCAGTATAGTCGTCAGCCAGAGCGAGCATGTCGTAGTATTTACTGCGATCCCCAGCAAAAATAGCCGTAGGATTAAACAGGCGCATATGATTTGGCGCAATGTATCCCTTCTTGCATAGCATGGCATAGGTTAGTAGACGGTCTGTGCGGCCATTGCCGTTACCAAACGGATGAATCCAAACGAAACGATGATTAACAATAGCAATCTTCAGCAGATCATATTGCTCCCCATGGTCGGTATTAATGTAGTCAATCAGCTCCCGCATAAGGTCTGGAACATCAAATGGCTCAGGTGGCTGATGCTTTGCGTTGGCAATCCAACGCGGCTCATCGCGCCAAGCCCCTGCGCGTTTATCTCCCTCGTGCGACAAACCTTCTACAACGACACGATGAAGCTCTCTGATAAAATCAGCCGAGATCTCCTCTTCCATAATATATTGATCAATAAAGTCCAGACCAGCAATTAGGTTGGAGATTTCAATAATCTGTTCATCGTTTTCGTGGGAATGGTCATCTCGTTTTTCAATATAGGATGCAATCGTGGTATGGTTGCCCTCGATGCGCGCCGAAGCCACGGCTTCTACTGCGTGCAACAAGCTTTTGAGCTGCAAAAAGACATTCTCGCTCGTGGTATTTGCGAGTGGACGATTTTTCAGATGCTCAAGCTCCAGAATAATCTCAGTAAGCTTGGAATCAAACTTTGGCGTTGGGGTATTAATCATATTATTTCTCCTATGATTTATTATAACGCATATAGCGAATTATTTAAAGTTGCGTTTTTTCATTATTTAAAGTTAAAATTGAAAATAACAGGGGTAGTTTTTAAAGTTGCGTTTTTGTATTATTTAAAGTTACGTTTGGCTAATTGTAATCTTTGTAAAATCATATTTGGTCAGCTTTTAGACCGATTCGATAGAGACTAGAGAAGTGAGGTTGCGGCCAAAATTCGGTCCGAGTTCTGCGTTTCAATCTTAGGAAAAACCACTAACGGGCGGGCGTTAGTGGTTTTTCCTGGAGCCGCGACCGAGAAAACCTAATTTTTACAAAATTAGGATGCGGGGCGTCAGCTCGAAAGAAAATGCGAGCATTTTGGTTTAATGCGGAAAATGTGTGTATGGCTATAGTATAAAAAGAACCACTAG
>CAYTZL010000031.1:0-11250 GCA_964442535.1 uncultured Candidatus Saccharibacteria bacterium | reverse complement strand
ACTAGTAATCGAAGTTCGATTACAGTGTCGTCTTACATTTATTTCCTTCTCCTGATCAAAGAAAGAAATATTCATCGTTGTCTCAAATTGTTAAATCGAAACCTCATAAGTTTGGTAGAAATATCAGAATGATAGTTTACCTCGCATAGTTTCTATCATAATACAGAGGTTGTTCTCGACAACGTGTTTAACTGTTTTTCATTATAGCGCGCTCCCCATATTAAGTCAACACTTTTTTTGAAGAAAATGCGCATTTTTTGACATTTTACACGTGTACCCCTGTAAGGATAGTAAATTTCGAGTTGCAATCTGGGCGGGTTTTTGCTTAATTTGGTAAAATATCGCCTGGATATATCTCTATTGTAGCACACTTATCCTAAAAAGTCAATACTTTTTATGCTATTTTGTGGAGCTATTGGCAAGTTTATGGTGATTGCAGCTTTGGGGCACGGTTCGATGTGGGCCGGCACGCGGCTGCATTGAGTACGAATAACCATCCGTCGGCCTAGCCGGTGGATGCTTATTTTATGGGGTAGGGATGAAGTCGCCAATGACGCGGGCGCCGTGGTCGTCGATTTCGTAGGAGCGAAGCTCGGCGTTCTCAAAGCGGCCAGAGCGGAGGTCAGTATTTTCGTCGTAACCGAGGATGTTGTGGTGGAGGGCGCGGAGGGAGATGCCGTGAGCGACGATGAGGATCTCATCGTCGGGAGAGTGAGTAGCGAGAAGTTCATCGAGAAAACTTTTTGTTCGGGCGAAGACGTCACGAATCGGCTCAACGCCGTATTCGTTAGTGTTAAGCTCGAGATCAAAGAGGCGGTCGCGGAGTTCGGGAGAGATCGGTTTCTCCTCGAGCTCACCGAAGTTACGCTCGCGGAGGCGGTCGTCAACCTTAAAATCAGCTCGGCCTTCGGTAGCGATTTCGGCGGTCTGTTGGGCGCGGCGCATCGGAGAAACGTAGTAGGCGTCAAAAGTACGCCCGCGGAGGTGCTTCGCTAGTTCCCTAGCCTGCGCCTCACCGGTGGCGTTAATCGGATTATTGACGTTACCTTGGGCGAAGTCGCCAATGTTAGCGTCGGTCTGGGCATGACGAATAAGGTGGAGTTTCATGGGCGAGCCTCGCTGGCGTTGATTGTGTTACTTCTTTCCATTTTGCTCCTTTAATAAAAATTTAATTATATCGCGTACTGGTTGGCTTTCCTGTGCAATAAGCTGCAAGCGGGACTCGATGCCGGCTTTCGCCATGGCGAGGGTGCGCTTTAAGATTGGCGTGTCTTCGTGGGCGCGGAAAAAGTCGTAGAAGCGGTCGGCATCGGCGCGAGTGTTCAGATAGCCGGAGAGGCAGCGGGGGTAATCCTCGATCGACTTGTCGCCGGTGAGTTTCTGGACGTAACCCCAGTGCGCGTAGAGCCAGTCGATCACAGCGGGCTTTGCATGGGAATTGCGCAAAAGATAGACGAAGAGATAAAGGTGATCCTGCGGACGGACGATTTCGGGCTGTTCGAGAAGTTGAATTATAGTCGAAATGTGCTCCTCGTCGCGGGCGCTAGCGAGGGCGCAAAGGAGCTCATCCTTAAGATCGGGATTCGATTCGGAACGATAACGATTAAGGAAGGCCGGAAAAATGGAGTCTTCGGACGTGAGCATTTTTGCCATGAGAATGTTGCTACGCATCTCGGGGTCGATTAAGGAGAGGTCGTCGCGATACTGCTCGGCGAGTTGAGAGATAGCTTCTTCGTCGTGCGCGAAACGAGCGACGACGCTAAGGATATCGCGGAGGCGCTTCGTATCGGCGGAGTCGTCGGCGCGGGATTGTACGCCGAGTTCACGAATTGGACTGTATATAATATGGCGGAGGAACTCACGGTAGCGTGTTTCGTCCTCGGAGTCGGGCGGGAAGAAGATTTTGAGGTCGTTAATGATGTCGAGTAGGATGCTCCAGGTCGCGACATCTTCGTTAGAAAATTTCTGCAGCAAGGCGGGGAGGGAGGCGGAACTAACCTGGCGAGCCTTCGCAAGGAGAGAGCGGTCGATAAGAAGGCGGAGCTTTTGCTCGTTGGATAGCTCGGGAAAATGCGCTAGCTGGTCGTCGAAAGCGGCTTCGGGGAGGTTAATGAGATAATGACCAGACATATCGTCCTTTACTTCGGGAAGAGGCCACTGAGACTCGTCGGTAGTGCCGTCGATAAGAAAGCGACGCTCGGTGAATTCTGTAGTTTCGAATATATCATGGGGCGAATAATGCTCTTTATTGCTTATATCACCAGATGAATATTTGTCGGAAGCGAAACTGATTTCTGGGTAGCCGGGCTGAGAAATCCAGGTATGCATGAAGCCCTTGACGTCGAAATCAACGTAGGGTTGGAGCGAAAACCAGAGATCGTCACCGGTGGCGCTTCCCCGCTGATGGCGCTCGAAATAATAGCGTAGGCCGTGGAAGAACTGTTGCTCACCCATGAGGCGAAAAAGCATTAGCATGAGGCGAGCGCCCTTCGCGTAGACAATGGCGGAGTCGAAAAGGGTCGGGATTTCGGCAGGGTCTTCGACGGACTGCTGGACGGACTGGACGCCGGGGAGACAGTCGCGACGCAAGGCAGCGACGCAATCGCCAGTGAAGAAATCTCGCCAAGCATTGAACTCGGGATAAAGCGCATCGGTAGCGAGATATCCCATCAAGGTCGCGAAGGATTCGTTGAGCCAGAGGTCATCCCACCACTTCATAGTAACGAGATTGCCGAACCACTGATGAGCGAGCTCGTGCGTAACCGTAATCGCTACGTTTAGCTTCGTATCGACCGAAGCATTCGGGTCGGCGAGAAGACAAGATTCGCGGTAAGTGACTAGACCCCAGTTCTCCATTGCGCCAGCCTCAAAATCCGGGAGAGCGACCTGATCGAGTTTTGCGAGAGGATACTTAAGGCCGAACTTTTCGTCGTAATATTCGAGGGCGCGAGCGGCGGTTTGGTTCGCGAAAAGGAGGCTTTCGGTAGGCTGGTTGAGAGCACAGTAGGATGAGACTCGAACGCCGTTTTTATTCACGGTCGAGACGCTCTGGAGAGGGCCGATCACCCAGGCGAGAAGGTAGGTGGACATGGGCGGGGTGGATTCAAAAGTGTAACGATTTGCCTCTTTCTGTATAAGCGGCATATTCGTCAAGACCATGTCATTGGGAGAAATGTCTGGCGTTAATAAGGTTAGGTGGAATTGAGCCTTCGCGGCAGGTTCATCAATACACGGGAAGGCCTCGCGGGCGTAGTGAGATTCGAACTGCGTGGCGATAATTTCACGCTTTGCGCCTTTATATTCATACGACGAAATATAGCAACCCTGGAGATTAGAATTGATCGGTGCTTCGAATTCGATTTTGAAGCTAGCCATTTTACGATTATCAAAATCCTGATCGTAATTAACTTGCGCTTGCCTTGCGATGCTGGCATGCATTTCGTTCGTGAGAGGGATTTTAATTTCCTGACCGTCATATTCGTAGGCGCACTCGCGAAATTCTTGCTCATCGGGGTCTTGCCAGTGAAGTGGACGGAAACTGACGGATTTAATTTTTAGATTAACACCATGAAATTTGATAACATCCGCCTTAGCCATTCCGTCAATAATTACGGTGCCTCGGATTAAGCGTTTTTCACTAAAGATATATAGTTCTAACCCATAGTCTTCTGGTATAAAGTAATCTAAAAATCGCTCCATGATAATATTATACTACATTACAAGGGCTAGGAGAGTGGTTTTACCCAAGACGGCGGTTCGATATTGAAAAGGATTTTTGGAGTATTGTTGTTAACGATGTCAGGATCGACGCCAAAATAATGCTGATAAGTAGTATCGACGGAACCGAATTTAGCCTGACTACGAGAAAAACCTAATGCCTCAGCGGCACGCCAAACTGAGTCGGCGCTAGGTCCTTCAACTTCGTTATGCATGCTATTATATTACTCGGGAAACTTCCTCAAGTGTTGTATCTCCGCGGAGTACGGCGAGGCAGCCTTTTTGTTCGAGGGTAAGCATACCCTGAGAGCGGGCGGCGCGCTCGATCGCTTCGGAGCTAATGTCTTGGAGGTCGCCGCGGAGGTAGCCTTGGATGTCTTCGGAGACAACCATTTGTTCCATGAGAACGGTGCGACCCTTATAGCCGAACGGAAATTCTTCACTCGGGACGGGTCGGTAGAGAGTGAGGTTGTTAAAGTCGATATTTTCGGAGCCGGGGAGACCGCCTAGAGTAGTGCGGAGGTAGTCAGCGGTTGCAGCGTCGGGGCGATAAGGCTGCTTGTTGTCGGCGAGCTTGCGAACGAGGCGCTGCGCAATCAGAACACGAATCGAGCTAGCGAAAATCGGGTTCGTGCCAATAAGATCGATCATACGCGAGAAGGCGGCGGCGGTAGAGTTAGCGTGAAAGGAGGAGAGGACAAGGTGACCGGTAATCGAAGCTTGGATCGCAGTGCGGGCAGTGTCAGCATCACGAATCTCGCCGACCATGACGACGTCAGGATCGAGGCGGAGGACGGAACGTAGGCCGTCGGCGAAAGAGCCGCCGTCGTTAGTGTTAATCGGGATTTGTGTAACGCCGGTAATGCCGTACTCGATCGGATCTTCGAGAGTGATAATTTTGCGCTCGGTGGTGTTCAGGGCGTTAAGGATCGAGTAGGAAGTTGTAGATTTACCAGAACCGGTCGGGCCGACCATGAGGACGAGGCCGCGGGGATGAGAAATGACTTCTTGGATCGTGGCGAGCTCATTCTCGGAGAGACCGAGGAGATCGAGATTAAGGAGGCTTTCGTCGAAGTTAAATAGGCGCAAGACAGCGTCCTGGCCGTACATAGTCGGGACCATTTCGACGCGGATGTTGAGTAGGTGCGAAGTGCCGTTGCGGTAGATATCCTGTTGCATGTGGCCGGACTGAGGCTTTGTGGACGCAGTGGAAATGTTAGCGCGGGCGGAGAGTTCGCCCATAAAGATACGGTAGCGATCTTTGTCGATTTTAGCGACGGGATGAAGAATGCCGTCGACGCGCATGCGAATGCGGATTTCGCCACGCATATTCTCGATATGGATATCCGAGGCGCCGAGCTTGTCGGCTTGGTCGATGAGGAAGTTGAAGACTTTTTCGGTCGAGACGGAGTTGAGGGTTTGGCTAACTTCGGCGATAGTTTCAGAGTCGCCTTCCGAAGCAATACGAATATCATCATAATGCGCTTCGCGAGGAGGGTCGTAGCGGAGCATGAAAACTTGGTAAGCGGATTTTGAGATCAGGAAGAAGTTGACGTGGCGCCCCTCATCGGCATACTTACGGCGGAACTGCGTAATGAGGCTAGTCGGAGTCTGGCTAGTGACCATGAAACGGTAGGGGAGTTCTTCAGTGCCAGCTTGGAGTGGGATGATGTAGTTCTTGCGCATATCTTCGATTGTCAGGACGCCGGGGACAAGTGGGATTGTGCGTTCGAATTCGCGAGTATCAAGATACGGCAAGCCAAGGATACGGGCTCGTTCCCTTGTGGCTTGTTCTTCATTCTCGCGTCGCTTGCGCTGAACTTCTTGTTCGTCCATGCTTTGTTTCCGATTTTAGCTTGTGTTTATATGTATATAATAGCACGTTTCGGAATTTTAATACAGAAAAGCAAAATTTCCAAAAAAGCCATAAAAGGTATTGACATATGATGCGAGGTTTGTAATAATGGTAGTATAAAAGGTTATAAAATAAAAAGGACAGACAAAAATGCGTCTAAACAAAAAATTCAGGGCTGGATTTGTGGGTCCTATAAGCTGTGTAGCAGCTTTAGGTTTGGTAGCAGTTAGCGTAGCTTGCCCAGGCACGGAAGGAGCGAGCGCTCTCGATCCGACTACTAAGACAGGGACTTCCTCGTTTGGTTTTAACGTGACGAAGGAGGCGGCTCCGTCTGATGCATCACAAAGTAAAACAACAAACTTCAATTTTCAGGTTTATAAAGATCCGGAAGCAGCAACGGATAGTGCAACGACGGACTTTTCTTTCGAAGTACAAGAATTTATTCAGATTACGACCGATGCGGCTTCTGGTGCGATCGATGTTGATATGAACGTTGATAATCCAACTGGTGGCGTATTCACGAGCAATAGTGCCGATTTTACGGTGGCGGCAAATAATGCCAACGGCTTCGGGGTGTACGTTTATGCGCCTGATGACGCAAAGCGAAATTTGTCGAGTGCGGATACGAATAACACTGCGAAGATAACGCCGGTTACGGGAACTAACGTAGCGAGTAGCGGCTTTGCAAATAATACTTGGGGATATAACGTAACGACTGGCACGGCGGCGACGACGTTTAAACCGATTACTACTGTAGCTTCGAGTTCTGCAGCTTATACGCAGCAGACGCCATCAGCGGGAACGAATTTGAAGTTGACTTGCGGGACAAAGGTAGATGCTTCGATTCCAGCAGATACTTATAGTACGGATGTGGTGGTTTCGGCGGTAGCACCGTTTTCGGCGAGACCATAAGCTTTAGATATTTTATAACCATGAGTCGCCTCGCGAGGGGCGACTTTTCTGGTGGTACTTTCTGTGGTACACCGGATAGGATTCGAACCTACGACCCCTTGTTCCGAAGACAAGTGCTCTAATCCGCTGAGCTACCGGTGCATGAAATAATTTTACCACAAAACTACCTAATCGGCTACAGCAACATTTTAATTCCCTTTAGCGTCTGGTAGTTGGAAGGAAAAATCTAAGCGATGAGGACGGCGTGCGGATCAGGAGAGGTCGGTAAAGTCTGTGCACGAATGAGCTGGCGAATAGCGTCGAAAAGGTAGGGCTTAAAGACGGCGATTTCTAAGGGTTCGGACTCAAGGATACAGGAAAAACAAGTGGAACTTGCGAGCTCGATAATCATAAATAGCAGGATACGAGGATTTTTAAGGCGGATGCCATTTTGTTCGGCGGCAGAAATTAAATTGTGTAGAATATCAGCTTTCTCGTTGGTGGCGATTTTGCTCATTTTATGATTCAGGACGCCAAAGGAAAGATTTTTTGCGATCAGTTTAAGGGCTTCTTTGTTTTGCGCCAAAATGTCGAGGACGTAATCAATCACGAAGATAATTTGTTCGTCGAATTCTTGAATATCGGTCTGGCGCAAGGCGTTAATTGCACGCCGAAAAAGTTCGTTAGATTTTTGAGTGATGACTTTTTCTTTTAGATCTTCCTTGTCACGGAAATAAAGATAGAATGTCCCCTTCGCAACATTAGCGCGCGTGGCGATTTCCTGAATCGAGACCTCTTCGAAGCCTTGTTCGAGAAATAATTGGTAGGCCGATTGAAGAATGCGGTCGTATTTCGCGGCAGTTTTATTGATTTGAGGGGATTTTTTTGAAAAAAGTTTCATAGTTTTATTTTATTATAGATTACAAGAAAAAGAAAGGCTAAAATATTGTTAAAAAACTGACTGTTGGTCATTTTTGGTCTTGACAAAGCTATTTAACAGATATAGAATAGCTAGTGTAAAACTGACCGTTGGTCATTTTTGCATATACGCTGCGGGGTAAAATAAGATAAAAGTAAGGAAAAATGGGTAAGATGAAGAAGTTTAGTGACTTTATTTGTCGTCATCGTATCGGAATCGTAATTCTGTCGGTTCTGTTACTGGTTCCGGCCCTGTTCGGGTATGTCGGGACGAAGGTAAACTATGATTTATTAGTATATTTACCTTCCGATATCGAAACTCTAGAGGGGCAAGATATATTGAAGGAAGAATTTGGGATGGGGGCGTTTTCCGTGGCAGTGACGGAGGGGTTGCCGCAAAAAGAAATCGTTAAGCTGAAAGGCGAAATTAGCCGAGTTAAGGGGGTTAAAAATATTCTGACGATTGATGATTTGACTGGTACAACAATTCCCCTAGATTTTTTGCCGAGCGACGTACGAAGTGCGGTAGCAAGCGGTGATCAACAACTGATGTTGATTACTTTTGAAGGTGGCACGAGCGACGAGGAGACGCTCGACGCTGTAGAAACAATACGAGGACTGGCAGGAAAAAGTTGCCTGGTCGGCGGAATGACGGCGATGGTACTAGATACAAAAACGATCTTTAATAATGAAACTATGCTGTATGTTGCGATTGCCGTAGTGCTATCGTTATTGGTTTTGTTGCTCTTCTTGGATTCATACGTTGTGCCATTCTTGATTATTGTAAGTATTGGAATTGCGTTGGCATTCAACATGGGGACGAATTATTTCTTGGGTGAAATTTCGTACGTCACCAAAGCGATTAGTGCGGTTTTGCAACTTGGAGTGACGATGGACTTTTCGATTTTCCTTTATCATAGTTACCAGGCAGCGAAAAAGACAGAACACAATAACTTACAAGCAATGTCGAAGGCGATTTGTTCGACTGCTGAATCGGTAGTTGGCAGCGCGTTAACGACTTTTGCAGGGTTTTTGGCGCTATGTACGATGAGTTTAACGCTGGGTACGGATATTGGAATTGTGATGGCGAAGGGCGTGGTTTTAGGTGTAATATGCGCAATTACTGTATTACCGGCATTGCTTTTAATTTGCGATTCGCTTATTGAGAAAATACATCGTAAAAGTTTACTGCCGAAGTTCCAACATATCCAGAAGTTCGTACTGAAATATCGTAAAATTATTTTACTAGTTTTTGTCGTAGCGCTGATTCCGGCCTTCGTATTGCAATCCAAGACTCCAGTATATTACAAACTTGATTCTTCGATTCCGGAGGATTATGAATATACGCAGGCGATGACAACTTTGCGAGAAGACTTCGACCTTGAATCGCAAATGATTGTTTTGGCGGATAAAAATATTTCTGCGGCGAGCCTGAATGCGATGTCGCAAGAGTTAGAAAAAGTACCCGGAGTGAATGCCATATTAAGCTCTTCAAAGTTGAATGAATATGGAATTTCGCAAGAAGTTTTAACGAAAAATATGCGGGAAACTTTTGAGAGCGATAAGCATGTTGCACTGTTGGTATTGTCGGAATATGGAATTGCGACGGATGAACTAAATAATCAAATTAGTACTTTAAATGACATCGTTGATAAGTATGACGAAACGGCAATTGTGGCGGGTGAGGGGCCGCTCATGAAAGATTTGGTTGAGATTTCGGATCGTGATTTTACGAATGTAAATTTTGTTTCGATAGGCGTGATTTTCGTGATTATGATGGTCGTGCTACGCTCGATTTCGTTGCCAATTTTACTGATGGCGGCGATTGAATTTGCGATTTTCCTAAATCTCGGAATTACAACTTTGACCGGTGCGGAAATTCCCTTTATTGCGTCGATTGTAATCGGCACAATTCAGCTTGGTGCGACGATTGATTACGCGATTCTGATGACGACTAAGTATATTGCAAACCGAAAGAGCGGATACGATAGAACGAACGCGGCGAAAAAAGCGTTGAGCGAGTCAGTCCAATCAATTTTCGTGAGCGCGATGTGCTTCTTTGGGGCGACGATTGGAGTGGGCGTGATTTCACAAATTGATATGATTGGGTCGCTGTGTAGGTTGATTGCGCGTGGGGCTATTATCAGTATGGTTGTAGTAATTACGGTCGTGCCGGCGATGCTAATAACTTGCGATAAATTGATTTTACGAACGACAATCGGAATGAGAAAAAATTTACAAGCGAAAAATACGCGATAACGGAAGGAGTAATTATGAAGAAGACATATCAGAATATAATATGCGCAGTATTAGCAGGAGCTATGGCGATATTCCCGACTGGGTCTGCATTAGCAATGCAACAAGACGAAACTGTCTACACGAAATTGCAGTCAGACGGGTCAGTAAAACAGGTTTCTGTGACGCGGCATTTAATAAATGGCGCCAAGGAAAACCAATTATTTGACGAAAGTATTCTCAATGATATTGAAAATTTAAATGGGTTCGAGACTTTCGAGAAAAACGAGAAACATGTAATTTGGGCAGCTAATGGGAGTGATATTTATTATACCGGGGTAACTGATCGCGAGCTGCCAATTAGGGTTGAGGCGTCTTACTCGTTGGATGGAGAAAACAAAACCGTTGAAGAGATGGTCGGAAAATCTGGTCATGTTGAGATGCGCTGGAAATTCACGAATCTTTCACAGGTCGGCGACCTATATACGCCATTTGTTGTTGCGCTGGGGACGACTTTAGACGAGGCACAGAATACAAATGCGGCCGTTAGTAGCGGAAAAGTGGCCTCAAACGGGCAAAAAATTGCCGTTTCGGCGATTGCGGCGCCTGGATTGTACGAAAGTTTAAAACTAGATGAGTTGAAGGAGTGTGATGAGATTATTTTGAGTTACGATACGGAGAAATTTGAGCTTGGCGATATCTATATGGTCGTTACCCCAAAGCTACTAGAGAGTGCGGATTTACAATTCTTGACGAAACTGGATGACCTATATAATAAAACCACAGTACTATCTTCTAGTAGTAAACAATTAGTGGCAGGGACTGATAAACTGTATCAGGGTTTGAATGAGTTTAAGCAGGCTATCTTAGTAGCGAAACAGAAATTCCAGGCTCCCGATAGTATGCTGGAGGAGTTAAATATTGAGCAGCTGAAGGCTCGGGCAAAAACTACGGCGGAACAAAAGGTCGAAGCACAAAGTGCGAGCATACGAGCTACAATTAAGGCACAGGTTGAAAATAATCCGACTCTGGTTGGGGCGCTAGAGTTGCAGGCTGCGGAAATGTGTCGGCAGAAGTCAGGTCAGGACTGTCCGGAAACAGCAATCAATGCCTATAAGGCACAGTTGACTAGTGGAGTTGAGGAAGAGATGTTCCAAAGTTCTCTTGCGCTAGCAAAGTCTACGGCTGGGAAGACCGCCGAGGAGATAGTTGTACAGTCGGCGAATACCTTTATTGGCGTAATCAAAGATAAGCTGCCGAATATTCTAAACTCTTCGTTGGATAGTATGGTTGCGGGAGTGGACAAGTTAATTGCGGGGGCTAACGAATTACGAAACGGTATGATGACTTTTGATACGGCGGGAATCCAGCCGCTGGTGGACTTTGTCAATGGCAAGTTGCGCACGACGAGCGAGAATGTTAAGAGATTGTCGCAACTTGCAGAAGAGTACAATAACTTTGCTGGGATTAGCGAAGGCGTGACTGGAGAGACGAAGTTTATCTTGATGATTGAAGGCAAGAAAGAAGACTAACCACAAAAATGAGTCCCTAGGGGCTCATTTTTGTGTAATGAATGTCTTGGTATGCCCGACACGATTCGAACGTGCGACCTTTGGTTCCGGAAACCAACGCTC
>CAYTZL010000030.1:0-12718 GCA_964442535.1 uncultured Candidatus Saccharibacteria bacterium | reverse complement strand
CCACAATATCCGTCAACATCGCCCCGTGCTGCCGAATCGCCGCAAACGCCTCATGCCCCGGCGTATCGAGAAATGTAATTTTCCGCCCATCATGTTCCAGCTGATACGCCGAAATATGCTGCGTAATTCCCCCCGCCTCCGTTTCTACAGTCTTCTTATTCAACAGATTATCTAGCAGCGTCGTCTTCCCATGATCGACATGCCCCATCACCGCCACCACCGGCGGCCGCGACACTGCATTCTCGCTCAGCTCCTTCCGGAATCCGTCGCTCACCTTCGTCGCGGTATTCTTCCGCTCCAGCCGCACGTTCGCGATCCCCAGCTCTTCAATCATAATCTCCGCCGTCTCGAAATCCAGCCGCTGATTAATCGTCGCCACGATCCCATTCTTAAACAATTCCCCGATCAACGCCGTCACCGACAACCCCAACGCACTCGCCAGCTCATCCACCGTAATCGAGCCAGCAATCCGAATGACCTTCTCAACGTCGCCATCTTCTGTCACACGAGCATCTTTCGCACTCATCACTAGCTCCTTTCTCAGATTATTTGACAATACCTCCTTTCATTCTACCACATTTTTCAAAAACTACTAGGCTTTTCAGCCTCATCTTACCATGTTACAATACTTCAAAACGGAGTAATACATTATGTACTAATTTTCACGATTCATCCAACTCGTCAACATTTCACCCTAACGGAGGTAATTTACTATGCATACTGATGAAGTTTTTGATTGGATCGAACGTGAAAAATTGCGCCAAAGCGAAGGCCTCGAGCTCATCCCGAGCGAAAACTACGTTTCTGAAAACGTTCTACGCGCCATGGGCTCCATTCTCACCAACAAATACAGCGAGGGCTACCCCCATAAACGCTACTACGGCGGCAACGAAAACATCGACGAAATCGAGCGCCTCGCGATTGAGCGCGCGAAACAGCTTTTCGCCGCCGACCACGCCAATGTCCAGCCTCACTCTGGCGCTAACGCTAACGAAGCCGTCTATTTTGCCTGGTGTAAGCCCGGCGACACTATCCTCGCCATGTCCCTCCCCGCCGGCGGCCATCTCACTCACGGCTCCCCCGTCACTCGCAGCGCAAAAATTTACAATTTCGTCGGCTACGGCGTCACCGACGATGGTGACATCGACTACGACGAGCTCGAACGTCTCGCCGCCGAACATCAGCCCAAAATTATCCTCGTCGGCTACTCCGCTTTCATGAAAGTCCCCGATTTCGACCGTGTCCGCAAAGTCGCCGAGTCTATCCCTGATTGCCTTCTCATGGCCGACATGGCCCACGTCGCCGGCCTCATCGCCGGCGGTGTCCACCCGAATCCGCTCGAACACGGCTTTCACGTCATGACTACTACCACCCATAAAACCCTCCGCGGCCCCCGCGGCGGCCTCATCCTTTCCATGGGCTGCGTCGGCAACCCCCTAAAAAAGGTTGACCACACCCTCGAAAACATCCCCACTCTCATCGACCGCGCCGTTTTCCCTGGCACCCAGGGCGGCCCCCTCGAACACGTCATCGCCGCGAAAGCTGTCGCTTTTCAAGAAGATCTCCAGCCCGAATTCCATGATTACGCCCAAAAAATCGTCGAAAACGCCCAAACTCTCGCCTCCGAACTCCAAAATCTCGGCTTCAAACTCCAAGGCGACGGCACCGAAAACCACCTCATCCTTGTCGACGTCCGCGACAGCTTCGGCTTCGACGGCAAACTCTACGAAACCGCCCTTGACCGCATCGGCCTCACTCTTAACGCCAATTCCCTCCCTCACGATAAAGGTGCTGCCTTCCGCCCCTCCGGCGTCCGTCTAGGTACGCCCGCTATTACCACCCGCGGCTTCGGCCCCGCCGAAATGCAACAAATCGCCGCTTGGATGAAACAAGTCGCCGACATCTGCATCGAAGCCTCCGGCACTAACGAAACCGACGCCAACCTCCTCGCTCCCTACTCCGACCAGCTCGACAACCTCCGCGCCGAAGTCCGCGAAGTCGCGCTTCGCTTCCCCGTCCCCGGCATCAACTAGCCCTCTCTCGAGCCTCAGAACCATCCACCCACCGTTTCGTTTCACTCCTCAGCATTAGCTTTTTATCGCAACTATCTCGCCTAAGACGCAGACGAGCTTCGCTCAGCCCGGCAAAACCGCAACGTTCGGCGGTATCACCCAAATGCAGCAGATGACCAGTACTATCTGTAGTAATGCTAGCATTAACGACACTGCGCAGCTCACTGATACTCGTGACAATAAGAAGTATTGGGTCACCAAGTTACTTGACGGTAACTGTTGGATGAGCCAGAACTTGGCGCTCGACCTGTCGACTAGTACAGCACTGACGAGTAGCACTAGCGATGTCAGCAGTAGCTGGACCCCAGGACGGACCACGACGTCGTCGGTCACCACTGGTAGCACCACGAACACGGAAACGTACTCTTGGAATCTGGGGAATTACGTCATCATTAACCCAACTGCGACGACGGCGTGTTCTAGCAATAATACGGGGTTAAGCGCTTGTTCTGGACAGTTTGTAGCGGTAGGGAGTCGCACGGCAAGTACCGATCCGAACTTCTATCAAAAGAATGGGGCGACTTATAACGCGACGGAATACGATGCTCACTACTTGGCTGGGAATTATTACCAATGGAATGCAGCGACGGCTGGGACTGGCGGAACGATTACGAATGCTAATGCCAGTGGAAGTATCTGTCCCAAGAACTGGAAGTTGCCGAACTCCGGGAATAATACGACTAAGGGGACCTTTGGGTATATGTTGACCCAGTATGGGGTGTCCAGCAGTCTGTCTGGTACGAGTTCCGTTAATAGTAATACATACAACATTGCTCAGAGTCCCTTATTCTTTGTGCGGGGCGGCAACATTAACCCTGACAGTATTACTAAGTTCCTCAACGCTGGCCAGAACGGCTTCTACTGGTCCTCGCGAGCCTACTCTGATACAACCAACGCCTACTACCTCCTCTTCGGGTCCAGTAGCGTCAGTCCGTCCGACATCTACGTTCGCTACTTCGGCCGTTCCCTTCGCTGCCTAATCCCTACCACGCAATTTTAGTTAATTAGGCGATAAAGTTACTTTCTTCACCCCTGTTAAAACGGGATTGAACTTGTAAAGCGTTTACAAGTTCAACTTAACACCTCCACATCGCACCCAATTCACCAGCCATATAAAAAGCATCTCCCCACAGAAAACCGCCCAATTCGCCAGTTTTTTACTTGTTTTTCCAAAAAATGTGCTATAATAAACCCAGCGTCACCGACGCACACATATTCCCCGGTAGCTCAATGGTGGAGCAAGAAGCTGTTAACTTCGAGGTTACTGGTTCGAGTCCAGTCCGGGGAGCCATAAATAAAAGAAGACCTTCGGGTCTTATTTTATTTATGATCAACTTAAGGCTGGACGAGAACCTTGAGCGAAGCGAATGGTTCGGCAAATAGGAGTGGCCGTAGGCACAGAATGAGCTTGCTCATTCTGTAGCCGCTACGACTATTTGGAAGAATTTACGCAGTAAATTCTGAGTCCAGTCCGGGGAGCCATAGTAAAATCCTTAGCATCCGCTAAGGATTTTACTATTACTAAGCCGAAACTGGACCGAACCTCTCGCCGTTAGGCGAGTGGTTCGTCCTCGGTAGGAAGCGAGCGAAGGAATAAGTTTACTTATTCCTTCCGAACTGACGCCCCGAGGGTAGCGATTTTCTCAAAATCGCGTTGTCCAGTCCAGGAAGCCTCAACAGCCCATCTCATACCACATCCCAGCAAACGCCCCCGCCAGTTCCCCGGCGAGGGCAAAATTTTACTCTTTTGCGACCGTGATGAGATAGTCAAACTCGTCCGCCGTCGGCACACTCCACCGCGAACTTTCCACTACGTCTTCAAACATCGGCAACCTCATCCAGTCGTCCACAAAAGGCTCCGCAACAAGCCCCACGATCGTCTTCGCACCCGCCTCACGGAACGCCTTAACGCACTTACGCCGAAACTCGCGGTCAAGCAGCTCCGGCATCGGCAACGAAAACATGCTCACCGGATAGCCTGCTAGCCACTGTGCGAACGATTTTACATCACTATGCGCAGAAATCATCGAACCGCTAGCCATCGGTACATGAATATTATCCCTCAACCTCATCGTCGCCTCCGCAGCAATCGGCCCCGGCGGCCCCAAATTCAGTATCACCACCGGCCGTTCCATCCTCTCAGAAATCTTCTGAGCGACACGCTCACATGTACTTACCCTGCTAATTTTCCAGTTCTTATTCATTTTAATCCCTCCAATAAGCATATTCCGGAAATTCAGGTACCTATCCTTCCATTGTATCACACATTCTCATTTTTGTCAATAGTGATTTCCGACACCCCGCCTCGTTGCCCTACGACAAACCCCACCCGAACACTCCCCCTTGCACATTCATCCCGTCCATGCTATAATAGAACATAAATATAGAATAATTGGTAATTGGTTATGTCAATCGAAGAAATTTTCCGCCCTGACCGAATCTATATTACCATCGCCATCATCGCAGTTGTGGCGCTATTTTTCGTGTCCGTCCTCGCCGGCATCACCATCCGCCGCCGCCAGCGCCAAGTCATGGACCACTGCCGCTACCGCCCCCGCAAACGCCTCATGAACAACACCGAAAAACGCTGTTTCCAGCTCCTCAACGAACTCTTCGGCGAAACCTTCTACATCATCCCTCAAGTTTCACTCTCCGCCCTCTTAAATCACAAAGTCGGCACCCAAGACCGCCACACCGCCTACCAATTCATCGAAAACAAAGTCGTCGACTTCGTCCTCTGTAATAAGCGTACTCTGCGCCCAATTTGCGCCGTCCAAATCGACGAGGAACACCTCAAACCCGCCAAAACCCCCATCAAAACCCCCGGCAACAACGCCCAAGACATCAAACGCTTCTTCCAAAGCGCCCACATCCCCTTCGTCTACCTCCCCCGCGCCAAAGACATCAACCGCCAAGACATCATCAACGAATTCTCCCGCGTCATCTACGAAACCAGCATCCTCAAACCCGGCCAGCTTCCCCCCTCCTCCCACAAAATCCGCCGCAAACGCATCAAATAAGCCTCACTCCCACCCGCTCCTCCAGGCCGTTAATGCTTTCGAAAGTAGCAAACTTCAAAAACGGAGGGCAACGACCCAGACCAGCAGGCAGGAGTTGTATTTTTAATCCAACTTGTAAATGCTTTACAAGTTCAACCTTATTTTAACAGGGGTAGAAAAAGCAAGTTTATCGCTTAATTAACGAAAATTATGTAGTAGGAACAAGACAGCGAAGAGACTGACCGTAATAGCGAATGCTAGCATTGGAAGGATAACTTCCGCCAGAATTAAAGGCCAAGCACCAAGCATAAGGAGTATCCGGTTCCAACGCCCGCGTTAGACCAGAAGCAACATGTGCCATCGATGACCAATAATACCCTGCATAATTAGCGTTACGGAAGCCGCTATCTACGTAACCTCCTCGTAGAAAGAAGAGCGGGCTTTGAACAATGCTGTAAATATTCTGATCCGTACTACTAGTGCCAGTTAAACCTCCACTACTATAGGTGCTAGCTAGTCCATATTGTCGCAGCAAATACGCATAGGTTCCATCATTAATCGTAGATGCATTTGTTGCGGAACTCGGTAATTTCCAATTTTTTGGGCATACGGAACCAGCAGCATTAGCATTCGCTATTATTCCACCTGTTCCCGCCGTCGCAGCATTCCATTGGTAGTAATTCCCAGCGAGGTAGTGCGCATCGTATTCCGTAGCCGTATAAGTCTTATTGCCGTTATTCTTATAGAAGTTCGGATCGGTACTCGGAGTTCGTGTCCCGACAGCCACGAACTGTCCAGTACAAGCACTCAGCCCCGTATTGTTACTAGAACACGCTGTCGTCGCCGTCGGGTTAATAATGACATAGTCGCCGAGATCCCACGAATACGTACCGATACCACTCATAGACCCGGTAGTAACCGATGTTGTAGTTACTTGCGGCGGATATGAACTTGAGCTAGTCCAGTTGCTCGTCACGTCAGATGTTGCCATAGTCACGTTAGACGTAGAGATATTGAAGTCAAGGTTCTGACTCATCCAGCAATTCCCATCCTTCAATTTCGTCACCCAATAACTCTTATCATCCCGCACATCCCGAAGATAAGCCGTATCATTCTCACTCGCCGCCTTACAGATATCCGCCGTCATCTCCTGCATCGTCTTAATCCCACCAAAAGTCGTAATGCTTTTCGGTTGCGCCACCGCAGAAATCACCACCGTATTTGAGTAATTCCCTCCCGGCTGCGACGCGTCGATTTTCGCTCCAAAACACATCGTAATCGTTTTCGTCGTAGTCGACGATAATTCCCCACTCCCAACCGTCTCCCCTGTACTCAACATTCCCTTATAGCTCGCCGACTCGCTACAATTCGCATTGCCATCAGCATAATACCACCCCCACCGATTACTCATCTGATTCAAAGTCGTCGCTCCCGAAACCCCCTGAATCGTATTTCCTCCACTCGTCAGGTTCGGATTTCCACTTACTTTTATCGTATATCCATCCGTCGCTCCAATCGTCACATTTGCTGTCTTTTTAATTATTCCCTGCAACTTGCTCGGATTTTTCGCATTCAGGGTTACACTACTAGTTTCCGCTCCCAAAGATATCGTCACCGACGAAGCCTCAGCCTCATCGCTACCAGCGTTCAAATCAATATCCCAACCATTCGCCGCACTCACCGGCTCCGCCGGCAAACTTCCAGCCACCAATCCAACCACCAGCATCCCCACCAGTCCTATCACTTTAACTTTTCTATCCCGCTTTCGCATAGCCCTCCTTTATTTGCTTGAAACCCAAGCGAGAGCATCCAAAAACAAAAATGGCACCGCAAGGGTGTTTCCACAGCTCATCAGTGAACAAAAAGTCAATGAATAACCGGACCTTACGGCGCCATCTATACTCATTACTCTTTGTCCAACAACAAACTAGCGTTCGCTGAACAATGAACTATGGAAACATTACCATTATAACACATTCCCAACATTTTAATTAAAGAAAATGTTGTACTTTTTACAACAACCCTACTCCCACCCCCGATACTCACAATCTTGCTAAGAGTCCCTTGTTCTTTGTGCGGAGCGGGTATGTCAATCCGACCAACTCTAGTACGCCATTCAGGTACGCTGGCCAGGAGGGCTTCTACTGGTCCTCACGAGCCTACTCTAGCACCAGAGGCGCCTACAACCTAAACTTCAGCTCTGGCGGCGTCAATCCGTCCTACTACTACGATCGCTACTTCGGCCGTTCCCTTCGCTGTCTAATCCCTACCACCTAGTCCTAAGCTAGGGAGGAAAGGTACCTTCGCTACACAACGCAACAAAAAACTTTTTTGTCAAAACATCATGCTAGTGCTTGCAACTTTTGAAAAAATTGTGCTACCCTAGAATAGCAGCCAGTGGCTAGATATTTGAAAAGTTGAGTGTGGGGTTATGAGATGCTCGGAGAACAATATGATAAGAGTATTAATCTTGCGGTTGCTCCTTGCGCTTTGTAAACGTTCAAAACGCAAGGAAACCAAAATCGCCATCATCACGATTGTCAATGTCTATAACGATAAAGACAAAAGCGATGACGGCGAACCAAACCATCTTAATAATAACTAATCGAAAGCGTTTTGTCTAGTCTTTTTTCGATAAAAAATGTGTGCGAGCACGCTGGCTGCACCAAAAAACTATTATGCTATATCGTTTATTCTTTGTGCGGGGCGGTGGCGTCTACTCTAGTAGTTCTAACCCGTTGCAGTACGTTGGCCAAGTCGGCGGCTACTGGTCCTCTCGAGCCTACTCTAATACTAGCAACGCCTACTACCTCAGCTTCAGTACTAGCGTCAGTCCGTCCAGCTACGTCGGCGTCAATCGCTATGGCGGCTATTCCCTTCGCTGCCTAATCCCTACCTCCTAGTCCTAAGCTAGGGAGGAAGGAGCCTTCATTCTCCTAATGACGCAAAAAAGAGGGCTAAGCCTGCTGTACATACGGCAGCAGGACGCCCTCAATATCCATATCATAACACACTACCTCAGCAAAATCAACCGACATCCTCAGCCTTTTCCAACAATATTAGCATATAAAACAAAAAGCTCCAAAATGGAAGTACACTATATTGGGGCATGAATTAGTTTATTTCGAAGAGGGTACGGAGCTACGGCGAACCGCGTAGGAGCCGAGTAGAAAACCGAGCTAGCTCGGTTTTCTTGAGGCGACGCCCGCGGAGAATTCACGCAGTGAATGAGTATTAGCGCCGGGCACCCGCGACGGCGGGCTGACCGGACGCGCCTCGAGAAAAAAACTAATTCATACCCCAATATAGATGCCTTCCGCCAAAAAACCGCTCCCCCAAGCGGTTCTTCTTCCCCCTTCCCTGTTTATTTCACGATCGTCAAAGAAATCTTCCGTCCGTCTTTATCAATATCAAGGACCTTAAACTTCTTTCGTTCGTTCAGCGTAAACACCTTCTCTGGGTCCACGCCATTCCCGCCACCAAGCTCCGAGACATGCACTAGCGCCTCGACCGCTGAAGAAATCTGCACGAAAGCCCCAAACGGCGTAATCCGTGTAATCGTCCCCTCGACCACATCGCCACGCTTCAGACCCTCGACCTCCGACAGCCACGGATCCTGCGTCAGCTGCTTCATCGACAGAGACAGGCGCTCCTTATCAATCGCGATAATCTTCGCCTCTACCGTCTCACCAACTTTCACATAATCCGCCGGATTATTCACCCGCTCCCAAGAGATTTCCGAAATATGGATCAAACCTTCCACGCCGTCGACATTCACAAAGGCACCAAAGTCCACCACCCCTGTCACGACACCTTTCACCACATCGCCAACGTGCAATTCCGCAAACCGCTCCGCAAGACCATCTTTCACCGCTTCCTTCTCCGAGAAAATCAGCTTATTGTCCTTGCGATTCGCATCCAAGATTCGCACCTTCATCGGCTTCCCAACCAGCGAGTTCAGACGTTGCAAAATCTCGTCCTTATCCGCCGAGCCAACCCGCGGATAATGCTCCGCCGACAGCTGCGAAACCGGCAAGAAGCCCCGAATCCCCTCGTACTCCGCCAACAAACCGCCCCTGTTCGCATCGAACGGCGTAATCTCGATCACCTCTGCACCATCTAGGCGCGCCTGGATCTCGTCCCAGCCCTTCTCTTTCGCGGCCTTCCGCAGCGACAAAAGCACGCTCCCGTCGCTCATCTCCGCCTCAATCACCGAAGCCACCACCTCATCGCCTACGTTCAAATTCTTCGCAAACGACACTTCTCGACGCGGCACCATCCCCATCCCCCGCGGCCCGAGATCAATCAAAATCTCGTGCTTCTTGATCGACAGTACGTTCCCCGTCACGGTTTCCCCGGTCACCACCGGCTTGATGCTCTCCTCGCTCCCTGCGAGCAGCTCATCCATTGTTATTTTGGCTTTAGCCATATATTATATATCCTTTCTTTAGACTCGTTCAGGAATCCCGCATCTCCGCCGCTGTTTATACATCCGCCACCTTCGCCGACCCCCCACCTTCCGCGCCCTGTTCCCGTACTCCAAACAACTTCCGTACACCACTACACGTTCACCGCGCCTGCCCCTCATTTCACACCTCACCCCTGTAAAATTTTTCGACAGCCAACCACTGCCAACTCGACACTCCTGAACGAGCCTAAAATCTGTCCCAATTATACCAAACTCCACCCCCATTGTCTAGCAATTTTTCCACCATCGCTCTCCATCGTCATCCAAAAAACCATTTTCCGCCATCCGCCTAAAAACCGAGCTTAAAATCCCAAAATTCCCATCCAATTTTCACCCCTCAAAATCACACCCCGGACACCGATATCGCCCATCCGCCCCCTGAAACCGCATCAACCCACACTTCGCACACCGCGACCTCCGATGCAACCAATCCCGATACGTATCAAGCGCCCCCTCCACCGCCTCCTCATCATACTCCACCCCATACCGCCCGCACAGCTCCCGCGCCTTCTCCCAAGCCGCCCGCTCCATTTTTAACCGCTCCAAGTCCGCCCCATACTCACAATGCCCCAGCAACGCATGTCCCACCTCATGCAACAGCTGTAAATTATACCAATTTTGTTCAAAATCCACCCCCGCCATATCCCGATCCGCCCCAACTTTCTCATCATCTACACCCGCCATCTCACCAGCCACACCACCACCCGCATCCAAATCCGCCGCCTCACTCCGCGCCCCCACCACATCACTAACTGCACTACCCGCACCAAAATCCGCTGACTCATAAACCACCGTCCGCGGCGGCCGAAATGCAAACTTTTTACCCACCCGAAACCACAATTCCGGCCAATCCGCCCGCAATTTATCCACCAAATCACCACCATTTACTCTCGCCACACCTTTTTTTTGCTCACCGCCCAACCTTTTTTCCTCACCCATACCACTTTTTTGCTCACCACTCAACCATTTTGCCTCACTCGTACCATCTTTTTGCTCAGCCCCCACCATTTTTTCGCCACTCGCCCTCACAGCCTTACTCACCTCCGCTCTAAACCCATTATAATCGCCTCTCACCCCTTTTGCCAGCATAAGCACTTTTATTCATCAAAAACCGAACAAAACCTTTCAAGCTCAACCGTAACACCCGAACAACCACAACACCCCTCCCGCCTCGCTTTCCCACCTTTTCCATATTCTCACGCTTCCAAATTCCCTCATTTCACCTTCTCCCTACCCGAACAAAATCCCACAACACTCCGTCAAAATCCCGAACAAACCCTTCCGAACACCCTCTTTCCCGCCTCCCCGCAAGCTCAAGCGTAATAGTCTATCACATATATAATATAAACTTACGCTCTTCTCTCCTTCCTCCCTAGCTTATGACTAGGTGGTAGGGATTAGGCAGCGAAGGGAAAAGCCGCGGTAGCGACCGTTCCAATCGGACGGAGCGACACTGCTATTATAGAAGTAGAGCCTGTAGGCGTCGTTCGTATCTGAGTAAGCTCGGGATGACCAGTAGAAGCCGTTCTGACCAGCGTAGTAGAGCTTCTGATAGTTGGGATCTACATTTCCGCCCCGCACAAAGAATAAGGGACTCTGAGCAGCTCCCCTAGCTTGACGCCGAAAAGACTCTAATTCCCTCTCAAATCCCCCACAACCCCGCCCAAATCCCCAAACGCCCTCAATCCCATCTTTAGCCCTAAACCGCCCTCAAAACGCCTCTAAATAGCCTTAAACGCCAAAATAATCGCCATATGTCATACAACAATCAGGCCCAACAAATACCAGCGGTGATTCGGAGCTAGAATTGAGCTAGTTTGCATTCTATCTAGCGAAGCGCGATTATACATCGAGCGAGCGACGATAGAACTTGCAAAATAGCCAATTCTATCCCGAAGCACAACAAAAAATCGGCCACTTTTCAGTAACCGACTTTTTGTTCAAAATCCTACTTCTCAGCAGTCTTTTTCGCTGGGCCACGGCGAGAAATTCGTCCGCCCTTCGCCCCAGCGATACGGGCAAGCGCCGGATTCGCCGCAAAGCCACCAGTGTGACCCATCTTGCCGCCCTTACTCCCAATCTTCGAATAAAATTCCTTGCCATATTTGGCGCGATTGGTCGCCGCAGCCTTCAAGCCACCAGCCTTCGTACCAGCCATATTAACTCACTTTCTGCCCACCAATTTACCTTATAAAAACCACCCTTTTCGGATGTTACAACCATTTTAGCATACCGCTTCCGTTTTGTCAATAGTTTTTATGGTCAAATTATGTTCTAATTATATCACGCTTCTGCTTTTCCTTTTCCACACCTGTGGAAAATTCCCTCTAAAATTATTCGCCCCGTGATATATTCCCCTCCCCTCCTCCATAAATCTCCCCAAATATAACCCTTTTCGCCCCCTTAATCCGCCACCCTTCCTTCTTACCACAACCATTATTCACCCCGTGATATATCACCCATCTCGCCTCCTCTAAACCATATTCACCACATGATATATTTTCCACCCCTTTTCCCCCTTGACAATATTCATCCCGTGATATAAAATAGAGAAGATTTTAAGCAATATCACTGCGAGGTTGCTTAAAATTCCCTCCTACCGCATAGGGATAATGCCCAGTCTTGGGCATTTTTTGTTGTTCCATCGCTAAAATCCCAGTCTAATACTGCTTTCCAGTTATCATCCACCTCTATGCTTCCAGAGAGAAAAACTTCGATTTAATACGGAAAATGTGTGTATTCATAGCGCAAAACCCTCAAATTATCCCTAAAACTCCAAACCACCGAAATCCCACCCTAACCCCCAAAAAAACGCCGTTCATCTCACCCATCCACCTCGCTTTCACATTTCCACTACCACCCCCGTCATATTTTCCCGTTTAAGGCTATTTACAGTCCTTTTAAGGCCACTTTACGCCCAAACCTAGGTACGAATACGTTTATGCTTTAAGTTACGCTTACACAGCCTCTCAGCGCCTCAAAACCGCAAAAATCAGCCCCTAGAATCCGTCTAAGCAATGCCACTTTCCAACCTCGGCAACCACCCACCTCCAGCCATTCCACCCCATCTACGCCCTCTCACGCCCTTCTCTCGCCAAAACCAACAAAAATCCGCCCAGCCTCAGCCAAACGGATCTCATTCAAACCGTGGTGGAGTAGCAGGGACTCTAACCCTGGAC
>CAYTZL010000029.1:0-13314 GCA_964442535.1 uncultured Candidatus Saccharibacteria bacterium | reverse complement strand
TGACCTCTTCAATGCCATTGAAGCGCTCTAGCCAACTGAGCTAATACCCCATAACCACATTATACCACGCCAACCCGCCTTTTGGAAGCCTTTTTCGGCGCATTTTCCCAAAACTCTAACCGCCAACAAATTTTATGCTATAATTATACTATGAATGAAACCACTATCCTTACCGGCCTCCGCACCAATAGCGAAATTACTCTCGGCAATTTTCTTGGCGCACTTTTACCAATGGTCCGACTCGCGAATAAGCACAGCGACACCTGCAACGTTAATATCTTCGTACCCGATTTACACTCAATTATCTCCGATATCGACGGGGAATTACAACAAAACATCCTCCGCTCGCTCAAATATTATCTCGCCGCCGGTCTAAAATTAAACGAAAATATCCACATTTATCGCCAATCGCGCGTCCCGGCACATTCTGAACTCTGCTGGATTTTAAACTGCGTCGCTTCGATGGGCGATCTCGGCCGCATGACTCAGTACAAAGACAAAAGCGCCGGTAAAGAATCCGTCAACGTCGGAATTTTCGACTATCCGGTACTAATGGCAGCCGACATCTTACTCTATGATGCAGAATATATCCCCGTCGGCGAAGACCAATTTCAGCACATCGAACTAACGCGTCGCCTCGGCGAGAAACTCAATCGCAAATTCGGCGAGCTGTTTGTCCTCCCCGCTACGCCTGAGGAGCAAATCCGCTTTATGCAGCTCGACGACGGTATACGTATTCGTGACCTCCAAAATCCCGAGAAAAAAATGAGTAAATCCACCGCCGCCGAGAATAGCAAAATCATGCTTTATGACGCCCCCGAACAGGCTCGCAAGAAAATCATGTCCGCGACTACTGATTCCATCGGCAAAATCCAATTCGATTTCTTCAACCAGCCCGGTATCAGCAATTTATTACAAATCGAGGCGCTCGTTAACGACACCTCGCTCCAAGACGTCATCTCAACTTGGGCTGGCGAAACTCATTATGGCGACCTGAAGCAAAAAGTCGCCGAAAGTGTTGCGACTATGCTTGCCGATTTTCAGTCGAAACTCGCCGCAATCGACGATGCAACTATCCTTGAGCAACTCGAGATTGGCGAAGCCTACGCTAATTCCATCGCAAACCAAAAGCTCCGCCTTGTCCAGGAAGCCTTTCATTTGAGGTAAACTGCCATGATTATTACCGGCAAGAAATTCAGCAAACCAGACCTCTCGCGTGTCATTAATGGTGACACCGAACTTCCAACCGACGAAATTGCCCCCGAAAAGATTCGCCTTGACCATCTTCTTGTTCAACAGCATCCCGAATATAACCGTTCCAGCCTCCAAACTTTTATTAAAAGCGGCTACGTCACCGTCGATGGTCAGGTGGCCACAAAACCAAATACCAAACTTCTTCCCGATGCTAAAATCGAGCTCCATGTCCCCGCTAGCGCTACCATTCCTCCACGCCCACCCGTCATCTACGAAGACGATCATGTCCTCGTCCTCAATAAACCCGCCGGGCTACTTAGCATGACTAAAGGTGAATATTGTCCCGAAGCAACCCTAGAAAACTACGGCCTGCTCGTCCATCGCCTTGATCGTGATACCTCTGGCGTCGTCATCCTCGCTAAAGACCCTGGGACACAAACCATGCTCCGTAAACAATTCCAAGATCGCAAAACCCACAAAACTTACTACGCTATCGTCGACGGCATTCCGAAACTTCCCGAAGCTATGATTGATCTCCCGATTTCTCGCAACCTCAAACGCCCGACCACTTTCCAAGTCGACCAAAACGGCAAGCCCTCACAAACCTATTATCGCGTTGTCGCTCAAAATGATAAACATGCCCTACTTGAGCTCAAGCCGACTACCGGCCGCACGCATCAGCTCCGCGTCCATCTCAAATATCTCAACACACCAATTCTCGGCGATCCTGTATATGGCAACGAGAACAACGCGCCGCGCCTCATGCTCCACGCCAAAGCTCTCGAAATCACCATTCCCGGCACACCGAATAATCAGCGCATGATTTTCGAAAGCCCTCTCCCGCCTGAATTTCTCGCCGAATTTCCTGAAGCGAAATTAACCTCCAACGCTACCTCCTAATGTTCTTCGAAAAGCTCTCCGACCTCACAATGATCGCTCGGCGCACTAGCTGTGCAATCTTCGTCATCTCGCCACAGCAATGTCCTAAATTTCCTGGGGCCCTCTTTCTCGAACCCGACTCCAGCAAAAAAACTGACGTCATCACTGTCGAACAAGTCCGAGAATTCGCCTCCTACGCTCAACATCACGAAACCAACGACCGCTTTTTCATCGTCTCCCCCGCTGACGCTATGAACGAAGCCGCACAAAACGCCTTCCTTAAAACTATCGAGGAACCGCGCAACTTTTGCCACTTTATCCTCCTCACCGAATCTCCAAGCCTCCTCCTCCCGACGATTCTATCCCGCGCTCAAATTTTTCGCCCTAAAATCCTCGATACACTCAAGACCGCCCCGAAAACTAAGCCAAAAACCCTCACCCTCGCCAAACAACTGATCGCCGCCACCCCCGTACAACTCGTCGCGCTTGCAAACGACATCGCGAAGAACAAAACCCAGCCTCGCCAGCTCGCCCTTGACGCTACCGCGACCGCTATCGAGCTCCTCTATAAATCCTACTTACAGACCAATAACTCTAAATTTCTCGCTAAATTACCAAATTTTCTCCAGTTACACGAACATTTATCGCAAAACGGCCATATAAAGCTACATATCGTGGCCGATTTATGCTAAAATATATACATGATAGGTATTGCGGTAATCGCTTGTATTGCATTTTTCTTAGCTTTTTTGTACCCGGTCTTTCACCGTCGTCCTGCCGAAGCCGAGCATAACGCTCGCTACGACGTCCAGATGAAACGCCTCTGGAACGCCGCGCAAACTTCAATGAAGGAGCATAAGCCGCTTCGTGCCGAAAAAGCCCTCCTTACAATTCTAAAATTCGACGAGCGCAACGCCGCCGCTTACAACCGTCTCGGGATTCTCTACGCCAAAGAACAAAAATTCGACGAAGCGATCGAATGTTTCGAAATCGCCCAATCCTTAGATAATAATCCATCTTCTCTACATAACGTCGGCTTAATTTACCTCGAAACCGGCGCCTACGAAAAGGCAACCATGGCTTTCGAACAAGCAATCGAACTCGAAAACACTGTACCCGCGCGCTACATCGCCCTTGCAAAGGCCCGCGAACGTCTCGGTCAGACTAAAGCCGCCATCGAGGCCCTCGAAAGCGCCTACGAACTCGACCATAGCACAAATACTCTCCGTCTCATCCTCGCAATTCACGAAGCCACTGGCGACATCGAAGCTCTCGCGAACACGACCGCGCGCATCGAAGAACAAATCGCTCAAAATTCCCAAACCACCGAACGCAAGCGCGTCACAAAACCTCGCACAAAACGCGTCACCAGCGCGACAGGAACAACTAGCACGAGCGCACGACGCCTTACTGGCGCGTCTACAACCGCTAAGCGTGTTGCCGCTGGCTCGGCAAGTGCTAAACATGTCGCCGCGGCGTCTACCCGTAAAATCCCTGCCACTACACGCGCCCGTAGTATCCCCGCCTCGACCCGCAGAAAGAAAATCGACTAGATCCATAGACAACCCGCGGGAAGGAAATCGACTAGGCCTATAGACAGCCCGCAGAAAGAAATCAGCTAGACCCAGAACGTGGAACCCTAGCTACCCCCGCTTCCGCCCCGCCACCACCGCTATCACCGTAAACAATAGTGAAAATCCCAACATCACTACTATATTCAGTACTAGCCCCAACGCCACCCCGTCCAACGTCTCCAGCCCAGCAATCGTGTCATTATTCTCAATAAAATAATACGTCGGCAATAAATGCGCCACCCACAAAACGCTATCCGGCAACCACATTTGTGGTACAAAAGCCCCGCAAAGAAAGCTGCTACCCAGCGCAATTACGTTCGTTACGCCGTTAATCGCATCCTTATTCCGCAATAGACTCCCGACCAAAAACGCTATCGACGTCGCGCAAACCGTAAAGACCAACGAATTCACTACAAACCACACCCCGTGCCAATCCAGCAAACTCTCCCCGCCTAGCATAATAAATCCTAACCCTAAATACATCAACCATATCACCGTCGCAAAACCTAAATTAGCGAAAAACAGTATCCGATTTTGCTTCGCCGGATTCATACTACTCACTAAAACCCGCTGCCGAACTTTCCGATTATTAAACGCCAACATCACCACTGCAATAATAAACACCAGGGAATTAAGCAAAGCATAACTTTCAAAGTTAAAGAACTTCGCCGTCCGTTCTAAATTCGTCGTATCCAGTTTCGAAACTACTTCTATCTCTACTCCCTCCGCCAACGTCGACTTAACCTTCTCCACCAACGCCCCTTCACCCTCAGTCACATCGCGATAAACATCAATTGTCTTCAAGTACCGCGCCGCAATCATTTTTCCTAGCTCCGCCTGATAGTCCCCACTACTGCGGTATTCTATCGCCGGATTCTCGCCCCGCATCAAATCCTCGCTATAATCCTGTGGAATATAAATCACTAAATTCGTATTTCGATAAAATAGTGCATCCTTAATCGCCCCTTCATCATCCGACAGTTCAATTATATTGCACTTCTCCCCTAAGTATTCCTCAAACCCCTTCGCAATCTCGCCTTCGTCATAATTCACCACTGTCACATCCGGTTTATCTGCCACGAATCCCATACTATTCTCGCTCGCCTGCATGCTAAATCCGCCGAAAACCAACAGTATTAGCGTAGAAATCACAATTACTAAACTATTTTTCTGCAAAATCCGCAAAAACGCTCTAAATACTGTCATACTTTTGCCTCCTTAAAACTAACGCCGCAGCTAGCAACAACCCGCCCGAAAATACCGCTAAACTCAACACATCTCGCCAATACCTCCCCAACTCACCATAATAATATAGCGCATAATACCCATCCGTAATCATACTCGCCGGATTCATCACATTCAGCCACGGCACACTTTGATCAAAGAAATACTTAATCTGTACGCCCATCATACCCGACAGGAAGCATCCCAACATCGTCACCGCAATAATAATCCCAACCTTTGCGTTCTCATTCACCTTCAAAACCGTCGTCACAAAAGTCCCCAAAGCCAAGCCCGCCAAACTCCCCACTAGAGCCAACAGTACCACTAACCCCGCATTCTCACCGTAATCCACTTTCAAAACTAAAACCGTATAAGCAAACAGCAGCCCCAGCCCAATCAACTGTACTAAATACCCCGCCAGCGCGCTACTAATCACCACAACCGACTTCCGCGTCGGCGCTACCGCCACTCGCTTACCTACATTACTCATATTTGCCAGCTTCTGATTAATCGCCGCCATCCCTAAAATCCCACCATACAGACATGTCATCGCAATCAAAGTATAATACTCCACCATCACATAATCCAGCTTCCCCGTCTCTAATTCCATTAAATTCGCCTCCGCCCCCGTCGCCTTAGTCACTGCCTCTTTATGCACCTTCTCATAATTAACCTTCTTTCCCGCCGCCGATGCCGCTTCAATCTCTCGCCCAGCTAAATCCGCCACCTCTCGCCCCGTTTCCTCAATCTCCTCAACCACGTACGCAAATATCGTCTGGTTCACGCCATTCATTTCCACCACCACCTTCGGTTTATCACCAGCAATCTCCAAATACCCATCAATCTCGCCATTCTTCAACCAATTTTCAACCTCTTCCGCCGACCCAAACCGCAAATTAAACAATCGCTCCGTATCCTCCGAATCACTCAAACCCGCCAGAGCCTCTCGGTAATACTCTGCCTCTTGCGATTCCACTCCGTCCACCATCGCCACATCAATCACGTTTAATTTTTCACTCTCCGTAATCCCTGAAAATGCCATGTAGAAAAACGTCGCCATAATAATCGGAAACGCAAAAGTCCAAAAAATCAACGCCCGACTCCGGAAAAGCGTCTTCCAAGAATATTTAAAATTATGCCAAAACATTAATCCCGCAACTCCTTACCCGTCAACTCTAGAAATACGTCATTCAATGTTGCTCGCTCAATTTTCGCCAGCTTCTTCAGCTCATCCGTCGTACCCTCCGCCAATAGCCGCCCCTTATCCAAGATAATCACCCGATCACACAAAATCTCCACCTCTTCCATGTAATGCGTCGTATAAACAATCGTCGCACCGCCATCCCGCAGTTTCTTGATATTATCCAAGATATGATTCCGACTCTGCGGATCAACCGCCACCGTCGGCTCATCGAGAAAAATCAACTTCGGCTTATGCGCAATCCCGCAGGCAATATTCAGCCGCCTCAACAACCCGCCCGACAACTTTTTCGGATAAAACTTCACAAAATCCTGCAGCCCAACTAACTTAATCGCCTCATCCACGCACTTCTTTCGCTCTTCCTTATCCTGAATATACAACCCACAAAAATAATCCACATTCTCATATACTGTCAGCTCATCAAACACCGACACTTCCTGAAACACTACCCCAATCCGCGCCTTCAAATCATATGCACTCGGCCTCATCTCTTTCCCAAATATTGTAATCGACCCCGAATCGTAATTCAATAGCGACAGAATACAGTTAATCGTCGTCGATTTTCCACTACCGTTCGGCCCTAGCAATCCCAAAATCTCTCCCTCTCGCACCGTAAAAGACAAATCATCCACCGCCCGCACTTCCTTATATTGCTTCACCAAATGCTCAACTTTAATCACATCCGCCATGCGTTTCCTCCATAAACCCTTTATAAATATCCCACGTCGTCGACACAATCAGGTCCTTAATCTCCTCATCCGACATTCTCAAAGTCTTCGTCGCTAGCAAACAAGCAATCCCATGCGTAAAAATCCATACCTTCTTATGAAACTCCACGTACTGCGCCGCATCCATCGCAAAAACCTTACCAATCGTCGCAATCGTCCCCACCGTCACTGCATCGTCCTGGAAAAACTTATCAATCGTTACCTCTGTATCCGACATGAACAAAATCTTAAAAAACTCCGGATAATCGCGCGCAAAACGCACATAACTCAACCCTTTCGCAAGGTACGGATGCTCCTCGTCCTCAATCGAGTTCATTGCGTCAACATAAATCCGAAATATCTCCTCTTTCACCGCCGCAACAAGCTCATCCATCGTCGCAAAATTATGATAAATCAACTGCACCGAACCACCCAATTCAAACGCCACTCGCCGCGCATTTAGCGACTCCATTCCGCACAGCTGCACTATTTCGCAAGCTTTTCTGATTATCTCATCTTTCGTAAATTTCACTGTCGGCATAATTTATCCTATGTAACACACGTTATATAACTGTTGTTATTATAAACCCCACACACCACAAAAGTCAACCACTTTTTCAAAAAAATCGGTCTATACTTAAAAACAAAAATGTTATAATTGGTCAAAAGGAGGGAATCATGAATCCGTCTAATGTGCCAAAAATCATGCAAACCAAAATTATCAACGATACGGCAATCGTCAAAAGTGACGAAATCGTCATCAAAGATCTCCAATCGGCAATAGATTTCGCCATGCAGATCAAACACGAAACGGGCTGCCACAAAATCGCCCTCAACAAATCCGCCATCACCGAAGATTTCTTTATCCTTAGCCGGGGACTAGCAGGAGAAATATTGCAAAAATTCGTCAGCTACCAAATCAAATTCGCCATCTATGGTGATTATTCCAAATACACCAGTAAGCCATTACGCGATTTTATCTATGAGAGTAACAAAGGCAAAGATGTGTTTTTCGTAAAAGACGAAATCGAAGCTATAAAAATGCTCAAATAACAGAAATTTGGCAGGGGCGCACGGAAACTTCGTTCGCTCCGCTCACTCAGCGGCAGGGCGTCGGTTCGGAAAAAGTAAATACATTTAACTTTTTCACTCACGCTCCTACTGCCTACGAACCTCTCGCCTACGGCGAGCAGTTCGCTTCCGTACTGCTATAAAAATAGTCTTGCCACAACACATAAATATGTTTTGTCAAGACTATGGCAGGGGCGCACGGAATCGAACCATGATCTACGGTTTTGGAGACCGCTATACTAGCCGTTGTACTACGCCCCTTTATGCAGAACCCCGCAAAACTATTTTAACACAACTTTCCCAAAATCACCAAAAACCGCCCCAAATCCCTCAAATGTGCTATGATTATAGTAATGGTTAGAAAGAGAGGTAAATAATGCGCGCGCTACACCTATATTTTCGCCTGCACTGTCCGTATCGCTTAAAAGCGCCTCGGGCGGACGATGCGAAACTTGACTACTTCGACGGCGAGGCGGAGTTTCACGAGGCCGACCGCGCCGAATATCAGCCATTTTTCGCCCTCCTCGAACGCAATACGCAAAAATACCCGAACCTAAAACTCTCCGTTTCGGTCTCCGGCCCCTGGATTGAACAGGCTCAACGCTTCGACCCGGAGCTGATCGAGCGCTTACATAAGCTCGCTAACCTCGGTTGTGTCCAACTCCTTGTGCAGCCATATTATTATTCTCTCGCCAACTTTTACGATACAGACGAATTCGCCCGTCAAGTCTCACGTCACCAGCAAAAGCTCGACCAACTTTTCGGCAGCCAAACCCCAGTTCTCGCTCTACCAGAGCTCATCTACAACGACCGCATCGCAAAATGGGCCGAAAACGCCGGATTTCAGGGCGCGCTTACTGGCGCAATGGAGAAACCGCTCGCCTGGCGCAGCGCGAACCAAGTTTTCGAAGCCGCCGGCCGCGATAATTTTCGACTCCTCTGCCAAAACACTCGCCTCTCGCACGCCATCATGCACGGCCGCGACGAGGCCGTCGTCGAGGAAGCCATTAAAAACTCGCCTCAGCAGCCCAGCCAATCCTTGCCCAAAAACCGCGCCGCCGACCTCCTCGCTTCCGCGCAAACCACCGGACCTGCATCAACTAAAGAACCGACACCAACTAAAAAACTTACCTTCTCCGCCCAAAAATTCCAAAAATACCTCGAACTCGAATCGCTCCGCGGCGGCTTAATTAACCTCTGCCTCGGCACCGAAATCTTCCACACCTGGCGCGAAGCCGGCATCGTGCGTTTCTTCGACGAACTCATCGTCATCTGGGCGAAAACCCCGCGCCACCTCCTCCTGAACGCCTCCGACGCCCTCGAATCGATGGCACCAACACTCTCGATTTCTACCAAAGTCACCGTCAACTGGCGCACCGCCGAATATGACCAAACCTCTAAAAATCCCGCCAAACACAGCCGCACTTCTAGCAGCTCTATCGAATGCAGTCAGCTTCCCAAAGGCCTCATCAAACTCGACCAAATCCAAAACCGCCCGCCCCGCTACCTCGACCAACAGCCTCAAGCAAAATCCTCAGAAAAACTCTATAACCTCCGCAACCTCGTCCTGCGCACGAAAGATGACAATCTCTATGCCACTTTCGGCAAGCTCACGACGCTAGACTATATACTTACCATGAATCCTCACGCACCCGATCTTACGCAAGACGCGCCAAATGTACGAAATGCGCAAAATACTCAAGATACTCAAAAAACCCAAGAAGCGCAAGCGGATCAATCCAAGCAATCCAACCAATCCAACCAGCTCAAACAAGCCGAGCAACTCTTCGCCGACATCCTCGAAAACTTCACTGCTCAAGTCCTCGCCAAGCAGCCTCAACCCGCCAAACTCAACGCCACCGCTCAACCGCGCCCCCAAAGCGCCAAAGCCCAACCCTCGAACAACTATCGACGACACACTGCAACAGGGAACGAAACCAATTCTCAATCCCTCGACAATTTCACCTCAGACCCCGACGACGAAGCGCCCGAATCCGAAGAAAACGACTTTTCCGTGCCAATTTTCCGCGTCACCAAAGTCCACGCCCAAAAACCCACCCAACAAGAAGTCCAAGACGCCGCCGACGAAGTCCAAATCCTTGCCCAGCGCCTCGCCAAGAAAAAGAAACTCACCGAAGTCGAACTCTCCGAACTTGCCGAAGCCGAAGTCGTCACCCCGAAAAAGACCAAACGCTCCGGCCGGCGTTTTATGAAAAAGCTCGTCATTGAATAGGCTCGAACCGACCTAGATCCGCCCAAAAAGCAGCACAAAAATACTGCATCTCTGCAGTATTTTCGTTGCGCTAGCGTTTCTTTTCCTTGACTTCGTTGCGCCCGAGATTCTTCTTCGTCTCCGTAAACACAACGTGCTTTCGCAGAACCGGATCATACTTCCTGAGCGATAGCTTGTCCGGCGTATTCATCGTATTTTTCTTCGTATAATACTGACGAATCCCCGACTCCTCAGAAACCAAACCAACCAGCTTGCGTTTAGTATTATTCTTCTTTGCCATAATATCTGTATTCTAGCACAAAAAACCACCGTTGTAAACAGAAAAAGGCTCATTTACTCCGATTTCTAAAAAAGGCTGAATGAGATACTTTACTTTTTACAATATCCGTGTTACAATACAAATATATCCCGATGCGGGCAAATCGAAAGGAGAAATACCCAAGATGAACCCGCTTTTTTTGATATTATTTTTCGTAAAAGATCTTACGTTTAACGCCGCTATTGTCCAAAAAATCCACATATTTTGGAGTAAAAGTCCGATACAATGTTGAGGTAGAATACCGATTAGGTGAAAGCAGTTTACAGAAACGACCATTTTTCACTAAATAATTCACCATTTTATAATAATCGCCGTCCCCAGAGACCAAAACTACCTTATCGAACTTCTCGCAATCAGCAATTTTTGCCATAATCGTAAAAACGATATCTGTATCGACATTGCCTTTCTTTTTTCCTATCATCGACTGGCTATGCTCACGAAATACAAGGATAAATCCTGCCTTTTGAATTAGCTCATACAGATCATGATTAGCGTTATCGACAGCACCTAAAAAATTATAGGCATTTTCCACGTTGTATTGTTCACGCAAATATACTCGAAACTTTTTCAAATCCACTGTCCAGCCATTGGACTTCGTATTCATGTAAAGATTTTGTCCGTCAATAAATGCCTCATTGTACAGGCTATGATTTTTATTTTTCATAAAATATTAACTCCAATTACATACATAATTATATCTTAATATTCCTTCCTATTCCAGCATAAGCATTTTATTGTACATTGGCCGGAGTTTCCAAACTCTCTCAGCCCCTTTTTCTTCAAACTCGCCTACCCACCGCACTCTAGCCTAAAACCGCCTCAAAAGGCTTTATTTTTTGCCCATTTACCACTAAATTCGACCAATTTTCGCCAAATTCAGCTATTTTTCAGCATTTTTACCATTTTACGCCACTTTTTCTCAAACCTTGCTACGACGGCTCTCCGAGGGCAGAACGCCTCAAATCGCCCCAAAAGGCTCTTAAAACGCAACTTTCACCATAAAAACCGTCAAAAACAAGGGTATAAAATCCCAAAAATTGAGGTATAATGGGGATGTTGAAACAATTTACGAACAATTTAGCGACAAATTTTGTCTAAACCTCAGTTATAGGCTAATTAGCATTTCAGAAATAGACGGTGCCGTAAGGACAAACCGTTTTCTGAAGTGCTGTGTCGCCAAAGTAAATTGTTTCAACACCTTACGGTGCCGTTTTTTGTTATGCGGAAACGTTCCGTACAGGTGTTGATAACAATAAAGGAGGGCCATGCGGAACGGCAAGTTTATAATATTAGGAATAATAACAATAGCGGGAATCGTGACAGTACTAGGAGGGAACGAAGTTCTCGCCGCCAACGGCTGGGATATACCCCTAAACGGTCCTTCGACTACGACTTCTCAAACTAGTTCCTCCGTCTCCCTGTCTCTTAGCTCCGGCACGATACAGACCGATCTCGACGCAGCTAACGCTTCGACAAATCCTGACGAAGCAGGTAAGGTATTATCACAAACAGCTACAATTACAGTAGGTAATACTGATGGTTATACAGTATATGTTTCTGGCAATACTAATTTAACTGGAAGAAATAATTCATCCCATAAGATCCCCAGCATTACCTCATCTAAAACCCTCGGTAGTATGAGTAATGAGTGGGGATATTATGCTACGCTCGGTGATACGGAGGCGAGTTATAATCCGAGTACTAGCTTTAAGGCAATGACAACCGGTCAACAAAGTGTTGGTACTGGCGGAGCGACCACTAGCAATGTAACGAAGAAACTAACGCTCTTTTATGGAGCAAGGGTGAATGGTTCTGCTGTAGAAGATTTCTATGGGAATACTGTAACACTTAGTATAGTTGCGCAGCCGAGGACGGTTACAACAACCGTGACGAAATTTAATGGTATTACTACTATGCAGGAGATGACGGCTAGTATATGCAGCGCAGCGGTGGAGAATGATACGGCTCGGCTGAGAGATACTAGGGACGGTAAATACTATTGGGTTACGAAACTCCTCGACGGCAACTGTTGGATGAGTCAGAACTTGGCACTAGACTTGTCGACTAGCACGGCATTGACTAGCAGCACTAGCGACGTGGCGAGTAGTTGGACACCGGGGTATAATACTAGTAACAGGCCAACTGATGGTAGTACTACCAGTACTGATACGTGGTCTTGGAATCTGGGGAATTATGTGATTATAAATCCGACGGCAACGACGGCGTGTACTGGTAATAATACAGGGCTGAGTGCGTGTACTGGACAGTTTATCGATGTCAGCAGTAAAACCCCGAGTACGGATCCGAACTTCTATAAGAACAACGGCAATAAGACTTATACGGCTACGGAATATGATGCTCATTACCTAGCTGGGAACTATTACCAATGGAACGCGGCGACGGCCGGGACTGGTGGGACGATTACGGATGCGAACGCTACGGGGAGTATCTGTCCAAAGAACTGGAAGTTACCGAATGCTAATTCCGACGCAAAAGGAACGTTTAAGTACTTACTGACACAGTATGGTGTCGCGAGTAGTTTGTCGGGGACGAGTTCCGTTAACAGCAATGACTATAACATTACCCTAAGCCCCTTATTCTTTGTGCGGGGCGGCCTTGTCCATCCTAACCGTCAGCAGCTCTACAACGCTGGCCAGATCGGCTATTTCTGGTCCTCTCGAGTCGGCTCCAGTACTAGCAGCGCCTACTACCTCTACTTCACTGCTAGCAGCGTCAGTCCGTCCAACAACAATAATCGCTACTTCGGCAACTCCCTCCGCTGCCTCGTCCCCACCACCTAACCTTACCACCACTTACCCCAAAATAGAAAATAACTTTGACACGAAGTCAAAGTTATTTTCTATGGTGCTGGAAGTAGGACTCGAACCTACGAAGGCCGAAGCCGAGAGATT
>CAYTZL010000028.1:0-13835 GCA_964442535.1 uncultured Candidatus Saccharibacteria bacterium | reverse complement strand
GCCGGCATCGCCGGCGAGCCCAAAACCACCAGACCTCAGTCTGGTGGTCGATTATCTTGCTAACAGGGGTGGGCGAAAGCAAAACTTGTACAGCTGTACAGGTTCGGAGCATGCTGTTTTCCCCCTTATTCTTTGTGCGGGGCGGGTATATCTATCCCAATGGCTCCAATTCATTCTTTGCGGGCGCTGGTCAGAATGGTGGCTGCTGGTCATCGAGGGCTCTTCCCGGTAGTGCTTACTTCTTCAATTTGAACAACAATAAGGTTGATCCGTCCGCTTCTTATTACTCCAATGATGGCGGTCGCTACGTTGGCTATCCCCTTCGCTGCCTAATCCCTACCCCCTAGTCCTAAGCTAGGGAGGAAGGAGAGAAAAGGAAATCCTGCCGTTAATGCGCGATTTTCCATTTTTTAGTGGATTTTCTGAAAGTCATGCTATAATAAAAACGGTATCACAGTTTGTCTATAATCACGGGAATTCCCTGTGGGTTATTTGCAATCGTCGATATAAATGGCGCCGTAAGGTACAGCCAATTCGACGATTAGCGATAATCCAATGGATAGACTGTGATACCACCCTTGCGGTGCCATTTTTGTTATGTTTAGTATTGCTCCGCCTGGGTGATATCAAATATCCAAAAGGAGGGCTTATGCGGAAGCGGAAGCATAGTATAAAAATACCAAGAGCGTCGCAGAGGACGTTGGTGGCATTGGGGGGAATTAGCATGGCTGGAATGGGACTCTTCACCATTATGACGATCAATCCCATTATAGAGAAGGCTTATGCGGCAAATGGGTGGGAGCAGAATTTGTTGAACTATGAGCCAGCACCAGCGGCAGTGACATTAACAATGAATTCGGGGGAAAATGCAATGATTCGGGGTGGAGATGGTGATGCTGGTATTGGGGTGGTAAAGCGCACAGCTAATTTATCGGTTGGAAGTACGAGTGGTTATACTGTATATATCCGAGCAAACAGCGCAAACCTAACTGGTTCCAGCTCATCTAATACTATTCCGAGCATTACGAGCAATAGTACTTTATCGCAGATGACCGATAAGTGGGGGTGGAACGGTAAAATCGATGGCACAGAAGGAGATTGTGACCTATTGGAAACGTTTAAAAGTATGACGACAGACAATCAAGAACTCGGACGTGGCGGCGCAGCATCAAATGTGATAGACCGGAAGATTACGATGTGTTTCGGAACACGAGTGAGTGGAGCGAAGGCGGCAGACACATACTCGAATACGGTCACGGTTTCGGTAGTAGCAGAGCCAGGGCAATCGTCGACAAGGACGTTTTCGGGGATCACTACAATGCAGCAGATGTCGCTAAAAACCTGCAATGAAGCAGCATATAACGACACTGCATACCTGAAAGATACTAGAGACGGAAAGTATTATTGGGTGACAAAATTGCTGGACGGAACTTGCTGGATGAGTCAAAATTTAGATTTAGATCTTGGAAGTAGCGTAACAGCTGCGGAGCCCGGCACAGGTGATACCTTTACGTGGAATAATCCTGAACCAACAACGACAAACTTAGCAGTAGGAACAGCGAATAGTACTGGAACAAGATCGTGGGACCTTGGGATGTATGTACTAAACACGCCAACGGCGGCAACAAAATGCCCGGACAGTGATACAGGCTTGGCGGCGTGCTCCGGACAAGGTTTTGTGAAAGTTGGGAGCGGGACGAGCTACCCGTCGGCGTCGAACGATCCAAACTTCTATCGAAAAACATCATACCTTGGTACGGATGGTACAACGAGCTGCACGAAGAATGCGAATACGGCGATTAGTACAGCTACGAGTGGAGTCTGCGCACAGTATGATGCTCATTACTTAGTCGGAAATTACTACCAGTGGAATGCGGCCACAGCAGGAAAAGGTGGAACGATTACAAATACTAGCGCAGCGGGGTCCATTTGCCCACAGAACTGGAAAATTCCAGGTGGAGTTAATGATATCACCGTAAAGGATACTTATGCGCACTTGTTATCATTGTATGGAGTAAACAGTAGTATCGTCGGGGCTAGTGGAGTCAATAATGATAACTACGACATAGCACTTTCTCCGCTGTTCTTTGTGCGAAGCGGTGCTATTACTCCAGGTGCGAATGTTAGTGATGCCGGCATAAGTGGGTACTATTGGACCTCAAGGGCTGACTCGGACACGTATTATGCACTTCGCTTTCTATTTACTGCTAACAGTGTAAGACCATCTACTTGGGGCGATCGTCATGGTGGACTTTCTCTCCGTTGCGTCTATGAGCCTCACGATTCGGACTACGGATACGAGATATAATTTTTTACCACACTGTGGTCTGAACAAAATGGTCAGATCCGCCCCAGTCTCCGCACTCGTCAATAAAGCCCTCGTGTTTATGCTAAAAAGGTTGGCGAGGCGGCGGCTGGGGCGGAGATTTGTGAAAGAATAATTGCATTTTTCGGAGATCGAGGCACGGGAAAGGCAGCGAAGGGAAAAGCCGTTGTAGCGATTGTTGTTGTTGGACGGATTGACGCTAGTATTGAAGTTGAGGTTGTAGGCGTTGGTAGTATTAGAGTAGGCTCGGGAGGACCAGTAGTAGCCGTTCCGGCCAGCGGCCTCGAATGGATTAGACTGACCGTTCCATACATCACCGCCCCGCACAAAGAATAAATCTGCGAGCTGGTTTGAAGAAGTCACTTTATAATTCGATCTCGCCTTAGCGAAATAGAATTTGCTTTAACGATTGCGATTTGTCAAAGCTGTAGCCTATGCTTATTTTTGATATTGCGATAATAAGTATAGAGGACTTCACGATCTCCTTAGTAGGGAACATCGAATAGGCTGGAGCTTGACCTCAAAATGCCTTTCTCTGATCCGTGGAACTTGCATTCCATAATTTAATTATAGCATAACCGTTCCGCATTTCTCCAGCTGGCATCTTCTCTCCTTCCTCCCTAGCTTAGGACTAGGGGGTAGGGATTAGGCAGCGAAGGGAATGGCCACGGTAGCGACTGAAGTAGTAGGACGGATCGACGCCGGCAGTAAAGTAGAAGTAGTAGGCGTAGGTAGTATCAGAGTAGGCCCGAGAGGACCAGTAGTAGCCAGTACGGCCAGCGCTCTGGAACGGCGATGAACCACCGGAGTAAATGAAGCCGCCCCGCACAAAGAATAAGGGACTCAAACCGCCTTCAAATACTTTTTTCCAAAAACATCATGCTAGCGCTTGCTAAAATTTTTCATTTTATGCTACTCTGGAAGTAGGTGGACGGTGACCTCTTGACTTTATTAACTTTTGTCGGGTCGGGAGAATGGAGCGTTGTATGGCTATAGTTCTCGCTATACACTTAGGGCGTTTTAGCCTTGAGCATACAGTGGAAATTAGCGTCTCTAAAAAGAAACGCTAACTACAGTTGATATAACCCCATCTTACACTAGCTTTACAAACTTGTCAACGTTGCCGCTCACCTAAGTCTCACCTCGGTCGGTTTTTATACCGCGCGGCCCTTGACACTCACGCAACATCGCGCTAAAATACAACCATAGCCCCCTGGTCTGGATTCGTTCCCGCCAGGGGTTTTAGATGTAGGCCAATTCCACTTTTTCCGCCCATTTCCATCCCGCTTATGTTACAATATAAACATGAAGAAGCTGAAATATGATGGTCCGATTGTTCTTGTGGTTATGGACGGCGTTGGCTTGTCGCCGCGCCGTAGCGGTAATGCTGTTCGCCAGGCTCATACCGAGTTCCTCGACTCCGTCATGGCGAAATACCTTAACATCCCTCTCGCCGCCTCTGGTGAGGCGGTCGGCATTATGCCGGGTCAGGCCGGCAATTCCGAAGTCGGGCACAACGCCCTCGGCTCTGGCCAGATCTTGAAACAGGGAATTGCTCAAGTCGAGGCCGACTTTCAGAGCGGCGCAATTTGGGACTCGAAGGCCTGGAAAGGCGCCATGAAATGGCTCGGCGTCGACTCCGACAAAAAGTCGAATTCTGATAAACCTAACAAAACCGCCAAATCTTCTAAAACTGACGCCTCTAAAACCCCGACGCTCCATTTCGCTGGTATTCTCTCTGATGGCGGCGGACATAGCCATATATCTCATCTCGAACGGATGATTCAGCGCGCCTACGATGAAGGCGTCCGCAAAATCCGTATCCATGCCCTCTTTGACGGTCGCGACACTCCGCCGCAGTCCGAACCGAAATACATCGACCGTATCGAAGAATTTTGTGCTAAGTTCCCGGATGTCGACTTCCGTATCGCCTCTGGTGCTGGCCGCATGGTTGCCGTCTCCGACCGTTACGAAAACGATTGGGGTATGGTTAAACTTGGTTGGGATATGATGGTTCACGGTAAGGCTCCTCGCGAGTTCAGTTCTGCTCGCGAAGCAATTAAGACCTTGCGTCGCGAGAATCCGCGCGTCCAGGACCAATACCTCCCCGCTTTCGTCATCGTCGAAAACGCCGCCGTCCGCTCGCCGTTAGCTGCTCGCGCCGTTAAGGCTCAGCGTTCTGGCCATAACCCCGCCGCTGGTGCTACTCCGATCGGCAAGGTTGTTGACGGAGATGCTTTTATCTTCTATGATTTTCGCGCTGATCGTGCAGTTGAGATTTCGCGCGCATTCACAGAGGTCGATTTCGACAAGTTTGATCGTTCTAGTAAACCTATGAAACCAGCCCGTAGTATCAAGTCTCAAAATGTCGACGGTCGTCTCCGTGTCAATATTGATTCTAGTGCTCGTCATCGCTCTCAGGCCGCCGCAAAGAACCCCCTGTCGAATATTTACTATGCCGGTTTAACTGAGTATGATTCCGATCGTCACGTCCCGAAAAACGTCCTCGTCCCGCCTATTAAAATCGCAGAGCCTCTCAACAAATTCCTCGGCCGCAATAAGATCCCTCAGCTCGCCGTCTCTGAAACAGTCAAATTCGGCCACATTACTTACTATTTCAACGGCAACAGCTACAAGAAAGCTCCCCGTGAAGCCCACATCGAAATCGACTCGGAACTCGCCCTAGCGAATACTCGCCCCTGGATGAAAGCCGCCGAGATTACCGACGCCGTCCTCGCCGTTATCGACAAGCCGCGTTTTATTCGCATTAACTACCCGAACGGCGACATCGTCGGGCATTTTGCCGAGCTTGAACCTGCAATTACCGCCGTTGAAGCCGTCGATCTACAGTTGCAACGTCTTGCTAAACGCGTCGACGAGCTTGGTGGCATGATGATTATCACTGCTGACCACGGCAATATCGAAGAAATTATTGACAAGGATGGCACGCCCCGTACTGCACATACGACGAACCCCGTCCCCTGCATTTTCTACGACAACACGAAAAACGCCAAACTTTACCAAGCCGCAAAGCTCAAAGATCCCGGCCTTAGTAACGTCGCCTCGACTATTGCTCTCTTGCTAGGCCTCCCTGATTACCCAGCCTCATGGCGTAAACCCCTAATCAAGGTAAAATAACCATGCTCGTTAACGCCTCTACCCTCATCGGCTGCCCCGTCCTCAGCCTTCACGTCGGCGGCCGCATCGCTAATATTAGCCAGCTCTATATCGATCCGAACACGCTTAAACTACTTGCCGTTCGGCTCGAAGGCCTCATCGACAGAGAAATTGAAGGCGACATCCTCCCCGTCGAGAGCATCCGTGAATTTTCCCAGCTCGGCGTTATTATCGATTCTGCCGACGAAATAGTCAGTGACGAAACCGTCATTAAAATTAGAGATATTCTTAAGCTTAACTTCGCTCTGCCCGGCCTTAAGGTCATTACACAAAAGAAGTCCAAAGTCGGTAAGGTCATCGATTTTACGCTCAATATTTCTACCTGGGATGTTTATCAGCTCATCGTGCAACGCCCCGCGCTTAAAGCTTTCTTTGACCCCGAGCTCACTATCCCGCGTCAGTCTATTATCGAAGTAAACGATTATCAAGTTATCATCAAAGATGAGCACGAAAAGATTCCTGAGACCGAGGCGAAGCCCGAATTCACACCTAACTTCGTCAATCCTTTCCGTGAGCCCGAGCTCGCCGCTCCTCATTCTTCCGGAGAATAATTCTCGACCGCATCCTTAGCCTTCTGATAGTCGAAGCCTTGCCTCACGAGGTATCCTACTAACTGATAATCATCATACTTCGCTCGTTTCTTTTTAATCACTTTTAGAATTTCGTCCGCTTCCGGCCGCTCTACCTCATCTAAGGCTCGCTTCGCAACCTCGTCGCTAACGCCTTTACGTTTTAGCTCAAGCCGCAACCTCTTTTGGCTAATGCCCTTCCTCACCATCCGATTTTCGACATAAAACGCTGCAAATTTCGCATCATCTAGATAGCCTTTCTCGATCAGCCTTTCGACTACTAGCTTCATTGTATGTTCTTGTAGCTCCGGTAGTGGTCGTTTCTCCTCACGCGCTCGCTGCCGGTTCATTTGTACGCGTTTCTGCTTTCGACGGCGCAAGTACTCCTCAGTCTCCCGAACCGAATGTGGTCGCGTCAACACCCACTCTAGCGTTCTCTGATACAATTTTCCAAAATCCGACGCGTCTCTTAGTACTTTCAGCCGTTTCTCGTCAACACTCTGCCTAACTTTAACATCCAATTCTACCACTTGCGCCACATCTAGAGAAAATGCAAAGTGTCCATCGAGAAAAACATTTACACGGTTCGGGTCTTTGACTCCCGCCGTCAACTTCGTAATCGTATAGGTTGTCTCTCCGATATCCCCAGCCACTCCCGGCCACTCTGTTACCACTGGTCGTAGCTCATCTTCCGTCCCGTAGATCGCCTCCGCTTCAAGTCGACGCCTTTCTCGGTTCCGCGCCTGCTCGTCCTCCTCGCCAGCGTTCCCCTTATCACTCACTAGCGGAAACCGAGCAGCATCCGCCTCATCAGCGCCACCCCACTCATCAGTCAGTGTCTCAATCTTCAGCATCGCTCACTTCGCTAGACGCTTCAATATCACCGTTGCCTTCTTCATCTTTCGGAACTAAACCTGCCGCCGCGCGCACCTGCCGGTCAATTTCCTCGAGCAGCTCCGGCGTCTCTCTTAACACCGTCTTTGCCGCCTCGCGACCTTGTGCTAGCGTCTCACCCTTATATTTCAAGAACGCGCCCGCCTTGTCTACAATGCCCTTCTGCACCGCCAGATCTAGCACATCTCCGACCTTACTAATCCCCTCGTTGTACATAATATCGAACTCCGCCGTCCTGAAGGGCGCCGCGATCTTGTTCTTCACGATCTTCACCTTCGTGCGGTTCCCGGCGATATTCTCGCCGTCTTTAATCTGCCCAATCCGACGAATATCCATCCGTACCGAAGCGTAAAACTTCAACGCATTACCACCCGTCGTCGTCTCTGGATTTCCAAACATTACACCAATCTTCATCCGGATCTGGTTAATAAAGATCACCGTCGCCTTCGACTTTGAAATAATCCCCGTCAATTTCCGCATCGCCTGCGACATTAGTCTTGCCTGCAGACCCATCTGTGCATCGCCCATATCGCCGTCAATTTCTGCCTGCGGCACTAGCGCTGCCACCGAATCCACCACAATCAAGTCCACCGCACCCGATCGCACCAGCGTTTCACAAATCTCCAAGGCCTGCTCGCCATTATCCGGCTGGGAAATAAACAAGTTATCCGTATCGACACCAATCTTCTTCGCATAAGACGGATCCAGCGCATGCTCTGCATCTATGAACGCCGCCTGACCCCCCTGTTTCTGAATTTCCGCAATCGCGTGCAGCGCCAACGTCGTTTTTCCAGACGATTCTGGCCCATAAATCTCGATAATACGACCCTTCGGGTATCCTCCGCCCAGCGCCAAGTCGAGTGATAACGACCCCGACGGCAACAGTTCAACATCAATCTTTTGCGTCTCGCCCAGTTTCATAATCGAACCAGTCCCAAATTGCTTCGTAATCTGTTGAATCGCCAAATCTAGCGCCTGCTTCTTGCCAGAATTCTCCGGTAGAGTCTCTTTGGTAGCTTTCTTAGTCATATTACCTTCCTTTATTATAATTAATTATACCATACTCTGTGGAAATCGCTGCAGTGTCCCGTAAAATCTCACAAGTAAATCTTCGCACAACTTCCACATCCCACGGTACGCCTCGAACTAGCTCCTCGGAATTAGTGCACATCCTCCAAATCGCTACTCAACTTTATCATGTAGGGGCGAATTATTCTTCGCCCCATAAATTGAGGAGGCACTGCTATCATATAACAAATTTTTCAAAACTTACAATCACTAGCACGATGTTTTTGCAATTTTCTTTTTGTGACCCCTGTTAACCAAATCGCCTTCAAAGGCTCTTTTTTAGGATTTTCGCGAATCAAATTTCCATCAAAGGCCGAATATCCGCACCCAGCCTATTCAGGCGCGTCGCAAAATCCTGATATCCGCGATTTATCGAGTATACGTTCCGCAAAATCGACTCGCCCGGCGCCGCCAGCATCGCAATCAAAACCACCACCGCCGGCCGCAACGCTGGCGGAGCTACCAGCTCAGCCGGACGCCAATTCGTCGGCCCCTCGACATACACTCTATGTGCATCTAAAAGCTCAACCCTCGCATTCAGATTCTCGAGGTAAGTCGTATAAATCGCCCGGTTCTCAAACACCCAGTCATGTATCAAAGTCCGACCCTTTGCCGTCGCCGCAATCACCGAGAAGAACGGCAAATTATCAATATTTAGACCAGGGAACGGCATCGGCGCAATTTTGTCGGTCGGCGCCGTCAATTCCGATTTATGCACCTTTAAATCAACCAAACGTGTCCGCCCGTTCACACTAAAATACTCCGGCGACCGCGTAATATTCGCCCCCATGCTCTTCAAAACTTCCAGTTCCACCTCTAGAAATTCGATCGGCGCTCGGCGAATCGTCAAATTCGACTTCGTCACCAGCGCCACCGCGATAAACGACATCGCCTCAATCGGATCTTCGGCCGGCGCATACTCCACGTCCATATCTATCGTAGTACAGCCCCGCACCTTTAAATTCGTCGTCCCGATACCCTTAATCCTCACCCCAAGTTTCTCGAGGAAAAAGCACAAATCCTGCACCATATAATTCGGCGAAGCTCCAACGATTGTCGTTTCCCCCGGATACAGCGCCGCCGCCATTAATATATTCTCCGTCACCGTATCGCCGCGCTCAATCAGCACAATTCTCTTCGGCGGATACATCGTATGCACCTCCTCAAGCGACCGTGCCGTCCTCAGCCTCGACTTCGGCGGCCTCTGCGACTCGACTGTCGCCTCATAAAACCCGCTACAATTCGTCGCATCAACTTTTAAACCAAACGTCGACAGCGCTCGCAGATGCGGCTCAATCGTCCTCGTCCCCAACGTACATCCGCCCGCATAAGGTAACCTAAACTTCTTAAACTTATGCAGTAATGGCCCCATTAGCATCAAAATCGAACGCGTCTTTCGCGCTGCCTCCACGTTTATTTCGCTAATCTTTAATTCGTCTGGTGGTGTAATCTCTAAATCTTGATTCTCGTTTGTCCAATTACATTTCACCCCCACTGACTCCAGCACCTCGATAATCCGAAAGACTTCCTCGATCCGTGCCACATGCTTCAGCCGCGTCGTGCCCGCATTTAGCAACGATGCACACAGCAGCGCCACCGCAGCGTTCTTACTCGTATTGATTACCGCCTCTCCGTGCAGCTCTTTCCCGCCATTTATCCGATAACTCTGTGATGCCGTGTCGTTAACAGAGAGAATCTGCCCGCCTAGCGCCTGTGAAAGCTTCTGCGTCAATTCTAAAGATATATTTTGCCGCCCCTTTTCGATGCGATGGATCGCCGACTGGCTCGTACCGATCGCCTCCGCAAGCTGTACTTGCGTCCAGCCCTTCTCATTGCGCAGACGCTCCACTAAACGCCCGATCGCTTCCTGATAACTTGGGTCTTTCAGATTCTTTTTCATACCCTTATTCTACCACAAATATATCATGACGTGAATATCATTTTTTCGCAATATTCATCCCGTGATATAGCCAATATGCCATGCCACACCAAACACCCATAGCGACCCCCCACTATAATAGCTCGCAGGCGTCTATTTCTTCCCACAAACCACGTTATTAGCGTTTAGCCACCCTTCCACGGTCCCCCCATCAAGATAATCACCACCAGTGCGTACTACGCGCATCACTCCACCCTTTTCGATGTACGAATCAATCGGGTCTGTCACGACATATTCCTGGTCTTTCGGCCCGAAATCGTGTGTGTTGACGTAATTCACGATCTCGTTCAGTAACTCTGGTGACATGATGTATTTACTAGGGTTAATCAGATTCGAAGGCGCTTCCTCAACTGATGGCTTCTCGACTACACCCGTCAATAGCCCGTCTTTTACCGAAAACACGCCATATTTCGAAACCTGATCTTTTGGAACTTCTACCCCCAAGAGCGCCGAGTCTTCGCCAGTCTGCAGCGATTTCAACAGGGAATCAGCCGCTGATTCGCCATCCGGATTCCAGATAAAATCATCGCCCATAAATACGAACACCTGCTCGTCGATTTTATATTTCTCCACCACCATCGCAATCGGCACCGCCGTTCCATATTTACCAGCCGGATCTTGTGTAACATAATGAATCTGTACGTTATCTGGCAATGTTTTCGCCAACTCTAGCCTATCCTCTTTGCCTCTGTCGATGAGATACTGGTTCAGCGCTGCATTTTCATGATAAAAAGCCTTCACCTGACAAGGTTCCACATCGGAAATCACCATATAAATATCCGTCACTCCGGCCTTAATCAACTCCTGCACCGAATAATCCACCAAAGGCCGATTCCCGACCGGCAACATCGACTTCTCGACCACCTTCGTAATCGGCAAACGACGTGTCCCCCAACCAGCTACTGGGATGATTGCTTTTGTAATCATAATTACACTCCACTTAATCTAAGAGCATTATAACACATTTATTCGCCTTACAATCATTTCCTTGCCTAAAATCTACAAATTATCCTCCAAGCCTGGTCCTCATTCATCATCTAAAGCCAAAAATCCGTCTTCGTGAATTTGACTAGATTATCTTTTGGCAGATTAAAATATGCACCAGGCGAATATTCAATAATTGCCTTGCGGAAATTTTCGAGTTGCGGTCGCGTCGCTCGAATTCCCGCCCGTAGCGTCCCAGCTCGTAGCAATTCAACCGCCACCGCCTCGTCTAGACCATCAAACCATGCTCTCTTCCAGGGAGTTCTCGGCTTCGGCAGTAAACATCCTACGATTTTATCGATCTCTTTTTTCAGATTTTTTTGCTTTTCCCAAAGCCGAAACAGCTCCATTTTTCCAGAAAAATTATTCGTCTGGTGACGTATTCGATTTCGCAAATATTCATCAGATGAATTAGTGAAATCCTCTCGAAAAGTTAAGTTTCGCCGTGCTGAATAAACCATAATCGCTTTTTTGTCGAGCGGCTCGTCCATACCTTCCGGCAGAAGTTCCGGCTCCAAAAACGGCCTTCGCACATTTGGCGCGTCTAAAACCGCCAACCCCCGCCAGCCCGTTCCTCGCAAAAGATTGATCGCAACGGTCTCCACTAAATCATCTAAGTGATGCGCCGTATATAAAACTGCCTGCCCCTGTTCCGCCTGCACTTGGGCAAAAAATTCGTACCGAGCCGCTCGCGCCTTTTCCTCCGACGTATTTACACCGAGCTGCCCTTGCGCACTTATGCATTCCACCCCGCGCTCCCCACATGTATTCTCTACAAATTGCGCATCCAGCGCCGAATCCTCACGAATACCATGATCAAAATGCGCCACTACTACATCATCATCCGCAAACAAATCCAACATTAGCATTGAGTCGATTCCACCCGACACTGCTAGAATTTTTTTCGCCATTACTCTATATATTATATCAGAAATATGCTATAATATTACTTATGAACGAGTCTAAAATCCGGAATTTTTGCATTATTGCGCACATCGACCACGGTAAGTCTACTATTGCTGACCGTATGATGGAGCTTACCGGCACGGTTTCGACTCGCGAGATGAAGTCGCAACTGCTCGACTCTATGGATCTCGAGCGCGAAAAGGGGATTACGATTAAGCTCGCTCCCGTACAGATGGATTGGCGCGGCTATCAGCTTAACCTCATTGACACCCCGGGTCATGTCGACTTTTCTTACGAAGTGTCACGCTCCCTACAGGCAGTAGAAACAGCCGTCCTGGTTGTCGATGCAACGCAGGGCATCCAAGCCCAAACTCTCGCTAACGTCTATCTCGCCCTTGAACAGGACCTTTATATTATACCAGTAATAAATAAAGTCGATTTACCGGCCGCCGAAGTCGAAAAAGTTACCGCTCAGATTGTAAATTTACTCGGCTGTTCCGCCGATGATATTATTCCAGTTTCCGCGAAGACCGGCTATAATATCGATAAAATCTTGGATCGCATCGTCGACGCCGCGCCTTCTCCTCTCGAACGCCAAAAATCATCCCACGAATCTACCACTGAACCTAAGACCCGTGCTCTGATTTTTGACTCCTATTTCGACGATTATCGTGGCGTAATTTTGTATGTTCGGATTTTTGATGGCGAAATTAAGAAAAACTCCGAGATCCGCATGATGGCCGCCGGCGTTGATGGTATTGCGCTAGAAGTTGGCGTATTAAAGCCAAAAATGTCCCCGCAGGACAGCCTTACTAGTGGCAGTATTGGATATATCGTCACGAATCTCAAGACCACTCGCGAAGCTAAAGTCGGCGACACGGTTACGCTAGCAAAAACTCCTGCCGCTGTGCCGCTCTCTGGTTATAAAAACGTCTTGCCCTTCGTTTATGCCGGCTTTTTCCCAGTCTCGAACGACCAATACCAGGACCTCAAAGACGCCGTCGAGAAGCTAGCCCTCTCCGATTCCGCGCTCCACTTCGAACCAGAAAACTCTCCTGTCCTCGGTTTTGGCCTGCGGATTGGGTTTCTCGGTCTGTTGCATATGGATATTATTAAAGAACGCCTTGAGCGCGAATTTGGCTTAGATTTAGTTATTACGAACCCCTCGACCAATTACGAAGTTACGATGACCGATGGTGAAATTCTCAATATTCGCTCCGCTTCGGACTTGCCGGATATTTCTCTCATCTCCGAAATCCGAGAGCCTTGGGTAAAAGGCGAGATTATTCTACCGCAGAATATGATTGGTGGCGTTCTTAACTTAATCAACGAAAAGCGTGGGCATCAGACTAACCTTAGCTACATCGAGGATCGCGCCGTGATCGACTTTGAGGCGCCAATGGCGAACCTCTTGACCGACTTTTACGACCAGCTTAAGTCGATTACTTCCGGCTACGCTAGCTTTAACTACGAGCTCGACGATTACCGCCCCGAAGATCTAGCTCGCCTTGATTTTCTTGTCGCCGGGAATCGCATGGACGCACTTAGCATTATGTGCCATCGTAGCGAAGCTGATGCCTTAGGCCGAGAAATCACTAAGAAACTCAAACAAGTCATCCCCCGCCAGAATTTCGAGGTCGCCCTCCAGGCTGCCATTGGCGCTAAAATTATCGCCCGCGAAACCATCGGCGCCTACCGCAAAGACGTCACCGTCAAAATTCACACCGGCGACCGCGACCGCAAGGCGAAACTGCTCGAAAAACAGAAAAAAGGTAAAGCCCGCATGAAGCGTTTTGGCAAGATCGATATCCCGTCCGAAGCTTTTACCGTCATGCTGAAACGGGACTAACAACACTCGTGTTAACGCAAAAAATACCCCACTGCGTAGTGAGGTTGAAGAATTCTACAGTAAAACCTGTGGTGGTTCCGGGCGGACTTGAACCGTCGACACAAGGCTCTTCAGGCCTCTGCT
>CAYTZL010000027.1:0-14029 GCA_964442535.1 uncultured Candidatus Saccharibacteria bacterium | reverse complement strand
GCTAGTGGTTCTTTTTATACTATAGCCATACACACATTTTCCGCATTAAACCAAACTTTTTTCCAGAAACATCATGCTAGTGCTTGCTAAAATTTTTCAAATTGTGCTACCCTAAATACAGGTGGGCGACAACCTCTTGACTTTATTAACTTTTGTCGGGTCGGGAGATTGGAGCGTTGTATGGCTATAGTTCTTACTATACGCTTAGGACGAATTAGTCTTGAGCATACAGTACAAATTAGCGTTTCTCGAAAGAAACGCTAACTAAAAGCAATATAACCCCATCTTACACTAGCTTTACAAAAATGTCAACGTTGTCGCCCACCTATTTTTGCTCACTTAGCCGCCTGCAGCTTATCGATCATGCCATCCACCTCCACCGCAACCTAAATACACAAACCCCCAAACCATGCTATAATATAAACCATGTCATACCTCATCGATTCCCACTGCCACCTCCACGACCAGGAATGGTTCACACCCGAACAGGCCGAGGCGCTTATCGTCTCCGCCCGCGAAAACCGCGTCGAGAAAATTATCACCATCGGCACCGACCCCGAGGACTCCGAAAACGCCCGCAATTTCGCCGGCGCACACGAAAACATCTACTGGACCTACGGCATCCACCCCGAATTCGCCGACAAAATTACCACTTCGGCCCTCGACGACGCTATCTTATCCTTCAAAACCTCCGTTTCCACCTCTAAATCCTCTAGCCGCATCGACCCCTCTCCTGTCGCCATCGGCGAAATCGGCCTCGATTATCACTACGAAGACTACCACCGCGAAACCCAAATCCGCCTCTTTGAACGCCTCCTCCAGCTCGCGCAAGATCTATCTCTCCCAGTCTCGCTCCACATTCGCGGCGCCTTCGACGATGCCCTTCCGATTCTCGATAATTTCCCACATTTAACCGGAGTTGTCCATAGCTTCACCGGCTCTAAAAAGGTCCTTCGTCAAGTCCTAGAACGTGAATTCTGCATCGGCGTCAACGGCCTCGCGACCTATTCGACGCTCCCCTTGCCTCCTCTTGAAAAAATGGTCTTAGAAACCGATGCTCCCTTCTTGACACCTGCACCGTTCCGTGGTACAATGAATAAGCCAGAGTACGTTCGCCTCGTTGCGGACTATCTCTCGAAGCAATTGGGTGCGGCAGAATCAATAATCGCGGAGCAGACAACTAAAAATGTACGAGAACTATTCCACCTCTAGAGTCCAAGATTTCGCTTCTATCGAAGCGCTGGATGCTGATGCCCGCAAATCTTTCGAATTATACAATGAATTAAGTAATATTTCACGGGAGATCGAGCAATGCCGTGCGTCTCAGTAAGAAACATTTCCGCTATTCGAGCAAACACGAAACCATATAGTTTCCGCGAGCTTTTCAGCCGGTTTGCCACCCTTTTAAAGCAAAAATTCCCAAAACAGAAGCCTTCAAACCCAAAATTCCTAAAGCAGACATCCTTGAGCCCGAAATCTCTAGAACAGAACCCCTCCGCTCTTGCCCCCTCTAAGGCTCAGCTCTCCGAAGGCTTTATCAAAATCCCTCACGCCCCGCGCCAGCCATTTTCCCACGCCGCGGCGCAGCCTGCTCCTACCCCTGTCTCCGCCCGTCCAAATCGTTTCGGACCCCTAGCCTCCCGCCTCCGTTCGCCGGGTCGCACTCGCGCGGAGCTGATAAACGCCGAATCTCGGCTCGGCAGCCAGCTTTTCGGCCCGATCCCCGCCGGACATCGCCGCGAATTTTTCCATGACCGCGATAACGTCTGGATTTGGCACGAAGATTGGACCGACCTTAACTCTGACCAGCATCAGCTCACGGTCCGCTACGAAGTCCGCCCTTCCGGCGTGTACAAGAAAATCGCCGCCGGCCATTACCTCCGGCTCGAAGGCGATGAGCTCGAAAACTTCCGCCGCGCCGCGCATCTTTACCTCACCTTGATCAAAACTCACCTCTATAACTCTCCCCGCTAAGACTACTTTACGAATTCCCGTATTTATTACGGCCTGACTATTGACTTTTTACGCAATCTGTGCTACAATGGTAGCAAGAAATGTCGTATTTTGCAATTCTAGCACCTTAGGAGGGAGTAAAAATGTCGTTTCTTGCTAAATTAATCTATGCGCCTATAGTTACAACGACCGAAGTTGAAAAATTTATCGATGGCGTAAAACTCGTCAAAAAGCGCCTCGCGAAGCCGAAAGACTCGGAGGATCCAAAGCTTAAAAAGAGATTAAAGGACGTAGAGATTTACCGCAAATCCTTCCTTGAGAACACGAAGAAGTTTCTCAAGGAAAACCCAAAACAGGTTTTTCTCTGGATACTTTGCATCTTAGCTGCTCCTTTCGGTATTTTTATCGCCTTTACATTCCTGCGCGATATTTTAATCGGGAGGATTAGCTTTGAGCGTGGGTTTTGGCTCTCTGTTGGCCTCTACATCTGTGCCAGTGCCTTCCATTACACCTTCAAGCAGATCGGCGAGGAACTTTGGCGCATCGACGTCAAAGGTTTCAATGCCGTCAAAAAGGCTCGTAAAAAGGCCGCCGACAAGGCAAAGCGAGAAGCCGAAGAAGCCGCTGCCAAAGCCAAGAAGGCTAAGGAAGAAGCCGAAAAAGCTAAAAAGGAAGCCCAGGCTAAAGAGAGAGCTAAAGCCGCTCCTGCGAACCCTGAGGGAACTTCAGAAACCGCCGAGCCCGCACAGCCAGCGACCGAAGGAACCTCAGAGACTACCGACTCCGATTCGGAGACTAACGTCCCCGAATCCGCCGCCGAAGCGTCCGATGCCACGAACGATCCAGACGACCCGAGCGATTCCGATGCGCCCAACGACGGCTGGCTTGTCTATGACGACCCCGACGACGAGGAGTATTTTCTCGACTAGCAAACCTCCACAACCGCCGCCCCGCAAAAAGGGCGGCATTTTCTTTCCTAAATTGCTAAACCTGTGTTATACTTAATCTATAAGTCAATCAACCTCGGAGGACTATATGCAAACGACAAAATCTGCTACCACTGCCGGCCTACTAGGAATCTTCCTGGGGTCGTTCGGCGCTCACGACTGGTATTTAGGTAGGAAAAAGCTCGGCTTGGTTCACGTTATCCTCTTTGCAGTGGGCTTTCTCCTGATGTTAATTGGTGTTTTTGCCGAAATCTTCACTGTCGATACTGCCTATACTTATTACCGCTACGTTACAGAGGAGCCGGCCGCTTGGACGGTCGCGTTAACCTTGATTGGTACCTTGATTATTTTAGGAAATTCGATCTGGGGCTTCATCGAAGGCATTATAATCCTCGCGCAAGGCGACGCCGTCCTCGCCGCTAAACAACAAGCTCTCGCTACCTCCGCTGGCGTTGCGGCCCCTGCTACGCATTCTCCCGCGACCTCCAAAAAATCCGCTTCTCAAACAGTCTCCTCCGCTAAGTCTACCTCTGTTAAACCTAGCTCGTCTACTCCCGTCGCCCCGAAGTCGCCTAAGTCCCATAAAAAAGTTATCATCGGTACTCTAATTGCCACCGGTGCGATTATCGTTGTCGCTATCATCTGTATTGTAATCGTTCTCGCGACTCGCGTCGACTACAGCGAGAGCTATCACGCCGTTCGCGACCTCCGTACCCACATCAACAAAGTCGCTAGCAACAGCGATTGCGAAAACGTCGTCGACTACGCCGATTCCTCTTGGCTCTCGGAGAAGGCCTACGATAAATACATCGACGGCTGCAAGAAGACTACGAACCGCGACGACGAGCTCGTCCAGCGCCTCGGCGACACTGCCGCCGTCCGCAATGACTCCGCCATTTCGAAACAGTTCGATAAGTTTAAAACCGCCTACGACGCCGCTATCCCGAATGAAGCCGACCTCACTAAGAAGCTCGACCTCTATCGAGCCTGGCATAAGTTTACCGTTCTCTCAGACGGCCTCACTACGAAGAGCAGTGAAAAAGACTTCCAAAGCGCTATCGAGCCTCTCAAGAACTCCGACAACGACACCCTAAAGAACTACGGCGAAGGCTGGCTCGAACACGCCCTAGCCTACCGCAGCGCTTATAATGCCTACTGGGATAATAGTAAGGCTGGCAACACCGAACGCGAAGCTATGAACAAAGCCGAGGATGCTTTCGAGGATTGGATGGATGATAACGCGGTCGACATGACTAAAGTCGCCGAGCTCGACACTGCCGACACCGACGACCTCCGCACTGAATTTGAAGATCTTTACGCCCTAATCGTCGAAGCTTACGAAGAAAACTACAACTACGATAGTGGCGACTGTACGGAACTCTTCGACTCGGTCTACTGCGACTAACTTCGCCGAGCCGTGACATCGTCTACTGCTCTTTATCTCGGCCGTAATTTATGGTATAATTACATCATGATTTACCTCGACCATGCCGCTGCTACTCCAGTCAGCCCTAAAGCTCTTCATGCTATGGAGCCGTACTTTTCCGAGTTGTTTTTCAATCCTTCTGCCCCCTACCTTCCGGCGAAGCGCGTCCGCGAAGCTTACGAAGCCGCGAAAGACGAAATCGCTCACGCTATCGGCGCGAAAGGTGCCGACCTTGTTATTACCGCCGGCGCGACCGAATCGATCAATCTTGCCTTCACTGTCTGCGCCGCAAAAGCACAGCCGGCTCAACAAGCTCCTACTCATCACGAAACTAACACCTCTCGCGCCCTCGTTCTCGCGACCGAGCATGCCGCCGTCCTCGCTGCCGCCCAGCGTTACGGCTCGCAAACTATCGCCGTCGACCGCCATGGTCTTATTCAGCTCGACGACCTTAAGCAAAAACTCTCCGATGAGATTATTCTTGTCTCGGTCTCGCTCGCCAACAACGAACTCGGCACCATCCAGCCGCTCAGCGAAATCGCCGAAATCATCCGCACCGCCCGTGCACAGCGCCTGCAGCGGGGAATTACCACGCCGCTCTATCTTCACACCGACGCTTCACAAGCCGCAAACTTGCTAAACTTGAACGTCGCCCGCCTCGGGGTCGACCTCTTGACCCTGAATGCCGCTAAGTGCGGCGGCCCGAAAGGCGTCGGCGCGCTCTATGTCGCCCGCGGTATCCGGCTCCAGCCGCTCACCGTCGGCGGTGGCCAAGAGCGCGGCCTTCGCAGCGGTACCGAAAACGTCCCCGGCGTCATCGGCTTTGCCGCCGCACTCTCCGAGGCACAGACCCATTCCACGCACCACCTTAAACAATACCAAGAAATGGCCTTGACCCTCCGTCGAAAGCTAGCCTATCCTTCTATTGTAGCACAGAAATCCGAAAAAGTCAATAGTAAAGCTCCTCAAGCCGCCACTCGCACTACCTCTAAGCCTGTTACGGAACTTCCCGAACCGCTTTTCCTCGGCGACCCGAAGCACCAGCTTGCGAATTTTGTCCCCGTCTGTTTTCCCGGCATCGACGCCGAGCGCCTAATTTATCGCCTAGAAAGCGAAGGCGTGTTGGTTTCGACTGGCGCCGCTTGTGCCGCCAACAAGGGAACAAAATCCCACGTCCTCGCCGCCATTGGCCTCTCCGACGCCGAAATCGCCGGTTCCCTGCGCATCTCCCTCGGTAGTACAAACAATATAGAACAAATTCAAACCGCCGCCCAGATTATTAGTAGAACCGTCGTGGCAGAGTATCAACGCTGCTTTGCGAGAGGATCCGGAGTTACGACGAGGCTGAGCGCCCGGCACCCGCAACGGCGGGCTGACGGGACGCGCCTCGAGAAAAACAGCGTTGATACTCCGGCCGAGGAGGTGCAATAATATGGGTCGGCGCGTTTATCTCGGCATGTCCGGCGGCGTCGACTCCTCCGTCTCGGCCATCTTGCTCAAAGAGCAGGGTTATGATGTAACCGGCGTTTATATGAAAAACTGGTCACAAGATTTGCCCGGCATGCAATGCCCCTGGGCGGAAGACCTCGCCGACGCGAAACGTGTCGCCGTCCAGCTCGACCTCGATTTTGAAGTCTGGGATTTTGAAAAAGAGTACAAGCAGCAAGTCGTCGACTACATGCTCGCCGAATTCCAGCGCGGTCGCACTCCAAACCCCGACGTCATTTGTAACGAACTGATTAAATTCAAGCTTTTCTACGAACGGGCGATGCCAGCCGGCGCCGATTTCATCGCCACTGGTCACTACGCCCGCACTTCCCGCACTACGGACGCGCCTTGCACTTCCTCCGCCGAGAGCTCGCCCTACACCTCTCGTGTGCTGAATGCGCCCCAAACTCCCAATCAGGCCACTCTCCTCCGCGCCGTCGACGAAAACAAGGACCAGACTTATTTCCTCTACCGCATGAGTGATGCCGCGACGGTGCACACGCTTTTCCCGGTCGGAAATCTCACTAAGCCCGAAGTCAAGGCTCTCGCCGCCGACCGCGGCCTCGATGTCGCCCACAAAAAAGAGTCCATGGGTATTTGTTTTGTCGGCGAAGTCGGCATCAAGGATTTCCTCAAGGAGTATCTCCCCGCCCAGCCCGGCGAAATCCGTGAAGCCGAAACCGACCAAGTCCTCGGCTATCACGACGGCGCCATCTTCTACACCATCGGCCAGCGCCACGGCCTCTATCTCGGCGGCGGCCTGCCGTTCTACGTTGTTAAAAAGGATCTCTCCGAGAACATCGTCTACGTCTCGAAAAACCTCAACCATCCCGCCCTTTGGGCGACCGAATTGACGCTTGAAGATTGCCATTGGCGTAGCGGCCTCACCGCGACCGACCTCGCCCAGCTCCCCGACCTCCAAGTCCGCCTCCGCCATCGCGCCCCCACCATCCCCGTCACCCTCCGCGAAGCCACAACTAACAAACAGGACGGTACAGCAAACAGACCGTCTTGCCAGCTCACCTTCTCAACCCCAGTTCGCCGCACCGCCTCCGGCCAATCTGCCGTCCTCTACTCCGGCGACGTCTGCCTCGGCGGCGGCTTCATCGCCGGCTAGAAAAACTCCCGGTCCGAAAAACCAGGAGTTTAATAGGGATGTTAAGCTTTGATGGTGTCGTTCTTCAAGAATTTTATGCTTAAATTCTTGTGTTCCACAACCAGGTGTCCAGTACAAGTTTTCTTGTCGTAAACACCGGTGAAGCTGTCGACTCTGTAGAGGTCGCGCATGCCTTCGGGCCTCAGTCCTTCCGGCACGGAATACGCAATGCGACCCTCGACCCCGAACAAATCGCCACCATTCAGTGTGTAGCCGTTCATCTTTAAGCTGCCACTATTGATTTTCCTCAGCCCCGTGAACTCCGCCGGCCGCGTCCTTCCGTCGCTGCACTCCAGCGCGTAAACTAGAGTCCCTTGCGGCCCCGAGCAGCAGGCCACCGACATCGCGATTTCGGCTATTGTCGGTCCTAGAGTCACATCGATTTCTTTTGTTTCGACGCTCATTGTCATACGAACCATCCTTTCAAAGTACATTTTCGGTTTTCGTGCTAAACTAAAAGCACCCCTATCCCCTCATTGTAGCACACATCTGCAAAAATGTCAATACTCTTTGTGCTTTTTCGTAAATTTTGTCAAAAATTCCCAGCAAATCACCTAAATATGCTATACTAAAGATATGAATGCAAATGAAATCCGTCAAAAATTCCTTGATTTTCAAGTTAAACATGGGCATAAAGTCATCCCGCCGGCCCCGCTCGTCCTCGAAAACGACCCGACGACGCTCTTTACCGGTTCCGGGATGCAGCCGCTCCTGCCGTATCTCCTTGGTCAGCCGCATCCCGAGGGCGTCCGCCTTACCGATTCGCAGCCCTGTCTGCGCCTTCAGGACATCGAAGACGTCGGCGATCCTCGCCACACGACCGTCTTCGAAATGCTTGGGAACTGGTCCCTCGGCAACTATTTTAAAGAGGAACAGATTCGCAATTATTTCAAATTCCTCACCGAGGATATCGGGCTTGACCCCGAGAAAATTTATGTAACTTGTTTTATTGGCGACGAAGCGCACGGTATCCCGAAAGACACCGAAGCCGCCGAAATCTGGCAAAAGGTCTTCACCGAAGCCGGCATCCCGGCGAAAATCGTCGAGATCGGTAGCGCCGAGAACGGTGATAAGCGCGGTATTTTGCCCGGCGAGCGGATTTTCTTCTACGATGACAAGGAAAACTGGTGGAGCCGTGGCGGCGGTATTGAAACGACCCCGATTGGCGACCCCTGTGGTCCGGATTCCGAGGTCTTCTACGACTTCGGCGAGGATAAACAAGATGTCGAAAAATACGGCAAGAGCCACCCCGCTAGCGACGGCGCCCGCTTCATGGAAATCGGGAACCAGGTCTTCATGCAGTACAAGCGCCTCGACGACGGTAGTTTCGAAGAACTCGAACACAAAAACGTCGACTTCGGCGGCGGCCTCGAACGCCTTGCCGCGGCGGCGATGGGAAGCTTCGATGTCTTTAAAATTTCCCTCATGGCCCCGATTATCGCCAAGCTCGAGGAACTCTCGCACAAAAATTACGACAATAACACCGACGAAATGCGCATTATCGCCGACCATCTTCGCGGCGCCTACCTCTTAGCCGCGCAGGGCTTGACCCCGAGCAACAAGGCTCAGGGTTACGCGCTCCGCCGCCTCGTGCGCCGAGCGGTTTTGCGTGCGCTCGACCTCGGCATTGGACAAGATTTTCTCGCCGAAATCATCCCCGTCATCGCCGAAAATTACGAGGAGCTGCCGGACGACATTCTCCCGAATCGCCAGAACGTCCTCGAAGCCCTCACCAAAGAGGAAAACGCCTTCCGTAAAACCATCCACAAGGGTGTTAAGGAACTCCAAAAAATCGCCAAAGACGGCCGCGAAATCACCGGCCAAGACCTCTTCAAGCTCCAAGACACCTATGGTTTTCCGCTCGAGCTTAGCGTCGAAGAAGTTTATAAAATGGGCCTCACACTCTCGAAGGATTATCAGGACGAATTTGCGCGCGCCCTCGACGAGCAGCGCGAACGTAGCAAGACCGCCTCAAAAGGTATGTTTAAGGGCGGCCTCGCCGATACTGGCGAACAGACCGTTAAATATCATACCGCTTGCCATCTCCTCCTCAAAGCGCTCCAGGAAGTTGTCGACCCCTCGATTAGCCAGAAGGGCAGCAACCTCACCCCTGAACGCTTGCGCTTCGACTTCAGCCTTGATCGCAAGTTGACCCCGGAGGAAATATCCGCCATCGAGGCAAAAGTCAACGAATGGATCGCTGCCGATTTGCCGGTCAGCTTCGCCGAATACGATAAAGATTATGCTTTCGACGAACTCCACGCCCAGGGCGCTTTTCGCGACCGCTATCCGGACAAAGTCACTGTCTATACGGTCGGCGACGCGGACGCTCCAGTTTCCGTCGAAATCTGCGGCGGCCCACACGTCACGCATACCGGCGACCTCGGTAAGTTTAAGATCACTAAAGAAGAGTCCTCTAGTGCCGGCGTCCGCCGTATTAAGGCCGTACTAGAACCCTAACCTTCCATTATAGCACAGATTGCGCAAAAAGTCAATAGCTACAAACCTACAACAGGGAAAGCCTCAGAGGCGCTCGACCTTGCTCTAATCGTATGTCCCTTTGCTTTCCCAACCTTCTTATGCTAAAATAATGCTAATGCAAGGTCGAATGAAAGCCCTCGGAAGGCAATTCCAATTCCTAATTCGCCCCCAGCACCGCTACGTTTCCTGCAAACTTCGCCTAGAACGGGGAATCTTAGCCATGCTGGCGACTTTTAGCATCTCCATTGGCCTTTGGGAAAATTTCCGCCAACTTTGGCTCCAGGACAACGGTTTCTCTGCAACCGAAGTCAGCAACATCACCAGCTTTGGCATGTTGGTAAGTGTCTTCGGTATTTTGCTGGTCGGCCGCGCCGTCAAAATGAAAAAACTCAAAAGATTCATGGTGGCTACGCTGGCCGTCAGCAGCTTGAACCTGCTCGCACTTTTCTTCACTAACGGCTCTGGCTTACGCTGGCTAATCGATATCTGTATCATCGTCGACGTCGTCACCAGCGCCCTAATTACCACGAGCGTCTACCCGCTACTTACTACCGTCGCGAAGAGCAACGGCGCCTATAGCCGGCGCAAATTAGTCGAGTATCTTTTTCGCGACATCGGCATTCTGATCGGCGGCATGGTCATCGGGCAACAAATCGGGAACTGGATTGTTAACTATAATGTTTGTTTGATGATTTCGGTGATCTTTTCGGCAATCTCCGCCGTCATCATGGCACGCCTACAGCTCCACATCGCCGAGCGTACCACGCAGAGCAAATTCTCTATCGTCCGCTATGTCCTCAAGAGCCGCCTCCAGCGCACCTATATGCTATATTCCTTCCTCGCCGGAACGGCCTTCATGGCCTCGATTGGCCTCAAAATGCTTATGCTCACCGACTATTTTGACCTTTCCGCCGGGCTAGCGACGAATTATCTATTGGTCACAGGGCTAGCCGCAGACGCTATCGGCATTCTCGCCCTACATTATTTCACGCCGAAAAATGACTATATCACTATGACCATTAAATTCGGTATCCGCCTCCTGATTTTCATTGGCGCTTTCTTCTCGGATAACCTTTTCCTCTGTTTCATCGCCTTGACCTGGACCTTGCTTAGCTCAACCGCTTACGAAAATATCAGCGACGGCTATTACATCAACGCCGTCGACAACCGCCACCAGCTCCGCTACAACACGCTCAAATACGTCGTCAGCTACACCGGCAACGCGCTCGGTATGTACCTCTGTGGCCAAATGTTCGAACTCGGCATTGAGTTCATTTTTGGCCTCTCGGCACTACTTATTATCGTACAGCTAGCCGTGGCATATTACCTAATCTATCTTCGCCGGACCAAAAAGGTTCGCTAGTACTAACCGTAAGAGTTGCATTCGGCACTTTTAGAGAGGATGCGGACTTACGAGGAGCATGAGCGCGCGGCACCCGCAACGGCGGGCTGACGCGACGCGCCTCGAAAAAAAGATGGCGAATGCAACTCTTACGTTTGTCTAGATGAAGATTTATGGACCGACTATAGATGTGCTATAATTAACCCATGGAATCAATTTTGCGCGGTCTTAACCCGCCTCAGGAGGAAGCAGTAAAAACCTTATCCGGCCCTGTCCTAGTGCTGGCGGGAGCTGGCTCCGGCAAGACTAAAGTCCTCACTCATCGCATCGCGAACCTCATCAACCACGGCACCCGCCCCGACCAAATCCTCGCCGTCACTTTTACTAATAAAGCTGCCAAGGAAATGCGCAACCGCCTCTGGAACCTACTCCAGCGCCAGCGCGAAGAAGCGATTGGCCGCAAGGACCTTACTGACGCGCTGCCGGATCTCCCGTCGCTAACTACTCCCGGCGCCGCCCCTCGCGGTTCTGCGTTTCCGGATTCTCCCGCCGCTCCGCAGCCTCCCTCCCCGTTTGCGAACAGCCCCGAAGCGCCGCGCAACTTCATGACCTACATGGGCACCTTTCATGGCATTTGCGTGCGAATTTTGCATATCGAATACGAAGCCGCCGGCGTCGATCGTAATTTCACCATTTACGATTCCGACGACCAGCTCACCTTAATTCGTCGCATCCTCCGCTCGATGAAACTTAGTAGCGACAAGGCGCTCACCCCGAAAATTGTACACAATACCATCTCCGGTTATCAAAATCGCGGTCTGACTCCGGCCGACGCCCGCCGCGAGGCCTTCTATCCGAACCAGAAGAAAATCGCCGAAGTTTTTGCAAAATACGAAGAGGAAAAGGCGAAGGCCGCTGCGCTCGATTTTGATGATTTGCTCATGAAAACCGCCGAAATGTTCGAGAAAAACGCCGAAGTCCGCCATAAATGGCAGCAGAAATTCCGCCACATCCTCATCGACGAGTACCAGGACACCAACGCCGTCCAGTATAAGCTGATTAAGCTCCTCGTCAACGAAGACCGCAACATCTGCGTCGTTGGCGACGATTGGCAGTCAATTTACTCTTGGCGTGGCGCCGATTTTACGAACATTCTGAATTTCGAGCGCGATTTCCCCGGTGCGAAAGTGATTAAACTTGAACAAAATTACCGCAGCACTGGCAACATTCTCGACGCTTCGCAAAAAATCATCAACCAGAACAAAACCCGCACCGACAAGACCCTCTTCACCGAAGCCGGCCAGGGTGCTCCGGTCACGATCGAGGGTCTCGGCGACGAAACCGGCGAGGCGAATTATGTCGCTACCCAGATTCTCCGCCTCCGCAAAGAAGGCCGACACCCGAAATATGGCGATTTCGCCATCCTCTATCGCACTAATGCCCAGTCATACGCCTTCGAAAAAGCCTTCATCAACGCCAAAATCCCCTACAAAATCATCGGCGGCGTCCGCTTCTACGACCGCAAAGAAGTCAAGGATGTCCTCGCCATCCTAAAACTCATCGTCAACCCGAACGACCGCGTCAGCTTCGAACGCGTCGTGAAAAATGTCCTCTCCGGCATCGGCGCCGCCTCGATGGAAAAGATTTTCAACTACCTCAACGAACATCCCGAGGACGATTTCGCCCATCTCACGGGATTAATCGAAAGCACGCTGATCCCGCCCCGCGCCCGCCAGGCCGTCGCTCGCCTCTCGAACTTCTTGGACGAATTGCGCGATAGTGGCCCGAACAACGACGGTGTGGACGGCCTCGTCCGCGAGCTGACCGAGGACGGCTCCGAAACCGTCACCACTTTCCCGATGGAAGAAATTATCGAAAAAGTCGTCAACTACTTCGACTTCCCGACCTTGCTCCATAGTGGTACGCCCGAAGGCGACGAAGATATGCAAAACCTCGCCGTTCTCGCCAGCAACGCTAGCGCTTATGATACCCTCGAAGATTTCCTCGCCGACGCTAGCCTCCTCAGCTCCGCCGACGAGTCGGCCGGCGACGACGTCGTTACACTGATGACCTTGCACGCCGCGAAGGGCCTCGAATTCCCAGTCGTCTTCATCGTCGGCCTCGAAGACGGCCTCTTCCCGAGCAGCCGCGCCGACAACTCCGAAGACGAGCTCGAAGAAGAACGCCGCCTCGCCTACGTCGGCATCACTCGCGCCATGCAAGAACTCTTCCTCACCTTCGCCGGTTCGCGCTACAGTTTCGGCGGCCGCAGCTACAACTCCCCCTCACGCTTCCTCCTCGAACTCGGCTATAGCCCTTATGGCTCGGGCGAATTCGGCGACTCTGGCGTCTTCGCTAGCTCCGCGGCTTCGGGCGACCTCAGCAGTTTTGGCAACTTCGGCAGTGCCGGTGGCTTCGGTAACGCTGGCAGTTTTGGCATTCTCGGCGGCGACCCCGACGGGGAATTTAGCGACTTCGACGACGGCGACGCTATCGACGACCCCTTCCCTGAGGATGTGCCAGTATTTGAGTAGCCTCGATAGGTCAAAACCTGTACACCTGTACAGGTTTTTCGTATTACTAACAGGGGTCGGACAGGAATAAAACCTGTACAGCTGTACAAGTTTTGGGTTTTAAGTTATTTTGAGCCATTTTACCCAATTTCCAAGCTAAAAATACAATAAAAACGCCTTTTTCGCAACCTTAGCGTTTTTCAAAAAGCGCTAAGGTTGTAAAGTCGTAATAACAGGGGTAGAGCGAAAAATAAACCTTAGCGAAAATGAAAAAGCGCTAAGGTTTACAAAAGCTGATTTTCGTGCCATTTTTAGTTTTTGATTACTAAAACTCTATAGTGCGCTATAGAGTTTGCATTTTTGAAAAAATGCTGGTTCCCCTTATTCTTTGTGCGGGGCGGCTACGTCAATCCTAACTATACTGGTAAGTTCAGCAGCGCCGGCGTCGGGGGCGATTACTGGTCCTCCCGAGCCTACTCTGATACTAACTACGCCTACTACCTCAACTTCGGTGATAGTAGCGTCGGTCCGTCCCTCAACTACGATCGCTACCGCGGCTTTTCCCTTCGCTGCCTAATCCCTACCACCTAGTCCTAAGCTAGGGAGGAAGGAGAGAAGCATAAATCTCCGCCTCAGGCGCCGCCTCGTCAAGGTTTTCGCACTTAAGGTCTAGAGCTTGAGGGCAGAACTAGATGGCGCGAAAAGTAGCATATGCGGGGTGCT
>CAYTZL010000026.1:0-14442 GCA_964442535.1 uncultured Candidatus Saccharibacteria bacterium | reverse complement strand
CCCCCGACTTCCTCGGTGTAAACGAGACACTCTAGCCAACTGAGTTAGCGACCCGACCACCCCATTATATCACATCTCCCACTTTTTACTACCCCCGCACTTGCTTTTTAGCTTTCCTCTCCTTCGAAACCCCCTTCCCCTTCTTCCCTCCCCTCACCTCAATCACATACCCCACAATCGACGTAATAAACATCACCAGCTCGCAAACCACCCCAAAAATCGACTGCACGAACCCATTATACGTCATCCAACAAAACGCCACCGGTATCCCCAAAAACTTATACACTTTCGTACTCTTCTGCCAAATCGAAACCTCATACAACACCGTCGCCGCCACCGACAACAAACTCGCCGGTCCATCATACGTCAAAAACGCCAGCACCCCAATCGCCGCCAACACCACCGCCAGCACCACATAGTCCCGCGTAAAATACCTCTTCTGTTTCCCGTGTTTACTCTCGTCCCACAAATAATAAAAGTTCGCCAGTAGGATCACCACCGACATCATCATCCCCAAATCCGCCCCCAGCAACAAGAACACCACAATCCCCGTCGCCATCGACGCAATATCCAAAATCACCACCGCCTTCCGGCTCTTCGCCAGATATGACAGCCCCAGCAGCCCATACTCCACCACCGTCAAAATCTGCGACAAAATATACGTAAAACTCAGCCCCATTTTTCCTCCCTTTTCCCCATTATACTACATTTTCTCCCCACATCCACTTTTCCGTTCATTACACGCACTCTTCCATTCGCTACACCCACTTTTCCAGTCATTATACCCGCTTCCCCGCTCTTATTTACCTCTCCCAAAACCCCTTCCCCCACAAACCCGTCTTCTCTTCCCATTTTCCCGCAAGCCCCAAAGCCTTTTCCAAAACTCCAAACACTTTTTCCAAAACCCCGTTTTTCCCATTTTTCCCTCTTTACTTTTCACCCCAAATCAAGTATAATCAACCAAAGAGTTATCAATATCAATTAACCCCGAGGAAATTTTAATGCCGATTATCAAATCCGCAAAAAAGGCAGCCCGCCAGGCTGAAAAGCGCACTGCCCACAATCAGCAAATCAAGAAGGACATTAAGGCCGCCCTTAAGGCTTTCAAGAAAAACCCGATCGCCGAGAACATGGCCAAGGCCCAATCCGAGTACGACAAAGCCGTCAAAAAAGGCCTCCTCAAGAAAAACACCGCCTCCCGCCGCAAAGCCGCTCTCGCGAAATTCGCCAAAGCCGCTAATGCTTCGAAGTAACTACATAAACATATAATCAACACCGGCGCCCTCAGGGCGCCACTTTTTTCTTATAACATTATCAAAAAGCACACCATTCATCACATACCGAACTCGCAAAAATCCCATAAAAACCACGTAAAGGGTCTTGTCCCGCTAAAGAAATTGTGCTAAGCTGGAGATAAGGGTTACTTAGTTACTGCTGCTGTTCCACTGCAACAGTAACTTTTTTATTGGTTTCGTCTGCTTCGATGCGGATAACGATGTCACCCACTTGATAGTAGTCTATTACCATAAGCACCTCCTTTCCCACCACTTAGCGGCGATATTAAAGTTCAGGACGCGGCCCCTTACCTCTCCACCCTATCACAAAACCCTTCCAAGATACAAACACTAGCACGTTATTTTCGCAAAAATCTCCCTAAACCACTACAAAATCCCCTTTCACCTCCTTAGACTTAGTCCTCTGCTCTCCTTCCTCCCTAGCTTAGGGCTAGGGGGTAGGGATTAGACAGCGAAGGAGATAGCCGCGGTAGCGATTGGGGGCGTTGGATAAAGTGACGTTCCTATAATCGAAGTTGAGGTAGTAGGCATTGCTAGCCCCAGACCAGGCCCGAGAGGACCAGTAAGCACCCTCGTAGCCGGCGCCGTAGAGCTGCTGAGCGTCGGTAAAGAGCCAGCCGCCCCGCACAAAGAATAGCATACTCCAACACCCCACAATCATACTCCCCACTTTCCCGAACATGCTCTCAAATTCCAAAATCATACTCCAAACGTTAAAGTATGTTTCACCCCTGTGACTTTCCCAAATTTCGCCACTTCGCAAATCATACTCCCCACCCCGCAAACCATGCTCCAAACTTCACAAAACTTACTCCCAACATTTATAATCATCTTCCACAATCAAAAGCACATTTTATTACAACTATTCTTTGTGCGGGGCGGGTATGTCGGTTCTAGTAGTCAGATGCTCAACAACGCTGGCCAGAACGCCTACTACTGGTCCTCCCGAGCCTACTCTAATACTAGCAACGCCTACAACCTCAACTTCAATACTAGCGTCAATCCGTCCAACAACGGCAACAATCGCTACAACGGCAATTCCCTTCGCTGCCTTTCCCGTGCCTCGATCTCCGAAAACTATGCTTTTACAACAAGTATCTCGCGTAAACTCCAAAATACTTGGACTTCTTACTCTCCGCCCCAGCCGCCGCCTCGTCAAAATCTTGCCAGGCCAGGATCCGCCGCGCGCTCGCGTCGCCGTGCCTCGCAATCACAATATAATTCTTAAATGAAGGTACGATATTGCCTCGATTTTAAAGCAGCATAACGAGGGTCTTTGACGAGTGCGGAGGCTGGGGCGAAAAAACAACTACTCGTTAGGGGTCAAGAAAACACAGCGAAGAGAATGACCATCACTGCGAGCAAAACTATAGGATGGATAAACGTAGCTACCATAGAAATAAAGACTATACGCATTATCGACACTGGAAGGAGCCGCAAAGGACCAATAGGTGCCACGATCTCCAGAGCGATAGATCCCGACGCCTGGAGTAACCCACCCACTACGCACAAAGAACAGTGGGGATAATACTATATTATAAGCATTGCCATCAACGGAACTAGTACTAGTCAAACTACTGGCCACTCCATATTGCGACAGCATATGCCCAAACGTACCCCTCGTCGCATTGTTACCAGAGCTAGGCAACTTCCAGTTCTTCGGACAAATAGACCCACTGGCATTCGCATCCGTAATCGTCCCACCAGTTCCAGCCGTGGCAGCATTCCATTGATAGTAGTTCCCAGCAAGGTAATGAGCATCATATTCGGTGTCTGTATAAGTTTTATTGCCATTATTCTTATAGAAGTTCGGGTCCGTACTTGCCATGCGACTCCCAACAGCCATAAATTGCCCCCAACACCCACTTAATCCTGCGCTGTTACCACCGCAATCAGATGCCGTTGCTGGGTTTCTAATTATATAATCCCCGAAATTCCATATGTATGTCTCCGTATTATCTTCGACCCCCGCCTCAGGAGTAGAATCCGTATCATGTCCCGGAGTCCAGCTACTTACCACATCACTGTCCGCACTCGTCAAAGCCTTACTCGTCGACAAATCCAGCGCTAAGTTTTGCGACATCCAACAATTCCCATCCAGCAACTTCGTCACCCAGTATTTCTTATTATCCCGCCTGTCTATTAACTGCGCCGTCTCGTTCTCATCCGCAAGTTTACAGATATTCGCGGTCATATCTTGCATGTAAGTAATCCCACTAAACGCCGAAGTCCTCACCGTCCCTGGCTCCGCCACCGCACTAACCGTCACCGAACCATTATAGGTATCGGCTGCTTGATTACCGTTTACCCGCATTCCGAAACACATTGTATAGGTTTTCGTGCCACCATCGGCTAAAACCCCGCTGTCAATCTGCGTTCCAGCACTCGTCATAGCTTTGTAAACATTAGTTTCACTACAATCCGCCACACCATTAACCGCATACCAGCCCCATTGATTGACCATATTCCCTAAAGTAAGTGCCGCACTTGGGATAGTTGCCTTCGTACTCACACCAGTTAAGTTTGGAGTACCACTTATTTTAACCGTATAGCCATTAGTTGCGCCAAACTCCACGTTCGCCGTCTGTTTTATCATCCCTTGCGCAATTCCCTTGTCAGCATTCAAAACCTCACTATCCCCACCTCCAATCGAAATCGAAATCGACGATGCACTCTGAGTTTCACCATAATTCTTCAGGTCAATCTCCCACCCATTCACCGCACTCACCGGCTCCGCCGGCAAACCCCCAGCCGCCAGCCCAACTACCAGCATCCCCACCAGCCTCATCATCTTATCTTTTCTATTCCGCTTCCGCATAAGCCCTCCTTTAATTTATTAGACCTTCCGCGGAACAAATTTCCCAAAATAAAAACGGCACCGCAGTCGGGTGTTCAATCCTACTGTCAGTGCTCTGTGATGTCGCCATCAACATTGTACTTGCAGCCTGCGATGCCGTTCAAAACAAATACGCTGTTTATGGACGGCGCCACAGAACAAAAATTCACTGAATTGTAGGATTGAACATTTCTATTGTACCACAAAAATCCAAACCTACAGCAAATTTAACCACAAAATCCAACTTGTAAACGCTTTACAAGTTCAACCCCATTTTAACAGAGGTCAAGAAAACCAGAATTTTGCTTAATTAACCATTTTTCACCCATTTTTCGCCTCCTCTCTCCTTCCTCCCTAGCTTAGGACTAGGTGGTAGGGATTAGGCAGCGAAGGAAACGGCCGCCGTAGCGATCGCTGCCATTGCCGGACGGATTGACGTAGCTATCAGCGAAGCTGAGGCTGTAGGCGTAGGTAGTGCTAGAGTAGGCTCGAGAGGACCAGTAGTAGCCGCGCTCGCCAGCGTAGTAGAGGTTGTTACCTGGATAGACGAACCCGCCCCGCACAAAGAATACGGAACCCCAAGCTCAATCGGTCTAGTGACAAAGCATGGAGCTTGCCTCCTTGAGGCTGACGCGGGTCCAAATCACGGCCTTCCGCAGGAAGGTTCGATTTGGAGAGCGTCACCTCGCTGCGTCACTAGGCTGATTGAGCGATACTTATCTCCCCACCCTCACCAAAAAACTTTTCACCAACACCCACGGCTCAATCGCCGTCGTCTTCATCTGCACATCCAACTCCGACAACATCTTCAACATCCGCCGCTCCGCCACCCCACTCCGCACCTCAAACTTCTTCAACGCCTGCGTCACCAGCAGCCCAAAAAACATATACGGATCCTGCTCCGCCTCAATCTTCTCCACTTCCTTCACCGCCCGCGCCCCATCCCTCAGCGCCAAATCTAAAATCCCAAACACCACATTCGCCGCCGGCCGCCGCAGCGCCGCAAACTCCCGCATCTCCACCCCCAGCTCCTTCAGCCTCTTATACTCACTCGACCTCTTATCAACCTTCGGCTCCCACACCACCACCTCATACTCCGTCTCCGCATATTCCGGCACCTTCCCCCATACTTCCCCATTCTCCGTCAAATTCTTCAACAAAATCCGCCGCCCCGTCTTTCCGCTCCCCCCTTCCCCGTTCCCCAAACTCTCCAATTCCCCAAACAACGACAACCCCTGAAAAATACTCGGCAAATCCCCCGCCGTCAAATTCTCCCCCTCAAAAACCTCATACCCCTCCCCCAGCACCCGCCGAATTTCCGCCTCCGCTTTCATCCGATCCTCCCCATAAAAAACCCTCAACATCCCCACCTCACTCCACTATCTCACTATCCAATTTAGTCTGTTTCGCTAAGGTGTCGCAAGCGTCCGCACTGTCAGGGGTCGGCTCGGTCTGAAGTGTTTCACGAGAGGATGCGGACTTACGAGGAGCATGAGCGCCACGGCCCCGTAACGACGGGCGCCGTGGACGCGCCTCGAGTGAAACATCTTCAGACCGAGCTAAAACCTGACACCGCGGACAAAAGTGTGTCCCTCTCCCCGCCACCCTCGTCTTCTCAATTATCGCCCCACACCTCAAACACTCCTTCCCCTCCCTCCGAAACACCTGCGCAAAATTCTCCAGATAACTCCCCGTCGTCCCATCCGGCTTCACATACGTCGCCATCGTCGACCCGCCCGAATCAATCGACTCCATCATCACCTTACACGCCCCCTCCAAAATCTTCCCCACCTGCTCCTCCGTCAACTCCCCCGCCCGCGTCGCCGGATGCACCCCCGCATAAAACAGTGACTCATCCGCATAAATATTCCCTAGCCCCGCAATCACCTTCTGATCCAACAGCACCGCCTTAATCGGCGCCTTCTTATGCCGCTGGCACCGCTCATACAACTCCCCCGCACTCATCTCCCACGGCTCCTTCGCCAGCCCCGCAATAAACTCATCTTGCTCTACCTCCTCCGTCGGCAGAACCTTCACGAACCCAAACTTCCTCTGATCATTAAAATACAACGCCCCATCCCCAAACTCAAACGTCACCCGCGTCTGTCCATTCGGCAACTCCGCCGTAAAGTTCTTACTCGGATGCCCCGCCGCAAACTGATGTTCAAAAATATCTGATGCAGTTATCTCTGATGAAATACGAGGAAGATTTGAAGCGCGCAAGGGAGCGGTATTTGACATACCGCGACCGCGCACTGGAGAATCTAACGAAGTAGTTCGCAGAGAGAACTCATCAGATCTCCAGATCAGTTGCCCCGTCATTCTAAGATGTATCATCATTGTCGTGCCATTATCAAGATCAATCAGCAACGCCTTCCCCCGCCGCCGCAAATCCACCACCGTCGCCCCCTCAACTTCCGCCCGCTCCCCCCGAAACGCCTTTTGCATCGTCTCATCAATCTCCACCCGCTCAATCTTCTTCCCCTTCAGCAACGGCGAAAGCCCCCTCCGAATCGTCTCAACTTCTGGCAACTCCGGCATCATCTCCTCCTCTCATCTATCTTCCTTCATTATAACACGCACCAGATGGCAAGATAGCCAAAAAAACAAAAACTCTAAAAGGCCAGAGCTCGATTTGTCCTTCTGAAACAGGGTGCATAAGACATACATTGCTAAGCGACGAGTGCAGTATGTTGCATGAACCGATAATTAGCTGCACGGGGATACGTTACTCTTTTTCGCAGGGGGTGCGGAGTCACGACGAGCATTAGCGCCACGACCCCGTAACGACGGGCGTCGTGGACGCGCCCCAAGAAAAGGAGTAACGTATCCCTGTGCAGCTAACTAACCATGTAATTCATGCAACATACCCCACTTGTCGCCCTACAACTCGCCCCAATTCCCCCCCGTACTAACATCCACTTTCAGCTTCACCCCCACCTCCGGCGCCACCCCCTCCATCTCCTCCCGCAGAATCCGCGCCACCTCATCCTCCTGCCCCTCATCACACTCCACAATCACCGAATCATGCACCTGCACCACCATCTCCGCCCTCGGCACCTTCTCCGCCAACTTCTTAAACACTCGAATCATCGCCCGCTTCATCAAATCCGCCTCCGTCCCCTGAATTGGCATATTCTGCGCCGCCCGCTCCGCCGCCGTCCGCACCACAAAATTACTCGACAGCACATCCGGCGTCGGCCGCCGCCGCCCAAACAGCGTCTCGACGTACCCCAATTCTCTCGCCTGCGCCAAAATCCTCTCCAAATATTCTTTCACCGGTTTCCTGAGCTCAAAATAATTCTCAATAAACGTCTTCGCCTCATAAAACCCCATATCCGCCGCTTCCGCCAGCCCCCTCGTACTCATCCCATACAAAATCCCGAAATTAATCACCTTCGCCACCCGCCGCTGTGCCTTCGTCACCTCTTCCATCGGAATCTTAAACGCCTCCGCCGCCGTCTTCGTATGAATATCCACATCATCATTAAAATCCTCAATCAGCGCCTCATCATTCGCCAATGCCGCCGCTAACCTTAGCTCAAACTGCGAATAATCCGCACTCACCAAAACCTTCCCCGGCCCCGCAATAAACCCCGTCCGAATCCGCCGCCCAATCTCCGTCCGCACCGGAATATTCTGCAAATTCGGATTTGTCGACGACAGCCGCCCCGTCGCCGTCACATTCTGATTAAACGTCGTATGCACCCGATCATTCCCATCCGCCAACTCCGGCAGCGGCGCAATATACGTCGACAGCAGCTTCGCCACCTCCCGATACTCCTTAATTTTCTCAATAATCGGATGCTGATCCTTAAGCTTATCCAACTCCTTCACCCCCGTCGAATACCCCCGCGCCGACTTTTTAATTCCCTTCGTCGGCAAATGCAAATCCCCGAACAATACTTCCGAAAGCTGCATCGGCGAATTCACATTAAATTCCTTCCCCGCCAACTCCCAAATCTGCCGCTCTAAACTCGCCACTTCCCCGCCAAATTCCCGCTTCAACTCCTCAAAATACCCCCGATCAATCAACATCCCCACCTGTTCCATCCGATACAAAACCGGTATCAACGGCAAATCAAACTCCGTCAAAATCCGAGAAAGCTCCGGTCGCTTCGCAAATTCCGCCTTCTGTCGCTCATATTCTTCCTTCTCGTCACCATATTCCACACCCCTTGCCAACGGGTTCAACAGAAACGCCCCCTGCGTCAAGTCCCAATACCGCCCTCCAGCCATCACTTTTTCCGCAATTTTCGCATTTTTATGCATCAAATTCTTCACATCCCAAGAAACCAACGTCCCATCCGGCAATTCCACCGGAATTTCCAACGTTTGCTGCCAAAACGCCGCCGAATCCGCCTTTTTCCGCCCCTGCAATCCCTCAGTCGCGCCTTTTTCCTCACCCTTGCTCCCATAGCCACTAGCATTTTCCGCCTCTCCTGCGGCCTCCTGTGCGCCGAGAGAGCCCTTTTTCGAGGACCAAATTCCCGCTTGCTCTCCAGCCGGTTTCCTGTTCTGCCAACCCTTCGCTTTGACAAAACGTCCAATTAACGACTTAAATTCCAACTTTTCCAGCGCTTTGACAATCCTATTCTCATCAATCACCAAATCCGGCAAATCCGCCAACTTCACCGGCACATCCGTCCGAATTTTCGCCAGCTCATACGACATCCGCGCACTCGCCTCCCCCTCCCGCAATTTCTTCTGCGTCGCCCCCTTAATCTCATCCAAATGCGCATAAATCCCCTCCAGATCACCATATTCATTCAGCAACTTCACCGCCGTCTTCTCCCCAATCCCCGGCACCCCCGGAATATTATCCGACGCGTCCCCCTTCAACGCCTTCAAATCCAAAAACTGCGCCTTAGCAATTCCATACTTCTCCTCCACCGCCGGCACATCCAGCTCCTCCAACCGCGTAAACCCCTTCAGTAACCGATACATCCGCGTATTTTCATCCACCACCTGCAGCATATCCAAATCCGACGACACAATATACGTATCATAATCCCCCTCCTCATCCGCTTGCAACGCTAACGTCCCGATTATATCATCTGCTTCGAACTCATCTATTTCTACAAAATCCCACCCCAGCGCCTTCACCAACTCCTCCAACGCCGGAATCTGCGCATAAAAATCCTCCCCCGGCTTCGTCCTTCCTGCCTTATATTCCGAATAAATCGCCTTCCGCCGATTCGCCGACGTCTTCGAATCCCACGCCACCACCACCTTCGTCGGATCCAACTTCCGCACAATCTCCATCGCAATCGCCGCAAACCCATAAATTCCCCCCGTCGGCATCCCCTCACTCGTCGACAACGCCCCCATCGCATAATACCCCCGATAAAACACCGATTTCCCATCAATAATCACTAACCGCTTCTTCTTCATATCACCAGTATAGCACACCCCTCCCCTTTCCGCGCTACATTACACCTATTATCCCCGCCAAAAATATGCTATATTATAATTATGAAAGACGTCAAAATCCTCGCCATCGTCGGCATGAGCGGCAGCGGCAAATCAGTTATCGTAAACTATCTCACCGAACGCGGCGTGCCGAAAGTCTACTTCGGCGGCATGATTTACAAAGAAATGGAAAAACGCGGCATCGAGCGCACCCCTGATGGTCACAGCGAGCGCGCCTTCCGCGAAAAAATCCGCGCCGAAGAAGGCGCCGACTGGGTCGTCCGCCAGGCGATCGCCGAAACAAAAGACCTTATCGACGCCGGCCAGAAGCGCATCGTCCTCGACGGCCTCTATTCCTGGACCGAATACAAAATCCTCCGCCACGAATTCCCCGGCCAAATGACCGTCATCGCCGTCGTCGCTCCCCGCGCGCTCCGCTACGACCGTATCGCGAATCGCCCCGAGCGCCCCTTCGAACCGAAACACACCCAAGAACGCGACTACACCGAAATCGAAAACCTCGAAAAAGGCGGCCCCATCGCCATCGCCGACTACTACCTCCTCAACGACGGCTCCGCCGACGACCTCTACGCCCAGCTCGACGCCGTCCTCAAGGAAATCGATTTCTAACCTCTACGACCAACTTTCCGTGAAAAATCAACATTTCTAGCAACTTTTCACGGTAAATTCGCCACGAAACGACAAAATATCCCCCATCAATACATTTTTCCAAATCTGCGCTAACGGAGACATACAACCGTATTCTTGCACAAAAATAGGGACGATACCGAAGTCAGCGTCCCTTATGATGAGGCATCCAGCCCCTGTACACTTATACTACCACAAACCACATTTCCTGTCTAGACTTCTTCCACCGTAAACCCATTGTAAAAATTACAACACTTCCTTGCAAAATTCCCTCATTTTTGTGCTAAAATAAAAGTGTTAGCACAATTTGTTTATATAATGGTCAGTCTTGTTGATGGCTATTACAATTTATTAGAGATCAATGGCACCGTAAGGTACAGTCGACTCTAATAAGTTGTAAGACCATTAGACAGATTGTGCTAACAAGCCTTGCGGTGTCATTTTTTGTTAGCACTCCGCTTGGCTGTTTTGAACATCCCTGAGGTCAGCCTCAATTCGTCACTCGACGAATTACTCTCCTACGCAGAGCGGGCATGTTCCCCAGTCAACAATCAAAAGGAGGGCAGCAATGCGGAAGAAAACTAACAACTTTAAAGCGACGAAAATCTCGCAGAATATCCTGCGCGGACTCGGGATTACCAGTACCGGAATGCTCGCGCTCCTCGGAATTCTCGCCATTAGTCCGATTACGAGCAAGGCTAATGCCGCTAATGGTTGGGAGGAAAACCTCCTCAATTACGAATTAACTCCCGCCGCCGTCACCCTCACCATGGACTCTGGCACCAACGGCGTCATCCGCGCCGGCAACACCGACGGCAACACCAGCGTCATCAAACGCACCGCCAACCTCTCAATCGGCACCACCAGCGGCTACACCGTCTACATGCGCGCCAGCAATACAAGCTTAACCGGCAAAGACGCCGCCAACAACATCCCCAGCATTACAAGCAATAGTACTTTAGCACAAATGCTCGATAAATGGGGCTGGTATGGAGAACTCGGCGACGCAACCGCCGACTGCAACCCCTCCGGCACCTTCAAGCAAGTCCCCACTTCCAACACCACCATCGGCACCGGCGGCGCCACTACAAGCACAATCAATAAGAAAATCACCATGTGTTTCGGCACCAGGATAAGCGGCAACAAAGCCGCCGACACCTACTCCAACACGGTTACGGTTTCCGTCGTCGCCGAACCCGGCCAATCCTCCACCCGCACCTTCGGCGGCATCACCACCATGCAAGAAATGACCCCGACCATCTGCAGCAACGCCGCCATCAACGACACATCCTACCTCCGCGACACCCGCGATAATAACTATTATTGGGTCACAAAACTCCTCGACGGAAACTGCTGGATGAGCCAGAACTTGGCGCTGGACTTGTCGACTAGCACAGCACTGACGTCGGCAACAAGCAATGTGACGAGTAACTGGACGCCGCCACGGGCCACGACGGGGTCGGTCACTACTGGTAGTACGACACAGACGGAGACCTATTCTTGGAACTTAGGAAGATATATAATCAAAAATCCGACAGCCTACGAAGCGTGTGCCAGGAATAATACGGGGCTTAGTGCTTGCTCCGATCAGTTTGAGCCAGTCGGAGATAGAACAGCATCGACTAATCCGAACTTTTACCAAAAGAATGGTGCAACTTATACCGCTACGGAATACGATGCTCACTATCTAGCTGGTAATTACTACCAATGGAATGCTGCGACTGCTGGAACTGGTGGAAGTATTACCAATGCTGACGCGAGCGGTAGCATCTGCCCGAAGAACTGGAAATTGCCAAGTTCCGGGAATAATACTACCAAGGGAACGTTTGGGTTTCTACTGACGCAGTATGGCGTGGCTAGCAGCCTTTCCGGCACTAGTGGTGTTAACCAGAATACTTACAATATTGCTAAGAGTCCCTTATTCTTTGTGCGAAGCGGTGTCTGGGCCGGCTACGGTTACCCTCTCCTATACGTTGGTCAACAAGGCAACTACTGGTCCTCTCGAGCAGACCCTTCATTAGTTGAATATGCCTACTACCTCAGCTTTGACGCTAACAGCGTAGATCCATCCAACCACTTCAGTCGTTATATCGGCCGTTCCCTTCGCTGCCTAGTCCAAACCCCATAATTCCGTTAATTAACCCCAAAACTCCCCTCCTCCACCCCTGTAAAACTCGAGTTGAACTTGTAAGACCGTTACAAGTTCAATCAAAACCCTATGTGAACGCAAAACTAGGTTTTCGTCTGCCGCTAGCCTTTTCGAGGAATAAAAGAGCGTCGAAGCTCGACGCGAAGAGCGAGCGCCCTGTAAAGACGGGCGCGCGAGCGGTTCCGAGAAACAGGCTAGCGACAGACGAGAAACACACTTTTCGCCTCAGCCTCCGCACTCGTCAACCAGCACCCCGCATATGCTACTTTTCGCGAACTCTAGTTCTGCCCTCAAGCTCTAGACCCTAAACGCGAAAACCTTGACGAGGCGGCGCCTGAGGCGGAACCCTAATAATCTAACATTCTCTAAATACTAAGAACCAATCACCGATAAGGAAATAGCGGTTGCAGATACTAAGCGGCTCTCTGACTATTTTCTGAAGCATGGAGCTTGCCTCCTTGAGGCTGACGCGGGTCCGAATCACGGCCTTCCGTAGGAAGGTTCGATTCGGAGAGCGTCACCTCGCTGAAGAAAAAGTCAGAGAGCCGCTTAGCCTTCTCCGCAACCGTTATTTCCTTATCACCCTCAGCGCCCCCTCCGCCTTCCGCACCTCCACCTTCTTCACCCCCTCCAGCTTCTGATATTCCCCCTCCACTTGCATCTCCAACCCCCCCGGCTCCGCCAGCTCCAAAACATCCCCCCGCGTCTCCTTCACCGGCGTCTTTCTCAAACTCCTCAGCATCAACTTCACCAACCCCCACAACCCGCTCAAGCTAAACGTCGCACTCGCAAACTCCGTCTTCTCCAAATACCACCGCTCCCCCCGCATAATCCGCGCCATCCGATCCGAATTCATCGCCACATAATCCGTCACCCCCGCCAGCACCTCCTCCCCGTTCAACGTCATCTCCGGCAAAAACTTCCGCTTCTTATGATTCCTAAAATACCATCCCGCCGCCGTCAACCACGAAAACAGCATCCCCCGCTTCCCCGTCCGCAGCTTCTCCCGCACTTCCGTCTCGTCAAACACCACCGTCGACGCCGCCAACATCCCACAAGTCACATAGCACATCGCATACCGCCAATGCTTGTCATCAACCAACACCTCCAGCGGCCACACCCGCTCCGTCTCCCCCGCCTCAAACTTGTTCACAATCTCCGTAATCCCGCCCAAATATTCATCTCCATACGCCACCGGCCGCTCCACCCCAAACGTCATCGCCATATCATTAAAATTCCCATACCCGAGCACCCCTAAAGTCGCCCGCTTCCCCGACAACATTACCGCATTCGCCGCAATCGACGCCGTCCCGTCACCCCCCACCGCAATCACCAAATCCCCATCCCCCAACAACTTCGCCAACGTCCCCGCATTATCCTTCAACGATGTCGACTTCACCTCAAACTTCCCCACCATCCACCCCGACAGCTTCCTCGCCACATTCAAAACTTCCGCCTTCACCCGCACATAATGCGACGACCTCGGATTGTACACCAACATCAGCTTCTTCATTTTAGCCCAAATTTATTCCACCAGGGATCAACCAGTCCAGAATGAAGAACATCACCGCCCACGCCACCAACCCAATCACCACATTAAACAGCCGCTTTTTCGCCGCCGCCACCTGCGCCTCATTATCTCGCGCCGTCAAATACTGCAGCCCCGCAACCACAATCCCCAAAATCGCCGCCGCACCAAGCCCATAAACCAGCACGCTCACCACAATCCGCAGCAGTCCCTCAATATCCGTATCCGCCGGCAAAATATTCGTTTCTATCTTCTTCACTTCTTTATCCGACTCATCAGCCGTGTCACTCTTCGGCGCTACAGTAGTCGGATCATTCGCCCCACCTTCTCCAGCCGACACTGCCAAAATCTCCGCCGATGCCGATGCCGGCGCCATCGCCGAAACCTCACGCAGATCAACCCCCATCACCGCCAACACTGCCAACACGCCCACCACTGTCTTCACAACTCTACCCAGCCAGTACATATTCCTCCTATTTCAAATAGCCATGCAACTTCTTCGTCTGTTTATGCTTCCGAAGCTTCGACAAAGCCTTCGCCTCAATCTGGCGAATCCGCTCCCTCGTCACCGAAA
>CAYTZL010000025.1:0-14449 GCA_964442535.1 uncultured Candidatus Saccharibacteria bacterium | reverse complement strand
GCCTCCTCCGCACTCATCCAATTATCCCGATCCATATCCTTCTCCACCTGCTTCAAATCCTTCCCCGTTCGCTCCGCAAAAATTTCCGCCAGCCGTTTCTTCAGATAAATTCCCTCTTTCAAAGCAATTTCCTGATCCGTAATCTTCCCCTCCGTCCCCGAACTCGGCTGATGAATCATCACCCGTGCGTTCGGCAGCAAATACCGCTTCCCCTTCGCTCCACACGCCAGCAGCATCGCCCCCATCGACGCCTGCAACCCAATCCCAATCGTCTGCACTTCCGGTTCAATATAATCCATTGTATCGATAATCGCCAGCCCATCATAAACCGACCCACCTGGCGAGTTAATATACAATTTAATATCTCGCTTCGGATCCTCATTCGCCAAAAACAGCAACTGCGCCACCACCAAATTCGCCGTCTGCGAATTCACCTGTTCCCCCAAAAACACAATCCGATCCGTCAACAACCGCGAGTAAATATCATACGCTCGCTCCCCCCGATTCGTCTCCTCAATCACCGTTGGTACTAAATAATTATTCGCTTTCTCCATACTTCTCCTTTTCTTAATTTTACCACACAATTACTTAACTTACTGCACGCTCTCCACCCGCGAATTCATCGCTTCTCCGAGCTCCCCGAGCTCTCGTTGATTCTTCTGATAAACCTCTACCCGCGCGTTATTCTCTTCAATCTTCGCATTCAACACTTCTCGCGTCTGCCCGAGCGCCTGTCGCCGCGCCTCTAGCTCCCCACGCCGCGCCTGAAACTCCCCCTCCGACCGAAAACATCCCGTCGTATTCGCGCAAGCATTGAACTCCGCCACTTCCGCATCCAACCCTTCCGCCTGTGCCAAATAATCCGCCTTCTCCCGCTCAATCTCATCCTTCACCTTAAAAATCTGTGTCTTTAAACTCTCATTTTCATCCTGCAACCGCCGAAACGGCGCCTGATAATTCTCATAGTACTCTACTATTTTCTGCCGATTCTGAAACACTTTTCCATAATGCTCCTCCAACTCCTCCGGCAGCTCACGCAACTTCGTCCCCGCCCGCGTATAAACTTCTTCCAGTCGCTCCGCCTCCTCATACGCCGACAACTCTTCCTCAAACCATTCCGCATTCTCCTCTTGCACCCGCCACAGCATCTCCGTCACCTCCGCCCGCTCCCGCTCACTCATCCGTGCCCACGCCGCATGCAGCAACTCATGCGCCATCGTCACCTTATTCGAATCTACCAACTCCGCCATCGTCACCTCATACACATAAATCTTCCCCTCCGTATAACACCCCAAAAGCGACACTTCCGTCTTCATATTTTCACAATGTGTGTTAAACCCCTCGCTCCCCTCCAGCACCGGCTGCGTCGCCATCAAAATCCTCTGTCCACTCTTCGTCAATTCTAAGTCATCCCGAATCGCCGCCACCCCCTCCGTCGGTCGGAACCACAGCCCTTTCCACCAATCCTGCACCGCCCACTGCTGTCCGAGAAAATACACCCCCAAAATCGCCACCGTCAAAACCGCCGCCACCCCAAACTCGTGCCAGTTCCAACCCCTCCGCGCCGAACCAACCGCCGCGCTCGCTTCGCCCTCCCCACGCCGCCTTTTAGCCATGTACAACCTTAACCACTAGCTTCTTCTCTTCCTCTGCCTTACCCTTCTTCAGGTCAATCTCCGCAATATCACCCTTATCCAACTCCCCCGCGATAATCTCCTCCGCAATCAGCGATTCAATCTCATCCTCAATCACCCGCCGTAGCGGCCGCGCGCCATTCTTCGGATCGTACCCCTTATCAATCAGATAATCTTTCACCGCCGGCGTCACCTTCAGGCTCAAACCTTTCGCCACCAAGCGCTTCTTCAGTTCCTCAACCAAATTATCGAAAATCTTCTCCACATTATCCCGCGTCAACGCCCTAAACACCAAGATCGCATCCAGCCGATTAATCAGCTCCGGCTTCATCACCTTCTTCAGCGCCCGCATCGCCGTCACCTTGCTCGCTTCATACTCCGCATTCAGCTCACGCTTTTCCTTCACGCCCTTCGCTACAAACCCCAGCTCGCTCTCTCGATACATATCATCCGCGCCCAGATTCGAAGTCAAAATCACCACCGTATTATTAAACTTCACCTTATTTCCCTGACCATCGGTCAATACGCCATCCTCAAGAATCTGCAACAGCATGTTAAACACATCCGGATGCGCCTTCTCAATCTCATCGAACAGCACCACCGAATACGGACGCCGTCGCACCATCTCCGTCAACTTTCCACCATCTTCATAGCCAACATACCCCGCCGGCGCCCCGACTAGCCGCGACACATTATGCTTCTCGCCAAATTCCGACATATCAATTTTAATCAACGCATTATCGCCGCCAAAAACTTCCCGCGCAATCACTCGCGCCAACTCCGTCTTCCCCACCCCCGTCGGCCCCATAAACAGGAACGATCCGATCGGTCGATTCGCGTTCGCAATTCCGCTCCGCCCCCGCCGAATCGCCTTCGCCACCGTCTTTACCGCCTCATCTTGTCCAATCACCGAACTCTTCAAATGTCCCTCCAGATTGCTCAGCACCTCTAGCTCCGAACCATGCACCTTCGCCACCGGAATCCCCGTCTTCAACGAAATCGCTAACGCTAAATCATCCTCCGACAACACCGGTGCATCCGCCTTCTTCTGCTTCTCGAACGCCTTGAGTCTCGCCTGTGCTTTCTCCATTTCCTGTTTACACAGCGCCGCCGCCTCGAAATCATCCTTCTCCGCCATCTCTGTCATCTTCTCCTCGGCCTCTTTCAGGCGCACTCGCAGCTTCTTATACTCCGAACCGCCCTTCTTATCCGCCGAAACCTTCGCAATCGCCGCCGCCTCGTCAATCACATCAATCACTTTATCTGGCATAAACCGATCATTGATATACCGCCCCGACATATTAATCGCCATCTCCAGCATCTCATCCGGAATCTCCACCCCGTGATGCTTCTCGTAATGCTTTTTCACGCCGCGCACAATTTTCAGCGTCACCTCCGGCGTCGGCTCTTCCACCATTACGATCTGGAACCTCCGCCCCAGAGCCTTATCCTTCTCGATGTACTTCCGATATTCATCCATCGTCGTCGCCCCGATCAGCTGAATCTGCCCCCGCGCCAAAGCCGGCTTCAAAATATTCGCCGCATCCATCGAACCCTCGCCCGACCCCGCACCGTTCAACAAGTGCAACTCGTCAATAAACAAAATTACATCTTCATTCGCCACCGCTTCATCAATCACCCCCTTAATCCGTTCCTCAAACTCGCCCCGGAACTTCGTCCCTGCGACCAAATTCGAAAGATCTACCTGAATAATCCGCTTCCCGATCAAAACTCCCGGCACGTCATTCTTCACAATCCGCTCCGCCAAGCCTTCCACAATCGCCGTCTTCCCCACCCCGGCTTCGCCGATCAGTACCGGATTCGACTTCGTCCGCCGGCTTAGCACCGTCACCACCCGCTCAATCTCCCGATCCCGACCAATCACCGCGTCCAGCTTATCCTCCTTCGCCATCTCCGTCAAATCCTGCCCATAGCGCTTCAGCCACTTCAACTGCGGCCCCTTCCGAAACTCATGCCGCTTCGTCTGATAATACTCACGCTGCATTTCTTCATCAAGCGCTTCAAACACATCCTGCTCCAATTCCCCGAGATCCACCTTCATCTTCTGCAGCAACACCGACGCCCGCGAACTCCGCTGCCCCACCAAAGCGCACAAAATACATTCCGTCCCCACCACGCTCAAACTCTTCGCTCGCGCGCAGCCATCCGCCATCCGGAGCGTCAACACCGCCGCCTCCGACAGCGACATCATCGCCATCGCCGCACCATCTTTCACCTCATCCGGCTCCTGCCCCAAAGCCTTCTCCGCCTTCTCTAGCGTCACATCATACTTCCGCATCAGCTGCGCCGCCGTCGACACATCCTGCGCCAGAAGCCCCAGCAGAATATGCTCCGTCCCCATATAACCATTATTATACTTCTTACTAAACGTGTCCGCTTTCTGCAAAGCAAACCTCGCATTTTCCGATAACCGGTTCATTAAATCGCTGAAATCACTATCCATATTTTCTCCGTCTAGCTCACGCTCTTTACACTCAATTACATTATCTCTAGTCTATCAGGTTGGCACTCATTTGTCAAGAGTGCTAATCACTTTTTTCACTCTATTTTTCCACAGCCCCCGAATTCACCTCCCGCTCTCCACTATTTCTCATTTTTCACCCCAATTCCCCATTTTTTCAACAATTTTCAAATTATTACCCTAACCTTCCATTGTAGCACACTTTTCCGAAAAAGTCAATAGCGCTAACGCCTAGAGGCGCTCCCTGTTCATAATGCGCCAAAACCGCCTCTTAACTCATTGACTAAAATAATCTAATATATTACAATTTAACTAAGGCTTGACCTTTGGACCTTAACAAGCCAATCTTATCACTTAGAGAGGAGGATCATTATGAAGAAAATTGTTCATTTCTTTATTTTGTTCCTAAGCCTCCTCGTATTCGGCAGCGCTTCTCTTGCCTGCGCTGCAGCCGGACCCGACGAGGCAGTCGATCCTAGTAGAATTATCGATTCCGCTAGCTTCAGCAAAGTCACTACTATCAATTCCCTACCCGAAAACGTCAAAATCAACTCGACCACTAGATTCGACTCGATCGTCGAACCGAACATGACTAACCTCACGACCAACGACACAACTAATCACCCTACCGAAAACAAACCTAACCCTTCCGACCTTCCTAACGATGTAGCCGATGGCACAATCATCGAAGAATCCACAGCTGAAACAATCGTCACAACCGACGAGCTGGGAACTCCCGACACAACCAACACAACCACTACAACTGACACAGCTAGCACAATCAACTCAACCGCTACAACCGATACGATCGACACAATCGGCATCGCCGACATAACCGAAGACGACACAATTACAACAACCGACACCGCTGAAACCACTGACGTCGCCAAATCTGCCGACGCAACCGACACGGCCAATACGGCCAACTCAACCGAACCCACCGCCCTCCCCGAAAAACCCTCCGCCGAGAACGTCAACACTATCGGCCCTTCTCAAACTCCAACTATTGCTCAGACTTACGTTACCGCCGACGATATTGTTACTCTCGTCGCTGACCGTACTCACCTAACGCCCGACCTCGACGTACTTTCCGAGGCCGGACATATCACTGGACCCGAAAAGACTGTTTTAGAACAACAACAGTATTTCAGTCGCGCAATGATATGGCGCATTCTCCTGCCCACTTTCGACCTTTACCCGTATCCTTCCGACCTATATCCCGACATTCCCGCCTACGACCAAAATCTCAGCCATTCCTACGCCAATGCTCGGACTGCGCTGATTTCCTGCGGCCTTGTCGACCCTTCTGACAATCCCTACGCCGCTATGACCTCTACCGAGCTTACCGAACTCGCCGATTCCCTAGAAAATGCAGTTCTCCCCAATCCCATTTCCGAACTAACTATGGAACCGGTAACGCTCGTTTCCGAATCGGCTACCAATACAACGACTACTCCTGAATCAACTACTAAACCAACAACAACCATTTCCAAATCAAGTATCGAACCAACAGTAACCATTTCCGAATCGACTATTAAACCGTCGTCAACCACAACCTGGAATTCCGAAACCTACAAAGGCCGCAACTCTCTCATGAGTGCTTATAATCAAATCCCTACTGCTTGGCTTACCGACTTTAAGGACCAAGATTGGCAAATTAGTTTTGAACGCTATACTGGACAAATTGCCCAAAACGGCAAAATTCTGACCGGACAAGACATTAGCGGTCTCACAAGCTACCGCGAAAAGACCATTTACCTCAACTACGAAAATCCCCGCACCACCTTACACGAATTCACCCATTACGCCGCCAACCGCGTTGGCTGGAACCAAACTCAGCTCAACGCCGTCTTTTACGCCGAGCGCGAGCAAGCTTCCCGCTTCCTCCGCTCCTATGCTCAGACCAATTCATCCGAATACCTAGCCGAATTTACCAGCTTCTACATCTTGACCGACGATTTCCATCGCCGCAATCTTCTCCATTACGCGCCCAAAACCACTCTGTTAGCCGAAACGCTAATCAACAATTTCGACCAACTTCTCCGCCCGACTCTCGTCGCGGCTTAACGACCTAATGACCTACCAGCCTAACAACCCAGTAGCTTACGCCTAACAGCCGACCAAGAGCGCCCCCGCGGCGCTCTTTTTTCATAAACCGAAAGACGCAAAGTCAAGGACGAGTCAATCTTCGAGCTAGTTCGCAAATAACATATAGACAAGAAGGTCCGAATTCGCGTCAAACAAGGACGAGTAGATCTTCGAGCTAGTTCGAGGAAAATCGGAAGCGCGCAAGGAAGCTGTACTCAAGGTACTGCTTCCGCGCACTGGACGATTTGACAAAGAAATAGCCGAAGAGAACTCGTCCTAATACCTTGGAGCCAGTTCGCGCGTATACGCCTCGCTATAACTCGATCCATACCTCCCCGCCTGCGCATACGCCCACAAATAATTCTCCGCACTCAGATTAAACACCTCCGCCGCCGTATAACGCTCCGTTCCCTGTTCCGGATCAACCCCGTACATCCGATGCAACTCAATACCCCCAGCCATCACCGCCCCGTTAAACATCAACCTCTTATCGCACTTCGCCGTCTCGCTCCGATATCCAACCGCCGCCGTCTCCGTCCCGCTACTAAACTCCTCGCACGCGTCAATCTTCCCCGTCGCGATAATCCACGCATCAATCTGCTCAACCTCCCCCGAAATCTCCACATCACCCTGCACAAATATCACCGCTTTCGGAATCTGATAAATATTCTCGTAGCTATCCGCCGCCATCGTAATGTTCTCCTCAATCCGCAAGTTACCATCTACCACAATCACTCGCGTATCCCGAATCCCGCCATTCCGCTGATAAATCTCCGTCACGCTTCCGCCCTTCATCACGCCAGTATTCGTTTTCAAATAACTCTCCAGCCTCGTCCTCATTGCCTGATTCACCGTCACTCCCGCCTGACCAATTTCCCCGTTCGCATTCGCAATCGTCAAACTTGAATAATTCTTCGTCTCCGTACCACTCGTGCCGCCCCTACTCAGCGCCGCTCCCGAAGCAAATCCCTTCACCTCACCATTCGCCACTAACAAATGCTCCGCCCACGATCCGAACACCGCTCTCGCATCCCCGCCTTCCCCCAGCTTCGCCTTCAAATCTTCCGCCAATTTCTCTTCACTCTCCCCCATTGCCCCAAACAAATCCCCCGCCAGCGTATCATTATCATTCGTATATCTCAACGCCAAATTTGCATTCACCGCACCGTCCACAAACACGCCACTATTCCACACCGATATTGTCGGCTTCTTCGCAATCGTCCGACACGCCGAATCGTAAATTCGCCAATGATCATATTGATAATCATGCACCCAGTAACACCCATGTTTCCCACAAACCTTGTGCCAATACTCCACGAAATACCCCGCCGAGTTACAATATTTATAGCCCACCAAATTCGGCACCGCCACCGTTTCCTGTTTCTTATAAGTATTCGACTTATCCCAACTCATCCGTATCGAATCCACCACTTCGCACTTCACCGGACTGAGCTCACTCTTACCATTAAACCACTCACACAACGACCGCCCGCCCGAACTATCCATCATTTTCCCCGCCGCCAGCGCCGTTTCGCTCAAACTCTTATTTGCCGGCACTAGATACACCACCGACTGCAACCCCGTTACTCTCCGCCGAATCGACGACGCCATACTCAAATTATCCCAGCCTAGCTCTGCCGTTTCGCCCACAAACATATTCTGCGCCCGCGTTCGCCCCTGCGAATACGGCACTCCGTCCGGAGGCAACGGCCGCGTAATCTTCACACAAGCTTGCGAACTCGCATTTCCGCTACCATTCACGCTATATTCATAATGGTCATGCGCCGTTTCATGCCCCGCTGTACCGTCCACATGCCCCGTTTCCGTAAAACTAATCCATTTCGGATCATAGCTAATCGTCTGACAAACCGTCTTCGTTTCGCCCGGCTCGAGACGTACCATCACCGTCTGCTCATTCAAATTCCCCGACGTCACTTCTTTCTTCTTCGGATCGATCACAAACTCCCCGCTCTCCTCGCGTCCATCCGCCCCCTCCAAATCCGTCGACCACGCCGTACTCACCTCCGCAATCACATCCGCCTCTGCAAACTCCCGCTCGCTCGTGTAAGTCAAATTATGCCAAAACTTCACCGGCACCGACTCCGTATCATAATCCGCCGTGAACTCCACCCAGCCCGCATCACCAGCACCTTCGTTCGCCGACCCCCGCATACCATCTTTCTGACTATCGCCTTCCATCACCGGCCAAAACTCCGTCCCCTCGACCTTCACCGACGACGTCGAGTAAAACTCCCCCGTCGCATCATCCGGCTTCACCGGCGCTCCGCCCGCAATCCGCACTACAATCTCACTATCATCCCCATAGCACGTCCCGCCCTTCGCCCCATTCGTATTCACATATTTCCCATACCCCGCATTGTTACACCGGTTCACCGACACCGTCGCCCGATAGACCTCCACCGTCCCCAACACCGCGTCCTGCTCCGTCGTATGCTTCGTCGCCGCATCCGCTATAAATGCCTTCACATCCAACTTCATCTGCAGGTTCGTCGACCCTAGTGGCTGATACCAAGTATACGCCCGACCAATCCCCGTCCCTCTATACAATGACTTCGACGCATTATTATCGCTCACATAATTCACCGCCCCCTGCAAATTCTGTCCATTCCCAATCATCTGTCCCGCATGACCAACCCAGATATAATACGCCACATTACTCCTCGTACTCGCCCGCGCACAAGAATAAACCTGCCCCCATATATACATATCCACCGCCCCATTCGCCTGCTCCGCCGTAATATCAATCGTGCTCGAATTCCGGTTTGTACTCGACCCGTTTATCCACAACGCACCACGTGTATCCTGCCGACACAGCCGACAAGCATTCTGCACCGACACCACATCCGCCGCTCCGCTCGTCGCCAAACAACTGTCCACGCTCGCCCCCGCCGCTTCATTCCTCACCCCCGTCACCCCAATCATCGCCAGCACCGCCAGCCCCACAACCGCCACTACTCCCCACCGACTCGCCCTCCCCCGCAAGCACCGGCCCATCCGTCCCCGCACAGCTCCGCCCCCTCTATCCGCCTTGCTCACTTTACTATTTCCGCTCATCTTCTTCACTCCGCTTCCTCCTCACTCTCATCCAACTCCAGCACTCCCAACCGCTCCGCAAAATAATTCCCACTCGCATAATCACCTAAATTATAGTATGCATTCATCAACATCCCCAAGTACCTCCCCTGTTGCGTTTCATCCAAATCCATCAACGAAATCCGCGCCGAAGCCTCCACCACCGCCGCCGGCTGCGCATTCGCCGAAAGCACCGCCATCTCAATCAGAGTCAAATCAATCTTCTCCGCCTCATCTTTCGAGCGCGCAATTTGTTCGTCGAAGTATCCGCTCACCGCCTCCACCCCCGATTCCCCCGACGTCAACCCCGCCTCCTCGCTCTTCGCCATCGCCTCGCGCCAAACCTCCTGCGCCTGCTCCTGCACATTTACCGCCGCCTCCGCCCCAAACGCATAATCCGGCTCCTCCGGCTCACCAATCAAAACCAAAATCAATACCACAATCCCCCAAATCACCAGCCCCACCACCACAATCACCGCCACCAAAAGCAGCACAACCCGCCCCGCTCCCCACTCTTGCTTCGCTCCGCTCCGCCGAGTTTTCTGAAGTCCACGTTCTCCCCGAACTCCCCCAGCTCTCCCCCGTTCGCCGCCATTCCAACTTCGCCGCCCGGCTTTCATACCAATCTTCTGCTGCTTATGCCCCGTCATCGTCTTCTGGCCATCAGCCACACCAGTAACTTCCGCCAACGACATTCCAGCACCACGACCACGAGACACACTCACCACCGCATTTTCCTCCACCTTTTGCCTACCACTCATACCCCAATTTTACCATAACCCCAACATTTTTCCTACATTTCCCACCAAAATCATCCTTCGGATTTTGTGTAAAAACTACACCAATTTCCTTCGGTTTTTGTGTAAAGGTCTTTTTAGTTGTGGATCATCTTCTCTCCTTCCTCCCTAGCTTAGGACTAGGTGGTAGGGATTAGGCAGCGAAGGGGATAGCCAACGTAGCGAGCACTGTCGCTAGACGGATTGACGCTGGTACCGTAGAAGCCGAGGCTGTATGCGCCACCAGTACTAGAGCCGGCTCGAGAGGACCAATAATCGCCCTCCCGACCAACGCCACTGAACGGATTAGAGCTGCCAGGGTAGACGTAGCCGCCCCGCACAAAGAATAACATGCTCCGACATTTCACAATCATACTCCCCACTCCTCCAAACATACTCCTATAACTTAAAATCATGCTCCAAATACCCGAACATATTTCATCCCTGTAATTACCATAGAAAACGCTCCTTCAAAAATCATACTCTCAAATTTGTAAAACATTCTTCCAACTCCAAAAAACATGCTATTGATTTTTTTAATCATACTTCACTATCAAAAGCATATTTTTCTCTGTTACAACATCTGCCCCAAGAACTGGAAGTTGCCAAACTATGGCAACAACGGTAGCGGTAGCTACGGATATATGTTGGTGCAGTATGGAGTGCAGAGCAGTCTGTCTGGTACTAGTTCCGTTAATAGTAATACGTATAACATTGCTCTAAGTCCCTTATTCTTTGTGCGGGGCGGTGATGTATGGAGTGGTCAGTCTAATCCATTCGAGTACGCTGGCCGCTACGGCAGCTACTGGTCCTCTCGAGCTTACTCCGATACTGTCCAAGCCTACAACTTCTACTTCAATACTAGCGTCAATCCGTCCGGCAGCCTCAGTCGCTACGGCGGCCAATCCCTTCGCTGCCTAATCCCTACCACCTAGTCCTAAGCTAGGGAGGAAGGAGAGAAGCCACCAAGTAATCAGCGCAATCCTATGCAGTCGGAACAAGGCAACGAAGAGAAAGGCCAAACGAACGACTAAAATTACTCGACGGCATAGTAGTATTATCAATATAAAGGGAGCGGGCAGCATCAGTGCTCGAAGCCTGAGAAGACCAATAGATACCAACCTGGCCGACACTTTGCAAAGCCCCTCTAGAAGCATCCGGATTAATTTTCCCACCCCGTACAAAAAACAAAGGACTTCGTGCAATATTATAAGCATTATTACCATTAACACCCTCAATCTCACTATTCAACCCGTACTGCGAAAGCATGAATCCAAAAGTTCCTTTTGTCGTATCATCCCCAGAACTTGGTAACTTCCAATTCTTCGGACAGATGCTGCCACTCGCATTCGCGTTACTAATTCCCTTGCCAGTTCCAGCCGTCGCCGCAGTCCACTGATAGTAATTCCCAGCAAGGTAGTGTGCATCATATTCCGTTGCGGTATAAGTTGCGCCATGTGTTTTATAAAAGTTCGGGTCACTACTCGGAGTCCTACTTCCGACCGCCATAAACTGCCCAGAACAAGCTGATAGCCCAATATTATTGATAGAGCAAACTGTAGAGGGCGTATAAGTCGTCGGATTAATAATCACATATTTCCCCAAGTTCCACGAATAAGTCTCGGTATTAACCCCCGATCCACCCGTCGGCACATTCTGTATAGTATTACGTGTCGGCTTCCAACTACTCACGTCACTATCGCTGCTCGTCAACGTCTTACCCGTCGACAAATCCAGCGCTAAATTTTGCGACATCCAACAATTCCCATCCTTCAATTTCGTCACCCAATAATATTTCCCATCTCTGGTATCCCTCAATCTGGCCGTATCATTTTCTGCTGCATTCTTACAAATCGTACTAGTCATTTCCTGCATAGTAGTAATGCCATTAAACTTAGTTACAGTCGTCGTCACTGTCCTCGGCTGCGCAACTACACTTAGTGTTACCGTATTCCCATAAAAATCTTCTACAGCAGAACCATTCACCCTTGCTCCGTAAAAGAGCGTTAGTTTCTTCGTTACATTGCTAGTGGTCGCTCCGCCAGTACCAACACTTTGTTGACCGGTTGTCATTGCCTTAAAGCTAGTACTCGGATTATAACTCGCCTCCGTATCACCGAGCGTAGCATAATATCCCCACTCATTACTCATACTTCCGAGGGTCTTAAATGAAGTAATGCTGGGGATCTTATGATTGGTATTATTTCTTCCAGTTAGATTAGTATTACCGGAAACATATACTGTATAACCATCAGTATTACCTACGGTAATAGTGGCCGTCTGTGATAATACTTTACCAGCCTCGTCTGGATTAGTAGTAGCGTTTGCAGCGTCGAGGTCTGTTTGGATGGTTCCGGAGCTTAAAGATAGAGAAACAGAGGAGCTAGTCTGTGAAGTTGTGGTAGATGGCCCGTTGAGCGGAATGTCCCAACCGTTGGCGGCGGAAGCTTCGTTACTTCCCCATATCACAATAGCCGTCGCTATTGTTATTACGCTTAATATTGTATTTCTGCTCCGCATGAGGCCCTCCTTTAGTTACCTTGACCCTCCGCGAATGAACCCCAAAACAAAAACGACACCGCAGAAGGGTGTTCAGTCCTATAAGCCAGCGCTCTGCGTTGGACGCAATTCGCTTGCAACCTGCGATGTCGTTTTCAACAAACGAATCGCAACCAAAACCGCATAAAGCCATAAACCAGCTTATAGAACTGAACATCTCTATTGTACCGCACTTCCAATCATCCAACAAGGCAGAAAATCACCACCCACATATCCCCCTTCTCTCCTTCCTCCCTAGCTTAAGACTAGGGGGTAAGGATTAGGCAGCGAAGGGGATAACCGATGCTACGACTGAAGTCGTAGAGTGGAACAACCTCGCTGTCATCGAAGCGAAAACTATGGGCATTGTGAGCGTTAGCACCAGCTCGGGACGACCAGCAGTAGCCGTACTGACCGGCGCCGCCGAGTTGCCGATAGCTAGAATTAACGCTACCGCCCCGCACAAAGAATAACATACTCCCGCACTTCACAATCATGCTCTTGAATTTTAGCACTATGCTCCAAGTATTTAAGCACATTTTAACTCTGTAATTACTCTAAAATCCACTACTTCAAAAATCATGCTCCCGACTTTGTAAAATATGCTTCGAGAAATTTAAATCATGCTCGGCAATTCGAGGCATATTTTTTAACAAAAAACTTTTTTGTCAAAACGTCATGCTAGTGCTTGCTAAAATTTTTCATTTTGTGCTACTCTGAATACAGGTGGACGGCAACCTCTTGGCTTTACTAACTTTTGTCGGGTCGGGAGATTGGAGCGTTGTATGGCTTTAGTTCTTACTATACGCTTAGGGCGAGTTCGTCTTGAGCATACAGTACAAATTAGCGTCTCTAAAAAGAAACGCTAACTAAAACCTTATAACCTCATCTTACACTAGCTTTACAAAAATGTCAACGTTACCGCTCACCCAAAATTATTATAGCGCAACTTTCATTCTTTGTGCGGGGCGGATATATCAGTCCGTACAACTCTAGTACGCCATCTAGGTACGCTGGCCAGAACGGTGCCTACTGGTCCTCCCGGGCCGGTTCTAGCAGCACCTACAACCTCTACTTCAATGATAGTAGCATCAGTCCGTCCATCGGCAACAGTCGCTACAACGGCGATTCCCTTAGCTGCCTAATCCCTACCCCCTAGTCCTAAGCTAGGGAGGAGGGAGAGAAACCCCTTATCATACGATAATATAGCTCAGCAAATTAACGTTTTCTCCAACCGACGCACGCTTGCTAGGTAAGCGAAGTCGGAAAATCGCTCCACCCTAGAATTCAAGAATAGCCTTGTTGCATAATTCAATAGTCGGTCACGCAGGGATACTTCCATCTCTTTTCGCAGGGGGTGCGGACTCACGAGGAGCATTAGCGCGCCGACCCCGTAACGACGGGCGTCGGCGACGCGCCCCAAGAAAAGATGATGAAGTATCCCTGCGTGACCGGACGATTACACAATTATGTAACAAAACCTTCGAGAATTACACCCTATTTATTACTGGGATCACTATCGGCGTATGTCCCGTCGCATCAAACAAAATATGCGTCACGTCCTCTTTAATCTCTTCTTTCAGCGCCTTAACATCATCCCCGCGCGCCTTCTCCATCTTCAGCCGTAGATAGTGCCGAATTTTCGCCACCAGCTCCTCCGAATTATCCAGGTAAATAAACGCCCGCGAAACAATATCCGGCGTCTTAATTAGCCGATTATTCTTCCTCGCCACCGTCAGCACAATGACAAAAATCCCTTCACGCGAAATATGAATCCGATCCTTCACCACCGCCTCATGCACCGGCTTATCCGCATCATCAAACAGCTTATTCCCCAC
>CAYTZL010000024.1:0-14639 GCA_964442535.1 uncultured Candidatus Saccharibacteria bacterium | reverse complement strand
TTACTCTCTGGAAAGACAGATATGTAAATACACACATTTTCCGCATTAAATCAAATTTTTTCATTTTGTGCTACCCTAAAATAGCAGCCAGTGGCTAGAACATTTGTAGAGTCGTGGTGGAATTATTTTGCGGTGAGAAACGGAGTACGTTATGAAAAGACTACTTTTGCGGTTCCTTCGGATGCTCTATAAACGTTTAGAACATCAAGAAACCAAAAATGTTGTCACCATCATCAACGGGGATGTTTATGTCGTCAACATAGACAAAACCGAAGACGATAGTGGCAACACCTAATCCACAACTTAATAATACTTGACAATGAACGTTTTGTCTAGCCTTTTTCGTCAAAAAGTGCCTCGGCACGCTGGCTGCACCTTACATCTGCCCCAAGAACCGGAAGTTGCCGAATAGCGGAGACATTAGTAGCAACATGACTAAGGGCTCATTTAGATATTTACTATCGCAGTATGGAGTCGCGAGTAGTCTGTCTGGTACGAGTTCCGTTAATAGTAATACTTATAACATTGCCTTAAGTCCCTTATTCTTTGTGCGGGGCGGCCGCATTTACTCTGGTGAGTCATCACCCTTCCAGTACGCTGGCCAGTCGGGCAACTACTGGTCATCCCGAGCCAGCTCTACTACTAGCGACGCCCACAGCTTCTACTTCGGTGGTAGTAACGTCAATCCGTCCGACTACTACCATCGCTACCGAGGCTATTCCCTTCGCTGCCTAATCCCTACCTCCCTAGTCCTAAGCTAAGGAGGAAGGAGAGAAAACTTTCTATGCGACCAGTGCGTAGCGTAGCTTAGATGGTTTTGAAAGACTAAAAGGCAAGTATTCAGGATAACGACCAGAGCTTGCTCTGAGTCGTTAGAGAATACGAAGTCTTTTCGCAAGAAAAGAGCGGTCACGCTGACCGCGAAGAGCTAACGCCCCGTGCGAACGGGCGCGTTCGCGGGTCTCGAGAAAAGCTAACTAGTTACTAAGCCCCATATTATCTTTGCGCGAACCCCCTACACCCTCCCCATCACTTTCTTCACCCTCTCCACATCCCCCTCCCTCGTCGCATAACTCAAAGAAAACCTCACCAGCGACGGCAATCCTAACACTTTATCCAAATAATAATGCACGCAAAAATACCCCGCCCGCGCCATAATCCCCTCCTTCCCCAGCGCCGCCGCCAGCAAATGCGAATCCATCCCCTCCACATAAAAACTCATCGTTGGATTCGGCCCATTTTCCAGAGAACCCACCATCCTCACCTTCTCCTTCGACCGCAAAAACTCATCCAGTTCCCTCGTGCAATCCTCCAGCCGTTTCTTATCCGCTTTTGTCCGCTTCTCCAACCAACTCACCGCCTCATTCAGCGCACAAATCTCTCCCCACGCCTGCAGCCCCGGCTCAAACACCGTATGCACATTATCCTTATTCTCACTCGACAGCAAATACCGATCCTCAAACACATCGTCCACCATCCCCCCACCCACAAAACTCAGCCGTAGCCGCGACACCAAATCCCTCCGCACCACCATCACCCCCAGCGACGCCGAATACATCTTGTGCGCCGAGAAACAAATCGCATCCGCCTCTGTTTTCTCCAACATCTCATAATAATGCGCCATCGCCTGCGCCGCATCCACAATCACTATCCCTCCATCCCGATGCACCCGCTTCACCACTTCCTTCAAATTCCCCAATTTCCGCCCATCAAAATTCGCCGCGCAGTTCACCACCAGCACCGCCCCCCGAAAATCCATCTCTTCCTCCGCCGACAATTCCCCACTAAAGCTCCGCGCTACCTCCCCGATTTTCCCCTCATAAATCAAATTTCCATTTTCTTTCCGCCTCAGCACAATCCGCGGCACCCCCATCCGCTCCGCCGCCGCCATCGTCGCCAAAAACGGCGAATTATGCTCAATCTCCGACGTCACCACCTTCCTCACCCCGAAGCCGCCCCCCGCCGCTCTCTTATCCCCCTCCGCCACCAGCGAGTTCAGCAACAAATTCACCCCATACGTCGTATTCAGCGTAAAACTGACAAAATACTCCTTCTCCTTCAATTTCAGCAACTTCAAAACCTTCTTCCGCGCCCCTTCCACCAGCTCATCCGTCCGCTCTCCCCACGGATATTTCACTCTCTCCCCACACGAATTATGCTCATAAAAATACCGCTCCATCGCCTCCACCACCGGCCGCGGCCTCAGGCTCTGACACGCCGCATCCAAATACACCGACTTTTCCCCCAAATAATCAAAATCCCTCATCACCCTCCTTAAACCTCATAATAATACGATGTCTCCAGCCCCTTAAACACCTTCGCCTCACTCAAATCATCCGTCAAATTCTCCGCCACCAACGTCCTAATCTCCAAATCATTCACCGGACTCCGCTCCATCGCCTGCAAATACTGATACTTATCGATCTTACTCCAATCCACCATCTTCCCCAAACTCCGCTTCAACATCAAATCCAGCCAAATCCGCGTACTCCGCCCATTCCCCTCCCGAAACGGATGTGCAATATTCATCTCCACATATTTCGCCACAATCTCTTCCAGCGTCACCTCCGGCATTTCATCAATCTTCCGCAAAATTTCCTCTAAGTACAGCGTATTCGCAAACCGAAAATTTCCCTTCGCCAAGTTCTCCTTCCGGATCTCCCCCGCAAAATCATACAAACCCCCAAAAAGCGCCCGATGAATCCGCCTCAACCCCTCCGTCGTCCCTACCTTCACCTTCCCCGCTTCTCCATCAGCAAAAAACGCCTTCGCATTCTCCAAACTCTTCCGGTCAATCTCCGTCATCTCCATACCGCACTTTTTCCTATTCGTAACTAGCAATCCCCTCCGCTATCGCCGTAACCCCCACATTCAACGCCGTCGCCACCGCCGCCGCACAAGCCATATACGACACCACCGACTCCCCCGTCAAGAAACTCGCCACCGTAAACGCCCGATTCCCCATGCTCAAGCTCGCCTCCGTTCCCTTCCGATACAGCTTCGAATAATCAATTCTAAGATCCGAATCCGAACTCGCCCCGTACGTCACCGTCTCTGAAGTCCCCTTAAACTGCGCAAAATCCGGATAATGCGCATCATCCCTATTCAGCACCACCACCTCCGGGTTCATCCTAAACAATGTCCCCTTCGCGTCCAAATAACTCTTCAAATCCGGGTCCGACAACCCTGACGGCACAAAATCCGTCAACGCCGCCGCATAAATCGGCAATCCATAAAACGTCTCCGCCGCCAACGCATCCGCCGGCGCCGTAATCACCGCATAAGTCACCTTCGCCTTCCATGCATCATTCAAAAACTTATGCAAAACCGTCGCCTTTATCACCCCATCCGACGCCAAAATCGCCGCCGGCTGACTCGCCGCCCGCAAAATCTCGTGCACAAAATGCGCCACCGTCGCCTTCCCCGTCGACCCCGTAATACAAATTAATTTCAAATCGCGCGCTGGATGCCCATAATAAGACGCTAGCAGCTTCACCTTTGCGCGTTCAAGACGGAACCGCTTCTTACCTCCAGAAAGTTTCGCAGTATTTTCCATACCCCTATTTTAGCACATTTCTTCCCTTTTCCACAATAATTATTTGACAAAACATTCCGCTTACGTTAAAATACCTCAAATTCACCCCAAAAAACATTCCACCTACATTAAAATACCCGAAATATCACGCAAATGACCCCTGCCAAAGCAGGGGCCATCAAGGTGTTAAAACATTACCGACAAAAACGGCTTAATGAATGCCGCATCGTTTGCATTCAAAAAACTGTTCCCGTGATCCATTAACGTATCACCATCATCCAAGCGGCACAGCAACTTCTTCAGCGCCCGCGCATACTCCGCAAACCGTTTTTCTCCCGGCAACGCATCGTCTTCACAGAGGCAAACCAGCTCCGCATTATGCTCGCGCTTCATCCGCCGCACCTCTGGCATATACACCGCCCAGTTCTTCACCGCAACGAACGCCGCCAGCGCATAGCCCAGCTGGCCAAGGTCGTCCATATGCCCACGCTTTGCCGTCAGCCTATACAACGCCTCTTCGCATGCATGCACTAACTGCATCGGATTCGCCTTCAGGAGCATCAGTTCCGCAGTCTGGTGTCTATCTCCACACCACACCCAAATCAAATTCTCCTTCACCACAACAATCCTATCCGTCGCAAGCAGCGCGCTCATCAGGAACGGAATCTGACTCCACATTTCGTCACTCTCGTACCAAATTAAATTCTGGCCATTTAAAAATTCCGTCCGAAACACAAACGGGTCGCTCCGCAGCATATTCATCAGCAGCGCCGGACAATCCTCCAGCTTAAACACGCCGTCCGGCGCATTCTGTACCGCGCAAATTGCCGTTTTCACCTCATCATTAGACGCTCCACCATACTCTCGGTCTACCGCCAAATTGCCGTAAAACGGCTCCACCAGCATTTGTACTCTTTCGAACGACTTCAACGCCCCCGGAGAATACAATGCCATACCGCAATATGCCACATCCGCCTTCAACTCCTGAATCCGCTTCAGGCAAAGTTCATACGTCCGCATAATCGGCCGCGTATTCGTCGTCACAAAACTCACGAACTCCGCGTCCACCACCCTCGCAATCGCCAGCCCGGCGTTCATGCTCTCGCCCAAGTTCCAGCCCTGCTCCTCATGCACAACCACCACATTCTTATGGTACTCCGCATAACTATCACAAAGCCGACTCACACTCGTCGAAAGCCCCGAATCCATCAAGATAATCACAAGATCATCCATCGTCTGCGCCAGCAGCATATCCACACAGGTCGACACGCTCGTCTCCATGCAGTTATCCACCCGCACTACGACCGCCAACTGCGGATGCCATAACCGCCTCAAACTCTGCAACAGCTCGGTCTCGACCGGCTCCATTGAGTTAATCTGCAACAGCTCGGTCTCATCCGACTCTACCGAGTTAGTCTTGACGTCATCAACATCCGCCCGCAGAATCGTCTCCCACTTTCTCAACTCCGTGTTCAGCACAAGCCAATCCTTCGCATTAATCACGTTCTTCATGTCTACACCTCCTAAAGTACTAATAGTCCTACACTAACCATAGAATCCGCACGCAATTCCCTCAATCATTCTTCCAATCACTTAGAATCGCATCCGTAAAACTCTATTCTCTCCAAGAATAGCATACATTAGCATTTTTGTCAATCGCCTTTTATCGGCATGTCTAGTTATAGATGTACGATTATGCAAGGCGCTTTCACCTCTTTTTAGCGAGGATGCGGACTTACGAGGAGCATGAGCGCGCCGACCCCGTAACGACGGGCGTCGGCGACGCGCCTCGCGAAAAGACGGTGAAAGCACCTTGCATAACTGTACACCTTTTAAAAGCCCCTGCCGTAGCAGGGGCTTCACCATCTCAAGCACTAGTCGCCTGGACAGTAATAAAATTCCGGAAGATTTGCGCCACCTCGGCTCGCGTCACTGACCCTTTCGGATTAAGCGTGTTATTACCATAACCTCGAATCACACCTTTCTCCACCGCCCAGCGCGCTGCCTCGATCACATAAGAGCTAATCTGATTAACATCACTATATCGACTCAAATCCAGCCGCGACCGCGGTGACCCAGCATATCGCCACATCATCGTCACCAATTCCTCGCGCGAAATATTCACATTCAGGTTTATCCCGTCACTGATTCCCTTCTTAACCGCCCACTCGACGCCTTTCGCGTACCAAGTCACGCCGCTAGAAGTATCAACTCCGTCATATCTCGCCAACGCCGTCACCACCATCAGCCCAGTCATCGGAGCCTCCGGCGAAAACATCGTCGCACTCGTCCCCGCGAACATTTCCCGCGCACTCACAAACTGCACCGCGCCATTCGCCCAGTGCCCGCTTGGCACATCGGTGAAGAATTTGGCTTTGTTCAGCAACACCACGGTCGCACCATTCGGCACCGTCAGAATGACTCCGTCTTCCACCGCCACCGATTTCCTCAGCAACTCGGTCGTGCCGTCCTTATTTACCAGTATCGCCACAACCCCCGGCGTCATATCAAAAGCCGACACCTTCGTCGTGATCGGACCCGGCCTCGTCGACGTAAGCTTCACCAACTTCAAACCCGTCACCGGATCGTCTGTCACCGTAATCGTCACCTGCTGCAGCGCCGGATCCATCGGTCGATTCGCACCAACCACTTCCGCCGCCGCTGCCTTTCCTGACACCGCCGCCAGCATCGTCAATACTAACGCCAACACCAGTGCCAGCGCCATTACAGCGATCTCCCGGCAAACTTTCATCAAGCACTGCTTCATCCTAAGCCCTCCTTTTCAAAGTTCGCAAAGATCTGCGCAACTTCCGCTCTTGTGGCCTGACCCTTAGGAGCCAGAGTCGTACTCGTACGGCCCTTGATCACGCCATTCTCCACTGCCCAACGCATCGCGTTAGTAGCATAAGAACTAACTTCCGTAGCATCAGTATACCCGTTCAGGTCCATACCAGCACCGGGCTCACCAACATATCTCCACAGCATGGTCACCAGCTGTTCACGAGAAATGTCTGCAGTCGGATTAGAACCATCGCTCACGCCCTTAGACATCGCCCATTCGACGCCCTTGGCATACCAGGTGCTACCGCCGTTGGTATCCACACCGTCATACCTCGCCAGCACGGTCACCACCATCGCCCGAGTCATCGGAGCGTTGGGAGAGAACGTTGTAGCAGAGGTGCCGTTGAACAGGCCCTTCGCAGTCACAAACCGTACCGCTTCATACGCCCAATCTTCACTCGACACATCCGCAAAGTCCTTCCCCTCGCCAACCGGCTCTCCCGTATTCAGCTTATCATCCGGCTCCTGCGGTGTCGTCGGTTGCTGTGGCGTTGTCGGCTTAGAGCCGCCGTGATTGCCAGAGCTAGAACCGGAAGAGCCAGAACCAAAAGATCCCGAACCAGATCCTGTTCCTGAACCGGACCCAGAAGAACCACTGTTGCCAGTCCCTGAAGAACCAGATCCCGACGAGTCGCCAGATCCCGAACCCGTTCCCGAGCCAGTATCCGTTCCAGTCCCCGATCCAGTTCCAGTTCCTTCAGAACCACTCGAGCCAGCATCCTTCACTCCTGCAAACCCACACGTCGCACAACTCTGTCCTTTTAAAATCTCCTCGTGCTGAGTCTTATCGGGACAAATCGCCTGATATTCCTCTGCCGTCAACGTCTTCGTACAGCCATCAATTTTACACTTTGCGCTTCCATCCGCCTGCTTCACATAATCCGCAAAAACATGCTCAGAATTCGCATCATGCACCGGCGCCGGATCCACCGGATCGATCGGGTCAATCGGATCAATCGGATCAACCGGCTCCTTCGAATCATCCAACACGATGTCCCCTGGATCATCCGGATTCTTCGCAAACGGATCCTCGAATACAACATCATAATGCACCGGCACCCGCAACGGCTGCAACGTAATCAACGCCGCTCTGCCGCCAATCTCATTCCACCTCTGCTCGCTGCCTCCGAAATAAATTCCGTCGTCCTGCAAGAATTGGCACTGCGTAAACGCCATATCTCCGATTTCCGACACTCCCGCCGGAATATAGATATTGCGCAACGCCGTACAAGATTGGAACATTCCCGCGCTAATCCGATCCGCCTTCAGCGGCAAAGTCACGCTCCGCAGATACCAACACTGAGTAAACAGGTTATCACCCATCCTCACTGTTTCCTCTCCAGGCATAAACCTCACCCGCGTCATCTGACTACAGCTCATGAACGCTCCCGAACCGATCGAAGTCACACTCGACGGAAAATCAATATAACCTAACGTCGTACATCCCCGAAACGCTTCGTCGCCAATTGTTTCTACGCCATCCGCAATCGTCACCGAAGCCAAATTCGGGCACATATAGAACGCCTGCTGACCAACCGTCTTCACCGATCCCGGTACCGTTACCGCAATCAGCGCCGCCCGGCTAAACGCGCCGTCGCCAATCTTCACCACGCTATTCGGAATATACACGCTCAGAGCCTGACTCTGATAAAACGCATAATCCCCAATCGCCGTCACGCCCGGCTCAATCACGATTGTATTGATATCGTCATTATAAGCCTGCCACGCCGGCAACGCATCCGTCGTAAAGTTCGGCATCACGCCATCGCCAGAAATCGTCAGCACTCCGGCCTTCGTCAGCGACCAATTCACCGCGCCTTCCGTTCCCCGCTGCACAATAGTATCCGCATCAGCGTCCGGCGCCGGATTAAAGTTCGTCGGATACCGCGTAACCACGAAATCCGCCGTCATCACTTCCGCTTCACTCATCGCCCGCCCCCAATGGACCGACTTATTGTAGTTCGCTTCCGCAACCGTTACGCCGCCAGCACTTTTTTGCAGCACAATTACGGAATGCGCATTACCGTAAAGCCTCAAAATATCGCCGACTTTAACATCCTCGTACGCAAAATTGCCCCTGTTGACTACTCGCGCCGGCAAATTGCCAAATGCTTCATCACTTAGGATACAAGCAAATGCCGAACAACCAAGGCTACCACGCATACCGTTCACAACACCCCCTTTCCAATAGTACGCGTCGCCCTTGTCACCATCTCGCCCATACGGCAAGTAGTTCGTCCAGGCCATCCCTTCGGGATACGTCGTCTTCAGCGCAATCATACTCTCATAGGCTTCCTGATACGTCGGGCAAACCGGCTCCAACGCCGCCGCCGTCCCTGTCACAGACCACAGCATCGCCAAAGCCATCACCACTACAACGATCCGCTTCACACTTGTCTTCATGCAAATCCTCCTTTTTAAGGTTCATGAGTCCCTCATTACGTCCTCCACTCCAAACTCCAGCTAGTCCTTCATTTACCTAAACTTAAGCTTAAACTTCAATTTAAGCCCCAATTTAAGCTTCGTCCTCAGCCACAATTCTCATGTTCTCCGTAACAAGAGTCCTCAAAATCTAGCCCTCATCCCGAGGGCAACGTATAACGTACCGAGAGCACAAAACCCCACGATACAATACCACTATACTACACTTTCCCCATTTTCGCAAACATAATGCCCATCCCATGAGAAACCCCCGACTAAAGTCGGGGCCTTCTCATGGTACACTCGGTAGGATTCGAACCTGCGACCTTTGGCTCCGCAAGCCAACGCTCTATCCAGCTGAGCTACGAGTGCATATCGTGGACGAAATCGCGACGTTTCTAACGAAAAATCGCGAAAACGATCCACTTGACAATGAAAATGAGCATTGCGATTTCTCGCAACACCTTCATTATAGCACATTTTTCACTCTTATACTAGAGTAAAAATTACATAAAATCAATCTTCGGCTGACAAATACTGGTCATCGTTGCGAGAACTACTTTCACCTCTTTTCGCAGGGGGTGCGGAGTTACGACGAGCATTAGTGCCACGACCCTGCGACGGCAGGCGTCGTGGACACGCCCCAAGAAAAGTTGGTGAAGTAGTTCTCGCAACTAAATGAACAAATATTTGCCAGACCAAGTCATTTCCATGCTATAATATACTTATGTTTGAGAGTAAAACGGATGGGCCTCAAAAACCTCAAAACCCCCAGAGTGTTCAAAACGCACAGAATCCTCAAGCTAGCCAGCCCGCTAGCGCCCCTACTAACGTCCCCGTTTCCGAGTCCGAACAAATCCAACTCTCTATTATCCACTATTTATACGGCCAGCTTTTCCCCGATTCCCCTACCGACCCCGCCACCGAACGCATCAGCGTTTTCAAAGCCCTCCGCGACGGCCGCGTCACCTCTAGCGACGAAGTCGCCTTCCTCCGCACTATCCCCGCCACTTTCGAAAAGCACAACTTAGAAGCTATTTTTGACCAAATCTCCACCCACCCCTACCAGCACCAAATCCTCGCCGTCATCGCCGGTTACGACATCACCAACTGGCACGACCTCACGGTAAAAGACCTCAAAAAATTCCTCAGCGCCCCGCGCCGCGACCAGCCCGACTACCGCACCCCCGTCGCCTTCGCCGAGCTCCGCCGCCGTTTCCTCATTGAAATTCGCCCCCAAGCCACAAAATCCCAGCTCGCCGACTACATCAAAGCCATGAACTCCCTCGAATATAATATATATGGCGACCGTTATAAATATTACCGCCAATTCGAACTTCTCCGCCGCGAAGCCCACACCCGCGCCGAAAACATCGACTCCGTCAGCACTCTTCCTTCCCTCCTCGACCCTGTCACACCCACTCTCGCCGAACGCACCCCTATTACTAATGTCACCAAAATCCCCGACGCCACCATTACCACCATCAGCGAAGAGCGCCGCGACCAAATCCTCAACCACGCCATCATCGAAGGCGACGCCTGGCGCCAAGCCGGCCAAGATTACCGCCTCAACGTCCCCAGCCTCATCAACTCCGGCCTCGTCCCTTATTTCTCCGCCACTATCGACGGCAAAACTATCTACTTTTCCCATCTCTTCACCCTCACTAGCGGCCAATCCGCCGTCCTCGCCTACGTCACCTCCCCGAACGGCCTCAAAGTCCGCAGCTACTACCGTGACAAAACCCTCGGCCTCTGGCACTACCTCCCCGACTACATCCGCGACCTCAGTGGCGAAGGCATCGAAGTCTTCGGCGTCGGCTTCCACGAAAAATCCACCATCCTCCCCATCCTCCTCCAAAATTCCCTCAATCAAATCGACGCTACGAATACCTCTCTCTCCCTCACCAACACCAACCCCGACTTCCTCTTCGCCGGCACCGCCCCCGCCTATAATACCCGCCAAGAATTCCGCGACGCTTACTCTAAAGGTCTCCTCCGCGGCGACTTCTACCGCGAAGTCTCCTCCACCGCTTACAACGCCGATTCCGGCGCCCTCATCGCCCCGAACCGCCACAAAATCGCCCCTCAACTCATCTCCGTCAGCGCCGACACCGCCCCCAATTTCCAATCCACCCTCGCCAAGTACCAAATCCCCACCGCCCTCGCCGGCGCCTGCCGTGCCGTGGCCTTCCCCGCTCTCGACAAACAAACTTCCTGGCTCTTTTATAGCGACTCCGAACACCGCTGCTGGATCCCCAACATCGAAACCAACTCCCCTCTCACCTCCACCGGCTGCCGCCGCGAATGGCTCCTCCCCACCGACATCGCCACCCCCCTCTACGAAACCTCCATCCTCGCCGACGGCTACGGCGACAACCGCGACACCCGCCCCGGCAACCTCCTCAGTATGTGGCCCAACTACCTCAGCAAAATCCCCCTCCTCGAACAATTCTCCAAACTCTTCTCCTAACCCATATCATCCCCTTGCCTTTTCCACAACTCCATGATATAATTACATAGTCTAGCGGGCGGGGCTTTGCGTTCTTTAATTTGCTAATCAGTCCCGTCCGTCACCTACACTATTTTACGGAGGTTTTAACTATGGAAATCCTGAAATCCAAATATGACGAATCGGAGTCCCTCGACCTTATCGCCACCACAATCACACGCGCCCTCCAGAAGACCCTCTCCCAATACAGCTACCTCATGCGCAACGCCAGCTGGCGCCTCATTATCGACGACACAATCATTAAATCCGACAACAGCGCCAGCATGAAGAACCGCTTCCTTCTCGACCTTCAAAGCACCAGCGGCGGCGACGATGCCGCCGAAGCCAAGCTCCAAACCCTCTGGCACTTCCCCGACCTCAGCATCACGAAGCCCACGGACAAATTCGACCTCATCTACAAAGTCGACACCATCCTCAAAGCCCGCAACCTCGAAAACGCCCCCATCTACTACACCCTCCTCGAAGAACTCAACGCATCCGACGACGCCATAAACCTCTCCAACGAAGTAATCAGATGGTTGTACAACCAGCTCAAATTCGCCCCCTGCTACGGCGGCATCCGCGTCCCCTACACCGAACACCATTTCAGCCACGGCCAAGTCACTACCAGCACCGGCGAGCTCAAAATCGTCTTCTCCGGCGCCATCGAAGAATACGACCTCTTCTTCGCCGCCACCGCCCTCCGCACCATCCAAAACGCCCACCGCCAATTCCGCCCCTGCCACGAAATCGTCTATCAACTCGACAACCTCCGCAGCGTCCCCATCGTCCGCTTCTGGCTCGACCTCCTCAAAATCAAAGAGTCCTAACTCACCACACCCAACCTTCTCAAAATCAAAGATTCCTAACTCACCACGCCCAATAGCCACAACCACCATATCCACTCAACGCACAGCACGATTAACCTCACAATAGAAACCATCGCCCATTGATTAGCATCCCACCCCAGCCCGCCGCCACGCGGCCGCTGGGGTTTCTTTTTGCTACCCAAAATTTAGCATCTCTCATCATGAACACCACCCAAACTTTATACTGAAACTACAAACAATTTTCAACATTTTTTCATAAAACATGCTATAATATTTACATATGAAAAACAAGGAAAGTTCAGTATGTTTGATTATATTCATCTAAAAACACCAGAACAAGTTGATAAAACCAGGCAAGCAAAAATCATTCAAAGATTTTTTGATGAGCCAAAAATCATCGACAAATACCTAGAGAATAGCTCAAACAAAAAATATCTATACTGGGATAAAGCTAGATTCCTAGAGCCAATCGATGGTTTTAACGAAGCAGAATCCTGGTATTTAATTCGCCGTATCCGCCAAATATCATCTACGCAAACACCAATACGCACCCCAAAACATCAAAATTTTACATTTTATCGCCCAAAATATACCGATAAAATACTGCGCGAAATAGATATGCAAGCAGGTGGCTTTTTCCTAACAGATAAAACATCCTCGCAACAGAGCAGCGAACGCCAACGCTATCTCGCGCGAGGAATAGTAGAAGAATCAATTGCATCCAGCCAACTTGAAGGAGCAGACACCTCAAGCAAATATGCAAAAAAGATGCTTACAGAGAACATTAAACCAAAAACACGCGGAGAACACATGATTTTAAACAATTATAAAGTTCTTCAGCAAATCGAAACAAAATACAAAAATGAACCACTTTCCATTTTCATGCTACAAGAAATACAGATGCTATTAGTCCAAAACACGCTACCACCAGAATATATACCAGGAACTTTCAGAAAAGACAGCGACGATATAGTGGTATTCTATGAACAGAATATCGGCCATATCCCACCAAAAGCATCCTTTGTAGCAAAAGAGCTGGAAAGACTAGTCGACTATGCTAACGATGAAGAATTTATACATCCAATAATTAAAGCCATCCAACTACATTTTTGGATAGGGTATTTACATCCGTTCCCTGACGGTAACGGTCGTCTAGCTAGAGCTATATTCTACTGGTACCTCTTCAAAAATAACTACTGGGCTATGGCTTATTTACCAATTTCCATGCTCCTAAAGCGTTCATCTCACGATTATGCTTACTCCTATATATACTCAGAACAAGACGGTCTAGACTTCACTTACTTTTTTGATTACAACATACGACGAATCCTAGAATCGATCACAAAGTTCCAGGAACACATCGAACAGAAAAAAGAACAGAGCATATCCATTACATCTAAAATTCAAGCAACGTATCCAGAACTAAACGAACGCCAAATCCGTACCTTGCAATACATACTAAAAGACCCGCACGCAAGCACATCCGCTCAATCATACTGCATCATGAATGCTGTTACACTTCGCACCGCCTACAGCGATCTACAGAAACTTAAGAAACTTGGTCTAATTGAAGGTACGCAAAATGGCAAAAAAATCTACTATTCAGCATCAGCACTTGCAAAACAACTACAGCAAACACCGTAAGTATCTAAATTCTATACTGAAATTTCAGTATAATTTCAGTATAATTTCAGTATAATTCAAAAGATAGCCACGCTACATAAAAACCGCCAGCAATGCCAGCAGGTCAATGGCCGAACGAGCTACAATCCACAATACTTCTCTCCTTCCTCCCTAGCTTAGGACTAGGTGGTAGGGATTAGGCAGCGAAGGGAACGGCCGACGTAGCGACGGAAGCCCACATCGACATAGGACGGATTGACGCTACTAGAACCGAAGTTGAGGTCATAGACGATGTTTGTATCCGAGTAAGCTCGAGAAGACCAATAACGACCATTCTGACCAGCACCGCTAAAAGGCTCACTAGGATAGAGTAGGCTGATGTAGCCGCCCCGCACAAAGAATAAGGGACTCTGGGCGATGTTGTAGGTATTACCATTAACGGAACTAGTACCGGAAAGCTTACTGTTTACCCCATACTGCGTCAGTAAATACCCAAAGGTTCCCTTCGTAGTATTATCACCGGAGTTCGGCAACTTCCAGTTCTTCGGGCAGATACCCCTAGTCGCATTAGCAGTCGCGAAGCCTCGTCCTCCGAAGGAGAACTAATCAAAATAAATCCCTTCTGGGATTTCTTTTAATTTATCGCCGTAATTCAAGGACAAAATGAGACCAATTTACATTCTATCGAGCGAAACGCGTAGTTTTTGAGAGAGAAGAAAGTTTTACTTTCTTTTCCGAGAAAACGCTCGCGGGAAGATTTTCCCGAAGGGAAAAATCTGATTACGCGTCTTATCGACGAGCGAGCGAAAATAGAACTTGGAAATTGGTCAATTTTGACTTGAATTACTTGGCGGAAGCGAGAGGATTCGAACCTCCGAGACATTTCTGCCCACACGATTTC
>CAYTZL010000023.1:0-14832 GCA_964442535.1 uncultured Candidatus Saccharibacteria bacterium | reverse complement strand
CCCCCCCCCCCCCCCCCCCCCCCCCCCCCCCCCCCCCCCCCCCCCCCCCCCACTATAACGGATATGAAACAGGGTGATAGGGATTTGATACATGTTGAGGAGGGGGATGCGTAAGCATAAGAGTGATCGGATGATTGGGGCGTTGACGCTGGCGCTGTTGGGGGTGGGGCTGATTGTGATTTATGCGATTGGGCCGATGCGGGTGAATGTGCTGAACTCGGTGTATGGGTCGAATTATGATGAGAATTATTTCTTTATTAAGCAGTTGATTAATGTGAGTTTGGCGCTGGTGGCATTCGTGGTGGCGTTTAAGGTGCCGTATGCGGTGATTCGGAAGACGAGTAAGGCGGTGATGCTGTTGGGATTGATATTGTGTGCGCTTTTGGCGGTGTTGGCGGTGACGGGAAGTGGGCTGGCGAAATGTGAGCTGGGGGCGTGCCGGTGGTTTGATTTTGGGAGTTTGAGTGTGCAGCCGGCGGAGGTGTTGAAGATCGGGCTAGTGCTGTATTTGGCGAGCTTGATGGCGGAACGGAAGAAGCAAGGTAGGTTGGAGGGTTTGGACTTTTGGATTCCGTTTGTGGTGGTGTCGGGGCTGTCGTTGTTTTTCGTGGTGATTGTGCAGAAGGACTTGGGGACGGGGGTGAGTATTATGGCGATTATTTTGATGATGTTGTTTATGAGTGGGATTAGGATGAAATATTTTTTGGCAGCGCTGCTGGCGATTGGGGTGATGGGTGGGCTGACGATTGTGACGTCGCCGCATCGGATGGAGCGGTTGATGACGTTTAGTTCGGAAGATTCGAGTGATTCGTATCATATTGAGAATGCGATGATTGCGATCGGGACGGGGGGATGGTTCGGAGTGGGGATTGGGAATAATGTGCAGGCGACGGGGTATTTGCCGGAGTCGATTAACGATTCGGTGTTTGCGGTGATGGGGGAAACGTTTGGGTTTGTAGGGCTGCTGGCGGTAGTGGTGGCGTTTACGGTACTGCCGCTAAGGTTGCTTAGGACGGCGAATTATTTGCAGGATGATGAGGAGTCGCTGGTGGTGATTGGAATTTTTGCATGGACGGTGGCGCATGTGGTGGTGAATATTGCGTCGATGATTGGATTGTTACCGTTGACGGGGATTACGTTGCCGCTTCTGAGCTATGGCGGGACGAGTATGCTATTTGTGGCGGGGGCGCTGGGGCTGGCTTTGCAGTTGTCGTGTTATACGAGTCGGGAACCACGAAAACAGACGGTTGAGCCGAAGCGAACGGAAAGGATGAGCGCTAAAAGGATGGAAGAAGTGCCAGCGAGAAGGAGGTTGTCATGAAGGTATTGGTAGTTGGGGGTGGTTCGGGCGGTCATATTACGCCAGCGGTGGCGGTGGTGCGAGAGATTTTGGAGAAGCAACCGCGGTCGAAAGTGGAGTTTTGGACGGACCGAAGGTACTATAAGAATGTTGTAAAAATTACAACAGAAATTGGGGTGAGATGGGGGTCGCAGGCACAGCAGGGGAATCGGAAAATTCCGTATATTCGGGTGCGAAAAGTGTGTGCGGGGAAGTTTCGGCGGTATGCGGGGTGGACATGGAAAGATTGGTTTAAGAATTGGCGGATTGTGCTGAAGGATTTAGTGTTTGGGAATATTGTGGGATTCTTCGGGTTTACGGGGGGATTAGTGCAGAGTTTTTGGCGGTTGTTACCAAAGAAGAAACGACCGGATGTGATTTTCTTGAAGGGGGGATTCGTGGGGCTGCCGGTGGGGCTGGTGGCGCAGAAGCTGGGGATTCCGTATGTGGTGCATGAGTCGGATGCGGTGCCGGGGTTGGCGAATCGGATTTTGATGAAACATGCGACGGTGGTGGCGACGGGATGGAAGGGTTTGAAGCTGGAAGATGAGACGATTTGTGTAGTACAGACGGGAATTCCGGTGGCGCCAGAGTTTAAGGTGGTGAGTGAGGCACAGCAGAAGAAATTAAAGAAGGATTTTGGGTTTGATCCGGAGCGGTCGCTGGTAGTGGTAACGGGCGGTAGCCAGGGGTCGGAGAATATTAATGAGGCGATGCGGGAGATTTTGCCGGAGATGTTGAAGTTCGCGAATGTGGGGCTAGTGGCGGGGCGGAAGCATTATGAGGGGATGGTGGAGCTGAAGCGGTATGAAGAGTGGGATAAGGCGAAGTTGAAATCGAATTTTCGGATGTGGGAGTTTAATTCGGCGATGCATGAGCTGCTCGGGGCGGCGGATGTGGTGGTGAGCCGGGCGGGGGCGACGACGATTGCGGAGTTGGCGGCGCTAGAGAAAGCGGTGATTTTAGTGCCATTTGAGAGGTTGCCGGGCGGGCATCAGCTGAAGAATGCGAAAGATTTGCAAGGGGCGGGGGCAGTGGAAATGATTGAAGACGAGAAAATGCAGCAGTCGCCGAAGTTGTTGCTGGAGGCGGTGAGGCATTTGGTGCGGGCGCCGCGGGAGCGGACGGAATTAGCGAGTAAGTTGCATGATGAGGCGAAGCCGGATGCGGCGGCGAGGCTGGCGACGATTATACTGGAGGTCGGGGCGGGGGATGAGCAGTGGAAGAAGCCAGAGGCGGAGAAGGCGGAAGTGAATGCCTCGGAGAAGAGTGCTGGGAAGAAAGAGAAGGCGTAGGGGAAGATATGGGTGGACAGAAGCAGCGGATGAAGCGTGGTCAGACGATTGTGGCGGAGCGGGAGCGGGTGGAATCGGAATCGGATCGGATGCAGGCGCGGCGGAAGGTGCATCGACGACATGTAACGTCGGCGGTGTTGGTGGTGCTATTAGTGGCGATTTTGGGATTGTTGGCCTATATGGGTGCGCGGGGCGTGGTAAAAGAGGCGCGGCAGACTGTAGGGCAGGAAGACGAGCAATATGAGCCGAAGGCGGAGATTATTGACGAGTCGGGGCGGGGGACGATTTCGATGAGGATGAAACAATATATTGGGCAGATTGAGCAGGATTTTCGCGATTTGGGATATACAGTGAGGAGAGTGGTATTGCCGACGGGGACGAGTAGGGAATTATATGTGGATCTAGAAAGGGAGGAAACGTATTTTAAGATAAATATTGACCGGGGATCGGCGGTGTCGGCGGAAGATGCGGTGCGGATGCTGAAATATTTACAAGAGCGGGATTTGAAACCGGCGTATGTGGATGTGCGGCTGGAGGGGAAGGCGTACTATAAATAACGGTTTGAAATAAGAGCCTAGTAGCTATTTTTCGAGGCGCGTCGCCGACGCCCGTCGTTACGGGGTCGGCGCGCTAATGCTCCTCGTAAGTCCGCACCCTCTTCAAAATAGCTACTAGGCTCTTATTCCAAACCATAATTATTTTCACTTAGTTATTCAAAACGCCAGCCGAAGCTGTCGAAGACTTTTTTGAAAAAGTGACGGCTGTTGATGTGTTTGATGGTGCCCATGCGGGAGATGAAGCCTTCGAGATCGCCGGTGCCGGTGGTGGAGAGGTTGTAGGCGGCTTGGAAACAGTTGCGGCGGGTGCGGCGGCCAGGCACGATAAAGCCGGGGTAGACGACGGTGCCGATAAAGGGGACGCCTTTTTCGACGGGTTGGCGATATTGCTTTTTGGGGTGGAGGGTGAGGCGGAGTTTTTGATTGAGGAATTTAGAGATAACAGTGAGGTCGCGGAGGAGCTGGGTGCGGCCGGACATGGGAACGATAATAAAAAAGTCGTCGACGTAGCGACCGTAATGTTTGTAGCCGAGGCCGAAAGTGATGTAGCGGTCGAGCTGGTCGAGGAAAATGTTGGAGAGGAGCTGGCTAGTGAGGTTGCCGATGACGATGCCGCGGCCTTTGGGCTGATTAAAGAGGCTTTTGTTGGCGGGGAGTAGTTCCCAGTCGGAGCGGCGGCCGCGGGTAGTGATGTTTTTCATGGGTTGGTCGTGGATGATTTGATTCCAGAGGAATTTTACGGTGTGATAAAGCTTTTCGCGGTCGCAGGGATGGCAATGGATGGAATTGAAATGAAAGTATTCATTGTCTCCGGTGGGGACGTGGGGAGTGGAATGAGGTTGGTAGCGGAATTGACGTTTGAGACCCCAGAGAACGCGCCGGAAAAGGAGTTTGTGGTCAAGGCTCATGAAGTAGCCTTGGATGTCGAGTTTGACAGCAAAGGCGGGTTCGGAATAATTATTGGTGACGCGGCGGATGTGGGTGGCGAGGCGTTGCTGGCCGTAGAGAGTGCCTTTGTTTTTGCGACAGGAATAGGAGTCGGCGATAAAACGGCGATCCCACCAATCGGCGCAGATGTTGAAGAGGAAGTGATGGATGACGCGGTCACGAAAGGGGGCGGCGACGATTTCGCGGGTGACGGGGTCGTGAATGACGAAGGCGACGCCGCGAGAAGGTTTATAGCAGCGACGAACAATACTGTCGCGGAGGAGGATGAGATTTTCCATGTCGGAGAGTTCGAAGCGGTGTTCGTCGATGGTTTTGCGTTTGCCTTTGCGGGCGTCGTCATAGGCTTGCCAAAGAGACTGGAGGAGGAATTGTTCGAAACGGGCGGCGTTGGTAGTCATTGCTGGGGAGGGGTGCGCGGGCGCTTAGCTTTTTGATAGGCTTTGCTGGCGATACGGTCGATCATGACGAGGTTTTCGAGGATTTGGCAGATTTCGCGGTGGCGGAGGATTTGAACACGACCGGCATAGGCCATGCCATGACGGAGGCGGCGGGCAAGTTCAACGATTTTGCCGAGGCTGCGTTCGGTAGCGAGATCGCTGCGGGCGTTGGCGAATTCGAGGTATTGAACCATTAATTCATATGATTCTAAAATCATGCGGCGGCCGATGGTATCGCGGGCGAGGCTGTCGGAAAGGTGTTTGAACTGGTAGTAAATTGTGTAGCAGACTTGGGCGATGGCGTCGTAGAGTAGGGGTAGCGGAGAAGTAGGCATGACGATCGACATCATGCGCTCGGTGTCACGTTGGGTGTGGTCGCGGAGTTTGGCGATTTGTTCGGGAGTGTAAACTTTGGCGAGGCGATAATAATGAAGCTCGTCGGTGCTAAGCTCGGTGTCGGGGAAGATGCCGATTCCGGCGAGGAGATTGGAGAGATTTTCGAGAGAGCGAAAGGAAATGATGCCGTCTTCGGAAATGGAATAATGGTCGGAGTCGATTTTGACGGAATAACGCCAATGGATGCGATCGGCGATAGTCATAGTAAAAAATAGGACCGAGTGACCGGCGATTTTGCAGAAGTTGGAGGTAGAATCAAAAAATAGCAAGTGGTGGTCGTTAGTTTGCTCGAACGCCATAGCTTGAGACTTGATGAGGCGTTGGCGCTTTTGTAATGCTTGACGAGCGGCACGAAGTTCGGATTTCGTATTAACGGTAGGGTTTCGTTCTAATTTTTGGATGGCGGATTCGATTTCGTGGAGGGTGAGATGGCTATAGCGTTCGAGTTCAACTGGTTTAATCGAAGACTGTTTTGTCATGCAAGCCCACCTGATGAGAAAACTTAGTTTTTGTTACTTTTGAGGGCATCGATAACAAAACTAAGCACGAGATTTTTGACTCGGCGATGCGCTGCTTGAACTTGCCCTCGATAGTTCTTGAATTGTATGATATGGAACCGGCAGGAAGAGTAATCTCGCTTTGCTCGATAACGAACCCGTCGCTCCGCGACGCCGGTTCTAATCCTTCTGACAGTATCACGTTAAATTACCATTTCCTCACAAAAGTGAGAAAATGCTAATTTGGCTGGACCGGCAGGATTCGAACCTGCGAATGCTGGGACCAAAACCCAGTGCCTTACCGCTTGGCGACGGTCCATTACAGAATATTATAGCATACTTTTGGGTGGTTTTGGGAAATAATTTTGCTGGGTGGCGGGAAGCGGGGATTGGCAAAGTGGTCGGCGGTTTGCGTCGAATCCGTCGAGCGAGGAAGTGAAGAATTGGACGGAGAGTTTGCGGTAGACTGTAGTATAATAGCAAAAGGATGATTTATAAGTGGTTTTATCGGACGCCGGAGGGGTTTGATGATATTTTGTTGAATAGTGATGGTGAAGCGCTGACGGGGTTGTGGTTTGTCGGGTCGAAGGATGCGGCGAAGCATGAGGAGAATTGTGTAGAAGAGCTATTGCCGATTTTTGAGGAGACTGGTCGCTGGTTGAATGTGTATTTTAGTGGAAAGAATCCGGATTTTGTGCCGAAATATTGGATTGGGCGGGCGACGGAATTTCGGAGGGCGGTTTCGGAGATTTTGCGGACAATACCTTATGGCGAGACGCGGACTTATAAGGAGATTGCGGAGTTGATTGCGAAGGGGCGGGGAATAGCGAAGATGTCGAGTCAGGCGGTCGGTGGCGCGGTGGGGTGGAACCCGATTTGTATTATTATTCCGTGCCATCGGGTAGTGGGGACGGATGGGAGTTTGACGGGGTATGGTGGCGGGGTGAGGAATAAGGAGGGGTTGTTGAGGTTAGAGAGCAGGAAAAGAGGGTTGTAAGGATGTCGGAGGTGTGGTATTATGGGGATGGAAGAAGTCAGCCCGAAAAGTATCCGTATGGATGCCTGCTCGTAAGAGATAGGGCTGGTTTCATTTTTTGTGCGTTACTTTAGCTCCTTGATGTTTGTTATCTTCTTTCTGATAAGCGCAAAATATGTATCGTAGTCAGTCTTGCTGTCATTAAGGTGACGATGAATTGAACCAGCAATTAAGTCGGCTAACTGAATTAAATTATTGTCGACTGAGTCTTCGAACTTAATATTAAGCTTTTTGGAGCTATCGGTGTTGATGCTGCGTCGTAGATAAGTGGCGGTTTTGCGCATATTATCTTTGCTGGAGCGGCCGTCGATTTTAATCTTAGTATTACCTAATGGGATGATTTCCAATAGCTCTTTGATAGTCCAGTTATAAAGTTTTTCGTTATCGAGAGTTGGGGTTACTTTGCGAAAGTGGGCTTTGTTAATATAGACGGCATAAACCCGAAAATCACACTCTGTCACTATGCGTAGTAGTGTAACGATGATGTCTTTTCTGATTTTTGCGAATTTAAATTCGTAATCATTTCGCCAGCCTAATGAGTTGCGAAACTCTGTGATTTGTCGCGAGAGCAAGTCTGCTGTTTCTGGGCTGTCAAAGACGGCGGCTGCCATTACAAAATTCGGGCTAGAAGCTGGCTTAAAGCCGGGATCTCCACTATCGTCGATAAAAATTAGTTGCTTTTTCATAGATATCTTTAGTTTTGTATTGTTGCCTTACTAGGATAGCAAAAAATTTGAGAAAGTTGCAAGCACAAGTATGATAATTTTGGAAAAAAGTCTTTTGGGACTGGTCTGAGTCCCTTATTCTTTGTGCGGGGCGGCGTCGTCGGTCCAGGTAACGACCTCAGCTACGCTGGCCAGTGGGGCGACTACTGGTCGTCGCGAGCCTACTCTAGCACTAGCTTCGCCTACAGCTTCTACTTCGGTGGTAGTAGCGTCAATCCGTCCAACTACGTCAATCGCTACAACGGCTATTCCCTTCGCTGCCTAATCCCTACCCCCTAGTCCTAAGCTAGGGAGGAAGGAGAGAAGAGTGATGGGCTTTGGCGGAGGAAAATGATGATTTTGCGTTGGTAATGAAAAAAGTGTGGTATGATAGAGATGTTAACGCAATTTGTTTCAATAATCGAGTTTTGCTCGTTTATTAGATTATCGAAGATATACGGCACCGTATGGGGCGATGAGTTCGATAATCTAATTACTGAGCAAATTGCGTTAACACCCGTGCGGTGTCGTTTTTGTTTTGAGGATTTAGGCTTTCGCGCGGGTTGAAGTAACTAAAAGGAGGGCTTATGCGGAAGCGGAATAGAAAAGTTAAGGTGATGGGATTGGCTGGAATGCTGATGGTCGGGCTGGCGGCTGGAAGTTTGCCGGCGGAGCTGGTGAGTGCGGTGAATGGATGGGAAGTGGATTTGAATGCGGGTGGTACTGCCGAGGCGTCATCGGTGAGTATTACGATGGGCGGTGGAACGGCAAATGGCCAACTGAGCGCCGGCAGTACCGATCCGAACAAGTCGGCTGGACTAGTGAAGCGGACGGCTAGCGTGGAAATTGGAGCAACCGATGGCTATACGGTGACCTTAAGTGGAAATCCGAACCTAACCGGCGTGGATGGTAGCAATAAAATCCCAACCGTCACAAGCAATACTACTTTAGCACAGATGAACAACCAGTGGGGTTGGTATACGGCAGAAGGGGACGTTGATTGTAGTGCTCTTCAGACTATGAAGCAGATGAAAACAACCGGCGACCAGATTGCGGCGGGGACATTAAATGCAAAGACAACGAAGCAGTTTACGATGTGCTTCGGCGCAAAAGTGAATGGTAATCAAGCCGCGGATACTTATTCGAACATGGTTACGCTTTCGGTGGTAGCGCAGCCGAAGGTTGTACAGACGTTTGGCGGGATTAAGACGATGCAAGAGATGACGTCGAGCATTTGTGGTGCGGCGGCGGTGAATGATACGGCGTATTTGCGCGATACCAGAGATAATAAAAGTTATTGGGTGACGAAGCTGGCGGATGGGAATTGCTGGATGTCGCAAAACTTGGGTCTCGATATAACGACGAGCAATGTGAAGGCGGCGGATAGTGATGTGACGAGTGATTGGAATAGTTCGAGTAGCTATCCGCCGGTGGCAACGGCGGTCAGTGTCGCTGCTAGCGTTGGGAAAGGCACTGATTCTTGGGATCTTGGACAGTATGTGCTGAATACGCCGATTGCGACAACGGCATGCGGGAATAATACGACGGGTTTGTCAGCTTGCGCAGCGCAGGGTTTTGTGGACGTGTCTGGTTGGACGGCGTCCAGTGACCCGAATTTTTATAGGCGAGAGCTGTACAATGGTACTGACGGCAGCACTTGCACGAAGAGCGCAAATAGTGCTGTAAATAAAAGTGCGACGAGTGCCTGTCGAGTCTATGATGCGCATTATTTGGTAGGGAATTATTATGTGCAAAATGCTGCCGCGGCGGGAACTGCAACTGTTGTGGGTTCGAATGCTAGTGAGAGTGTATGCCCAAGAGGGTGGAAGTTACCGGGCAGTGCAACAAATGATTCAACGGTTGTTAGTGGTACATATGCGGACCTTTTGCAAGAGTATGGTTTAGCTACGGCATGGAATACGGGAAGCGCTAGCGGAGTAGCGGACGGTTATGAATATAATATTGCTTTGAGCCCGTTGTTTTTTGTGAGAGGGGGAGAGAACGGGAATTATGATGTAGATGCGATGCAATTTAAGCGTACACTTAGTGGGGCGGGCAGTAGAGGGACTTATTGGTCGTCATATTATGGAGCTTATGACGGTTATGGCAATCCAGCGTTTTTTCTCGTGTTGAGGGCTAGCGATGTCAATCCGTCTTCCAGCTATACTTTTAGCGGTCAGCAATACGGTCGGTCGGTTCGTTGTTTGGCTAGGTAGAGAGTTTGTATGCTGATCTCGCCCACCCCTCTAGGCCGCAGCCCTCGTCTTCCAAAAAGAAATATCAATGTGGCTTTTGTAGTAAAATGGAAGTTAAATGCGACCTAGAAGGGTGGGCGGGAGTTGTATGGAAAATTTCCTGCGGGGAGAAAATTTTTTGGAGGGTAACAGGGGTGGAGGGGGTGTTGCTATGAGCCAAAATTGGTAAAAATGGCAATTTTGGACAATAGTGGGGAATTGCGGTATAATGGAAATATGAGTACGAATGTGTGGCGTCCACAGTATTTAGACCGCTTGCGGTTACTGAAGGACCAGAAAGTGATAAAGGTGATTACTGGGATTCGGCGGTGTGGGAAGTCGACGCTGTTGGAGCTGTTTCGGGAGGATTTGGCGAAGCAGGGGGTGAAGTCGAAGCAAATTCAGTCGTTTAATTTTGAAGAGGCGAAGAATTTTGAGCTGCGGGATTGGCGGGCGTTGAATGAAGAGATTGAGCGGAAATTGGTACCGACGGAGATGAATTATATTTTTCTGGACGAGATTCAGAAGGTGGAACATTTTGAGGAGATGGTGGACTCGCTGTTTGTGAAAGAGAATGTAGATTTGTATTTGACGGGGAGTAATGCGTTTTTGTTGTCGGGGGAGCTAGCGACACTACTGACGGGGAGATATATTTCGATTCATGTGCTGCCGTTTTCGTTTAAGGAGTATATGTCGATGTTTCCGGATGAGCCGAATACGGATCGGTTGTTTGGGCAGTATTTGACGAGTAGCTCGTTTCCAGAGGTGGTGACGCTGTCGAAGCTGGATGAGAAGCTGGGGAATGATTATCTGCGGGATGTGTATGATACGATCGTGAACAAGGATATTGCGGGGAGATACGAAATTCGCGAGAGAGCGGATTTTGAAAAAGTAGTGAAATTTGTGTTTGACAATATCGGAAGTCCGTTGTCGGCGCGGAGCATTAGCGAGGTCTTGAAGCGGAACGAGGAGACGGTGGCGCACGGGACGGTGAGGAAGTTCTTGGAGTATTTGGCGAATTCGTATCTGATTTATCCGGCGAGTCGGTATGACATAAAAGGGAAGAAGCTCTTGTCGACGAATGATAAGTATTATGTGGCGGATCTAGGGATGCGGAATATTTTGCTCGGTAGTTCACAGGAATCGGATCTAGGACATCGGTTGGAGAATGTGGTGTATTTGGAGTTGTTGCGGCGGGGCGAAGGAGAGGTATTTGTCGGGAAGGCGGATGATGGTGAAGTGGATTTTGTGGTACAGAAGGCTGGCGGCGGGCGCGAGTATTATCAGGTTGCGTATCGGGTGAATGGGCAGCCGGAGGCGTTGAAGCGGGAGCTGGCGCCGCTAAGGCGGATTCGGGACAATTATCCAAAAATGCTTTTGACGATGGATTTGGTGCCTGAGGAATTTGAGGGGATTGAAAAAGTGAATGTGATTGACTGGTTACAGAGGTAGAGGTGAGGGTGAAGCTCTGGCGCTATGAGCCGAAATTTGATTTTTGGTGGTTTTGGACAATAGGTGGTTGTGGCTACGGTTTGGTTTGGAACTGTCGTTAGGTTAGTTTAGGTTCGAAGGTGGTCGTTCTAGGCTGCGCGGGTTGGTTAGTTTTGAAGATTTTTGCGTCGGCCCGTTGTACAAGTTAGCTAGCCTTGAAGGTCTTTACGCTGGGCTTCGCGGATGTTCGGGAGCTCTTCGAGGACGACTTTGATGCAGCCGGCGATCGGGATGGCAATGATGGCGCCGATGAGGCCGAACATGTACATGCCGATGATGATTGCGGTGAGGACGAGGGCAGTCGGGAGGTTAAGGGCGTCGCCTTGGAGCTTCGGGGCGATGAAGTTGTTTTCGACTTGGGCGTAGATGATATAGAAAATGAGGAAAATGACGGCGGCGATCGGGGAACTGAAGAAGAGGAGGAGGGAAATGAGGAGGCAGCTGATAATGGGGCCGAACATCGGGATTAGGTAGAAGACGAGGGCGATTAGACCCATCGGGAGGGCGAGGCTGCTCGAGAAGCCGCAGGTGAGCGAGAGGAGGAGGACGGCGGCGGTCACGACGCAGCCGTCGAGGAAAGCGACGGTGACTTGTTTTGTGATGTAGGTCGAGATGACGTTGCCGATGCGTTCGGAGAGGTGCTGGAAGGCGCGGATCGAGGCGCTTTTGTGCTTGCGCTTACCTTCGAGGAGAGCCCAGAAGGATTTAATTAAGTCGGGGCCTTCGATAGTGAAGAGGAGAGTCAGGACGAGGGTGAGGATGACGCCGGTGACGACCTGGGAGATGGTACCGATGCCAACGGCGACGACGTTGCCGATGTTAGTGACGAAGGAGTTCGAGAAAGATTGGAGGCCGCTGACGATTTCGCCCTGGAGGTTGTCGATACCGAGGCTCTGGCCGAAGCTGTTAATGCCGTCCCAGCCACCGAGGGTGCTCTGGAAAGTTTCGGGGAGCTGGCGGACGAAGCGGATGGTTTCGTTTACAACAACAGGGGCGACAACGGCAAAAATGATGCCGAGGGCGGCGATAATAATAATATAAGCAAGGACGGAGGGGAAGGAGGAATTTTCTTGGTCTTCGTTTTTCTCGCGGCTTTCGCTTTTTTCTCGATGAGTAAGGCGGCGAATACGGCCGGCGAGGGGCTGGATCGCGATGGCGAGGAAGATGGCGATGCCGATAATGATTAAACCGGTGACCGCTTTCCAAAGGAAGAGGCCGAAGAGAACTAAACCGAGGATAACAAGCCAGAAGCGAACGAAAGTTTTAGTGTCGACTTCGATGATTTTTTTGTCCATAAAGTAATTATAGCATATAATTTATATCATGGTGGTGCATCGTGAATATAAAAATGCAAGTATAACATAAAAGACCATTTTCCCCAAGTAGGGAAAATGGTCTGAACAGGGGTAGGACGGAGTGTAAAGTCAAGGATTATTTGCTATCGAATAGTTAGCGATTGGCGTAGTACCGGCGGAGGAAGTCGGATTTGTACTGGGAGAAGTAGTCGTCGAGGATGGCGGCGCGGATTTCTTCGGTGAGGCGGACGATGAAGCGGAGGTTGTGGATGGAGGCGAGGTGGCAGTATTTTTGTTTTTGGAGGGGGTCGCCGGAGCGCCATAAGGCGCGGAGGCCGCCGCGGGTCCAGCCGGCGCGGCAGGTACTACAATCGCAGTCGCGATCGAGAGTCGCGCCGGAAGCGGCGAACTGCCGTAAGTTAAAGGTGCCGTCTCGGGTGTAGATTTTGCCATGGCGGGCTTCGCGGGTGGGGGCGACGCAGTCGAAAGTGTCGGCGCCCATTTCGGTGCCGATGAGGATGTCGTCGGGATGAGAGAGCCCGAGGAGATGGCGGGGTTTGTTTTCGGGTAGCTCTTCATTGCACCAGCGGAGAATTTCGCTGAGGTCTTCTTTGAGGAAAGCGCCGCCGAGGCCGAAGCCATCGAACTCGACGCCGTCGATGGACATACTGCTAAGCGTTTTAGCGGTGGAGCGGCGGAGGTCTTCCCAACGTCCGCCTTGAAGGACGCCGTAGAGATGTTGGCGGTAGCCGAGGTCGTCGCGGTGTTTAATATGTTCGCGGAGGCTGCGCTCGGCCCAGCGTTCGGTGCGCTGCATGGCTTCGATATTATATTCGTAAGTGTCGGCGAGGGAAGTGAGCTCGTCGAAGGCCATGTGGATGTCGGCGCCGATTTGGCATTGGATTTGCATGGATTCTTCGGGGCCGATGAAATCGGGTTGACCGGTGAAGGGATCGAGGAAATTGACGCCGTCTTCGGTGACTTTTGCGAGGCGGTCTTTGTGGGCGGTGTTGGTAACGTGGCGTTCTTTTTCCATAGAGACGACTTTGCCGAGGCCGGAGCCGAGGGACATGACTTGGAAGCCGCCAGAGTCGGTGAGGGTTGGGGCAAGCCAGGGAGTTTGAAAGTCGCAGTGCTCCGTCATCGTCTTTGCTCGAGGCGCGTCCACGACGCCCGTCGTTACGGGGTCGTGGCGCTCAACCTCGTCGTAAGTCCGGATCCTCTCGCAAAGAGACGACGGAGCACTGCAATCTTGTGTAGCTCCTGGCTTGTCCACGACCCGAGGTTGGATAGTGCTTTCTTGTGCGGGGATCCAGTTGGCGAGGCCGCCGCTGGCGGCGATGGCGGGGGCTTGGTTGCGGAGGTGGTAGCCGTTGGAGAGCATGGCTTGGGCGCCGAGTTCGTGGAGGTCAGCTGCGGGGATGAAGCGGACGTAGCCGTTCGTGCCGACGGCCATGAAGGCGGGGGTCTTGATGTCGCCGTGGGCGGTATGGATGATGCCGGCGCGGCCGAGCTTGCTGGGGATGGATTTTTGGACTTCGAATTGCATAACATATATTATAGCATGTTTTAGTATGAAAAAGCGCCTCGAGAGAGGCGCCGGGTGTAGGGAATTATGTGGCAGAGCTGGTGGGGTGGCCGTCGGTGAATTCGAGGCGTTGCTCGAGGGATTTGGCGAGGCGGCTGGTGAGGGGGAGGAGTAGCGCTTCGAGGGCGAGGCCGGCGAAGAAAGCGAACACGGCTTGCAAAAGGAATTCGGCGAGAGGGAGGCGGCCGTAGAAGGCGATGGTTTCGAAAATGATCGCGTCGATGAGGTGGGCGAAAATTGACGAAGAGAGGGCGCGGATCCAGAATTTGCGGGCGTAGGGCGCGGGTTGGTTGCGGATGAGGGTGAAGATGAAGTTGTTGAGGCGTTGGCTGCACCAAAAGCTGATGAGACTGGCGAGGAAAAGGCGGCTGGCCATGTTGGAGATGGCGACGAAGGAACTGTTGTCGGCTCCCGGGTAAGAGGGGAGAGCGGCTGCGATCCAAAGGAAAAGGCAGGCGCCGAGGCCGGTGAGGAAGTTGTAGGTGGCGATGCGGTTGGCGGTGCGTTGGCCGTAGATTTCGACGAGGAGGTCGCCGAGGATGTAGGTAATGGGGAAGACGATGATGCTGCCGTCGACGGGTAGGTGGTAGTGCTCGAGGAATTCGATGAGTCGAGCGAGGCGGAGGTGGGCGGGGAGAGTTTGGAGTTGGTCGGGCCAGAGGTTGAGACACCAGGAGCAGAATTGGCGGAAAAGGGCGATCGGATCCCAGATTTTGATGCCGGTGAGGTTGGCGATGATGAGGGTGCAGCCCATGATTGTAGCCATGATGACGAGGCAGTTCGCGGCGTTATCAGGGAGCGGGGAGCGAGGCGAGGGGCGTAGGGTGCGATTAAGAAAAGCCATAATAATTCTCCTTTTAAAGATCGAGTACGGTATTTAAGACATACTAAGCTAGGCCTCGGGGAGGCTGTAAGGTTATTGTAGCATAAGTCACATATAATGTCAAGGGTATTATTTTGTGATGTTATCTTCCCGTGATAATGTCATAGTAGATTGGTTTATAGAAATGTCATG
>CAYTZL010000022.1:0-15077 GCA_964442535.1 uncultured Candidatus Saccharibacteria bacterium | reverse complement strand
AATCGCCTCAATGAAGCTCAATCCTTCATAATCCCCCACCGTCCCCCCAATCTCCACAATATGCACATCCGACCCCTCACTCGCCTTCTCGATCTTCTCCTGCACCAAATTCGTAAAATGCGGAATCATCTGCACCGTCTTCCCCCGAAATCCCCCGCTCCGCTCCTTCTCAATCAGCTCCCGATACAGCGCCCCCGACAACACCGACGAATACTGCGACGTCTCAAAATCCAAAAACCGCTCATAATGCCCCAAATCCAAATCCGTCTCTTTCCCATCCGCCGTCACAAAACACTCCCCATGCTCCACCGGATTCAACAACCCCGCATCCACATTCAAATACGGATCACACTTCTGAATCGAAACCTTAAACCCCTTCGCCTTCAAAATCGCCCCAATCGACGCCGCCGTAATCCCCTTCCCCACTCCCGACAGCACCCCACCTGTCACAAAAATATACTTGCACTGTCCCCCAGCCTTTTTATTTTTCACCATTGGGCACCTCCTATTCCCTCAACTTTACACGCCCACACTTCTTACCCCCATTTTACCACACTTCCCCAAATTCCACCCACATTCCACTCATCCTTAAACCAAATTCACTCCACCCCCCAATCATACTCCGCAACTCTCCAATCGTACTCCTCACTTCTCCAAACATACTCCTACATTTCACAATCACGCCCCAAGCACTCGAGTACGTTTCACCTCTATATTTTCCACAATTTTTACCATTCCAAAAATCATGCTCCCAACTCCGACAAACATGCTCCGAACTTTACAAAACATACTCTCAACTTTCACAATCATACTCCACAATTAGGAGCATATTCCCCCACAAAAAACTTTTTTGTCAAAACATTGTACTTGTGCTTGCTAAAATTTTTTAAATTGTGCTACCCTGGGAGTAGGTGGGCGGCAACCTCTTGGCTAAACCAACTTTAACCGGGTGGGGAGATTGGATATGCGTATGAGGATAGTTATTACTATACGTCTCGGGCGTTTACGTCTAGAGCATACAGTAAAGATTACCATCGCCAAGAAGCGACGGTAATCTAACAAACCAAATATGCTTCCAGTTTACACCGTTTTATAGGAAATGTCAACGTTGCCGCCCACCCATGATGTCATTATAACATAACCTTTATTCTTTGTGCGGGGCGGTGGGATCGACCCTTACGATACTACTATACCCTTCCAGGTCGCTGGCCAGTACGCTCGTTACTGGTCATCTCGGGCCACCTCTGGCAGCCCGGCCTACTACTTTTACTTCAGTACCGGTGTCAATCCGTCTTACAGTAGCGGCGGTCGCTATGTCGGCATTTCCCTTCGCTGCCTAATCCCTACCACCTAGTCCTAAGCTAGGGAGGGAGGAAGGAAAGAAGAGTGAATAGTTCGAGAAAAGGCGGAAAAATAGGCAAAATTGGTTAATTAAGCAAAAAGTTGGGGGTTTCTACCCCTGTTAAAATGGGGTTGAACTTGTAAAGCGTTTACAAGTTCAATTTTGTACTCGAGAATTTCTCGACAAACAGTTTTTCTGTGATACAATAAAAATGCTAATACAGTTCGTAATCACAATCGTTTTTCGTTTCACCGAATTACGAGTCACTGAGTATAAATGACACCGTGAGGCTCAGTTGCTCAGTAGACCCGTAATGGTTGTCGAACGGACTGTATTAGCACCCTCGCGGTGTCATTTTTGTTTTATCACCATAAACGCCCGCCTGGGTATTCCAATATCTAATAGGAGGGCAACCATGCGAAACGTCAATCTTAAACCTTTAACCCTACTAGCATCGATTTTAGCTAGCAGCTTCTCACTCCTTTCCTATTCCGCTTCCGCCGCCAACGGCTGGGAGGAAGACCTTAAACTCGTAACGGCAAACTCGTCGTCACAGACTACGTCTTCCGTTTCTCTTTCGCTTAGTTCGGGGACGACGCAGACAGATCTTGATGCGGCTAATGCTACTACTAATCCTGACGAAGCCGGGAAAGTATTGTCACAAACCGCAACGATTACTGTAGGTAATACTGATGGATATACTGTATATGTTTCCGGTAATACTAACTTAACTGGAAGAAATAACTCATCCCATAAGATCCCCAGCATTACTTCATCTAAAACCCTCGGAAGCATGAGTAATGAATGGGGATATTATGGAGTATTAGGAGATAATGAAGCAAGCTTTAGTCCTAGTACAAGTTTTAAAGCGATGACTACTAGTCAACAAAGTGTTGGAACAGGCGGAGTGACGAGTAGTAGCGTGACGAAGAAACTAACGCTATTCTATGGAGCAAGAGTTAATAATTCTGCGGCGGAGGATTTTTATGGGAATACGGTAACTCTGTCAGTAGTAGCGCAGCCGAGAACGGTAACTACGCCGATTACGACAATGCAAGCTTTTGATGCGACGGCATGTGGGAAGTTGAACACTCATGAAACTTTGCAGTTGACGGATACGAGAGATAGTAAGAAATACTGGGTTACTAAAATGCTGGATGGGAATTGTTGGATGAGTCAGAACTTGGCGCTAGATTTGTCGACGAGCAAAACGCTTACGAGTAGTGATACTGATGTTAGTAGCTGGACGTCGGGACGGACCACGACGTCGTCGGTCACTACGGGGAGTACCACGAACACGGAGACGTACTCTTGGAATCTAGGTAACTATGTGATTATTAACCCAACGGCGACTACGGCGTGTAGTAACAATAACGTTGGGCTAAGTAATTGTTCAGGACAGTTCATGGCGGTCGGAAGTCGTACGCCGTCGACCGATCCAAATTTCTATAAAAACAATGGCAATAAGACCTATACGGCTACGGAATACGATGCTCACTATCTAGCTGGGAATTATTACCAATGGAATGCGGCGACGGCTGGGACTGGTGGGGTGATTACTAATGCTAATGCGTCGTCTAGTATCTGTCCGAAGAATTGGAAGTTGCCAAATAGTAATAGTACGGCGAAGAATAGTTTTGCGTATTTACTACAGCAATATGGAGTGTCCAGTAGTTTGTCTGGTACTAGTTCCGTTAATAGTAATACCTACAACATTGCCCAGAGTCCCCTATTCTTTGTGCGGGGCGGAGGTATATTCTTCTACGACACTAATAAGTTTCAAGTCGCTGGCCAGAGCGGCTATTACTGGTCTTCTCGAGCCAACTCTAGCACTGGCGTCGCCTACTACCTCAGCTTCTACTCTAGCGGCGTCGATCCGTCCGACAGCTACTATCGCTACTACGGCTATTCCCTTCGCTGCCTCGTCCAAACCTCCTAAAATCACCGGCAAAAACCAAGTGTAGTTTTCAAAAACTCCCCCAACTTTTTGCCGCAAAATCCAACCTACCACACCGCGCTAACCACCACAAAACCGCCCACTCCAACAAAATCCCCCAACACCCCGAGAAAAATCCCACTTCCTATAAAATTGTGTTATAATCAAAAGGACGGAAGCGTGTCCGAGTGGTTGAAGGAGCACGCTTGGAAAGCGTGTAAAGGTTTACGCCTTTCGCAGGTTCGAATCCTGTCGCTTCCGCCATTTGAGTATAAACATAAGCCGAATGTAAATGAGGCTTATTTTTATACTTAAACCAATTTCAGACAGGATGCGAACCGAAGCACGCAGGCGCTAGGTTCGGTCGCTGTAGGAAGCGAGCAAAGAAAATACTTGTATTTTCTTTTGAGCTGACGCCCAGCGAAATGACTTGCGTTAGCAAGTCATAATCCTGTCGCTTCCGCCAGGAAGTAATAAAAATCCGTACTTTAGTACGGTATTTTTATTACTTTTCTCTAGAAAAGTACAGGATTCGAGCCCAAGGTTCGTTATCGAGCGTAGGGAACCTCGTAGGAGTCGAGCGAAAAGAAAACAAGTTTTCTTTTCCGAGACGACGCCCGAGGAGAGGGGCTTTAGCCCCGAGATTACTCTTCCTGTCGCTTCCGCCATCCTACCCCTCCTCACACCCCCTAATCTTCCTCTTCACAAACCGCTCAACCACCGGACTCGCCAGCGCCGCACAAACCAACCTCTCAACATCCTCCTCCGTCAAAACCTCACCCGTAATCATCTCAATATTGTCCAAATCCAGCATATCAATATTCACACAATGCACGCTATTACAATCAAACAGCGTATCCTTCGGCAAAAATCCATACGACCCCGCTCGCACATACACCGTTGTCGAACGTGCGTCAATCCCCCTCACATCCTCCAAAGCCAGCCACCTCTTCTCCACCCGCGAAGTCCCATTCACCAAAAACAAAATCTCCCCCGCATCTACATCATAATTCAGCACCACAAACACATGATAACATTCACTTTCAAACGGAATATCCCCCTTCAGCCTAAAAACCGACCCCTGCCTCAAAGATTTTCTAAAGCTCTCCTTACGAATATCATCACTAATCTCCATCATTTCGCCTTCAAAATCAACTTCAACTCTTCTTTGTCACTCACATTTTCCTCATACAAAGCATAAGCCGCTTTTAACTGCGCCTCATCCTCGGCAAAATACCTATCATCCTCCGGATTTTCAAAGAAGTCCTCAAGATTAATCTTCTCCCTCCCGCTACCGTTCTCTAATAGTGACTCACGCTTACTCCACTCCGGATACTGATGGCTAATATTGTCAGCCAGCTCAAAAGGCTCCACATCTTTAAACTTCTCCCACGCCTCCCGCAAAGCCTCTTCATCGCTCTCCGACAGGAACTCATCCCCCGGCGTCTTTTGCATCGAAGTATCTCGATTATCCGACGTAAAAAATTCATTCAAATATTCCAGCTCCTCACGGCCGAACGTCCCATCATATTCAATATTATTTAACCGCGCAATATCCAACGCCAAAGAGCACACCGGGCCATGCGGAAAAGCATAATAATCATCTAAATTCGTCACCGTCCGTCCATATCTTCGAATATGAATTCTGTCCGCCGCCCACAACAGCTTAATCAACTTCACCCGGTTCATTTTATGATTATCATCTAGAGACAGCAAAAATCCCAGCGCCTGCGCCACTTTCGCCACGTTTTTAGAAACTTTTACTTCCCTCTCCATTTGATAACCTTTCTTAATCTATATTGTAACATATAAACCCACTCCAGTAAAGAACCGTTACAACTTATCTTTAACCCAATTATAGCATAGCCTCAAAAACCGCGGGCATCGCCCGCGGCTTTTCCACTCAGGTCTATTACGAAAACTTTGCAAAATCCATCGGCAAATTCGCCAAACTGTACTTCTCGAACGGAAACTCAAACGCCCGCGCACACAACAGCTTAAACAGCCCCGTCAGCTCCGGACACCCCAGCTTTTCAATCCGCGGCAAACTATGATCATACATAATCTCCGCAATCGGCACCTCAGCGCGATCATCCGCTACAAAATACGGACTCACTTCTTTATGCGTCCGCCGATCAATCACCGACAATTTCCCGAACGCCTTCAAAGCAAAATCCTCTTCCCCGTAGCGACTAATCATGCCAACCTGATTCCGCACACAATATTGCGCAAACATCACCAAGTCCACCGCATCCATCATCTTCACAATCTTCGACAGATACGACTCCTTCGCCTCGTACGCATCATGCCGCAACCGCATATAGCTATGACACACCAAGCCGTCATACTGCCGATCAATGCTTTTGCTTTCCGCCGCATCCTTCATCGCACGCGTGATTCCATCAACATCTGTTGCCGCATCCCCAGTCAACGCCTCCGCATCATCATGATGCAACGCCTCCGACTCGGCCATCTCGATCGAAATTCCCTTCTCCGCAAACAAATCCAGAAACTCCAGATACACCGCCCCAATCAGCTGCGCCATCATAAACGAATGCTCCGCCACCGACAATCCAATCATCGGCCAAACATTCTCCGTAAACGGAAACGCATACCTTAGCTCCAGCGCCCTCGGCGCCGTCATCCGCAGCTTAATCGCGTACAACTCACAAATCCGGTCCGCCTTCACTTCGTACAGTTTCGCTGGTAATAAACCTTCATAATTAAGGTCCAATTTTACCACCCCCATAAAATAGATACCAAAATTATATCACACTCTCCCCCTTTCACAAAATCAAATCTCAAAATCTCAAACTGGTGATGGTGAGGGCGGTTGGGTTCGAACCAACGACCAAGCGGTTATGAGCCGCCTGCTCTAACCCCTGAGCTACGCCCTCTCATAGCTAAATTATATCATACCGCCCCCACTTCATCAAACTCCCAACCCCCTCCGATATACAATATATAATATACTTCCACTAACACCACAATCCCTTCTCCGCCCCAGCCGCCGCCTCGCCAACTTCTGCTAGACCAGGGTCCGCCGCGCGCAGGCGTCGCCGAGCCTAGCAATTACAATATAATTTATCAGAAAGTACCATATTGCCTCGATTTTAAAGTAGCATATTTTATGAGGGTATTGACGAGTGCGGCGGCCAGAGCGGAAAGGTTTTTAAGTTGAACTTGTAACGCCGTTACAAGTTAAAACCATCTTTAACAGAGATAAAAAGGATTAGATTTTTGCTTAATTAACATATTTAGGTAGTAGGAACAAGACAGCGAACAGAAATACCGTGAGAGCGATAAGTAGTACTGGTAGAAAAAACACTATCTGCATCAAATCTTCCACCATAAGCATTATACGTATCTCTATTACTTAATGAAGTCCAGTACTCTCCCCATAGTCCGGCATAGCCAATATAATCACCCGGATCAACGGTACCACCTCGCACAAAGAAAAGTGGGCTCAAGGCAATGTTGTAGGTATTATTATTCCCATCACTACCGCTAACGTTGCTAGTTCCAGAAACAGTACTTTCCACCCCATATTGCGACAGCATATAATAAAAACTTCCATTCTCAGTAGCGCCTTTTATATTTGGCATCTTCCAACCTTTTGGGCAAATAGATCCACTAGCATTTGTCGCATTACCGTCATCTCCCAAAGTTCCGCCCGTCCCCGCCGTCGCGGCATTCCATTGGTAGTAATTCCCCACCAGATAATGTGCGTCATACTCATCATTTTTAATCGACGCACCGTTGCTTACATAAAAGTTCGGATCCGAGGAAGCTATTTTCTCGCTAACGCTCGTAAACTGCCCCGTACACCCCGCTAAACTCGTACTCCACTTGCCGCAGGACGTTCCAGACGCGGGGTTAATGGCTACATATTCCCCTAGATTCCACGAGCACGTTTCGGTAGATGAGGCTCCACTCCCAATAGTAACCGAATCTGCCGTTGTCTGCGGCGGATAGGTACTCGAACTCGTCCAATTCGCAGTAATATCCGTATCGCTACTGCTTAGTCCACTCGTCGTAATATCCAGCGCCAAATTCTGACTCATCCAACAATTCCCATCCAATAACTTCGTCACCCAATACTTCTTCCCATCCCTCGTATCCTCCAGCTGTGCCGTATCATTTATGCTTGCTGCCTTACAAATATCCGCCGTCATCTCTTGCATCTTAGTAATCCCGCCAAACGTCCCCACCTTCCCCGGTTGTGCAACTACCGACAACGTTATCGTGTTCGAGTACGTATCTGCCGCCTTTTCCCCGTTCACCCTCGCTCCGAAGCACATCGTCACTCGCTTCGTCGCCTCCCCAGAAATCGCCCCGCCGTTCCCTAATTCCTTCTCTTCCGTACTACTCATCCCCGCAAATGTCATCGTCGCCGAATTGCAATCCGCTACCGCATCCCCGACCGCTCCGCTCCACCCCCACTGGTTACTCATCTGCCCCAACGTCGTCGCACTCGACACGCTCGGAATCGTATTGCTCCCATTCGCCCCCTTCAAATCCTCATTTCCCTTAATTTTCACCATATACCCATTTGTATCCGTCAACTTCACCGTCGCCGTCCTCCGAATCACCTTTCCCGCCTCATCCGGATTCGACCCGCCCGCATTCAAGCTCCCATTTTCTCCTCCCGTGTCCATCGTCAATGTCACCGACGACTGCACTTCCTTATAGCTTTTTAGTGGTATCTTCGCCCCATCCTCTGCCGCCACCGGCAGCGCCGGCACAAAACCTACCACAACTAGCATCGCCCCTATCACCGTTACCTTAAACTTTCTATTCCGCTTCCGCATAAGCCCTCCTTGATTATTAATAGCACCTCCGCGGAATCGTCTTGCCAGCGCCCCCACAAAACACGCACTAACAAAAACGACACCGCAAGGTGCTATAACAATCCATCCGCTAGATGCAGAACATCTTAAGAGTAGACTATTTTTCCTTACGGTGCCGTTTAACACTCTTAAAATGACATCTAGCAAAACAAACGATCCGATCATCTATTTCGCAAATGAATTGTTATAGCACTTCTATTTTAACACGATTTTCATCAGTATACATAATTTCCAAACACAAAATCCAACTAGTAACGCCGTTACAAGTTCAATCCTGTTTTAACAGAGGTAGAAAACGCCAAATTTTCCGTTAATTAACCGATTTTATCCATTTTTCCGTCTCTTTTCGACTTCCTGCCGCCACATCTCCTTCTCTTCCGTCCACCAGACTAGTCACTCTTCTCTCCTTCCTCCCTAGCTTAGGACTAGGGGGTAGGGATTAGGCAGCGAAGGGAACGGCCGACGTAGCGATCGAAGTCGCTGCCGGACGGATTGACGCCGGTACTGAAGCTGAAGTTGTAGGCGTAGGTAGTGCTAGAGCGGGCCCGAGAAGACCAGTAGAAGCCGTACTGGCCAGCGTAGCCGAGCTGCTGACTGCCGGGAGCTACATACCCGCCCCGCACAAAGAATAAGGGACTCAAACCAGTCCCAAAAACTTTTTCGCCAAAACATCGTACTAGTGCTTGCTAAAATTTTTCAAATTGTGTTACCCTAATTATGTGGGCAGGAACCTCTTGGCTGAACCAAATTTAACCGGGTGGGGAGATTGGAACAGCGTATGAAGATAATTGTAGCTATACACTTAGGGCGCTTTCGCCTTGAGCATACAGTGAAATTACAAGTTCATGAGCGAAGAGAAAAACCCGAGCTTACTCGAGGTTTTGCTATTCCGAATGAACGCAGGATTTTCTGGCAAATCTGCGATTTGACAGAAAATTACCGTCGCCAAGAAGCAACGGTAACTCAACATTTGAATATGCTTCCAGTTTACACCGTATCATAGGAAATGTCAAACTTTGGAAAGCCAAAGTTTGCTGGCTGCGTCGCTCAAGAAAAAGTATTACATCCTTTTTCTATTCGCTATCCTCGCCAGTTCAACGTTTCTGCTCACACCACAGACATCTTTATTACTCACCCCCACAATATAATATACAACGCCTAATCGAGAAGATGCTGCCATTCCTATCCAATTAGCTATTACGAAAGACTAAAAGAACCGCCTCTCAAAGAGAATAATTTATAATGCTCCAACCCCCTTATCTGCAAATGTCTTGAGTAATAACTGATTGGATAGAAATGGCAATATCACTTCTTGACCACCTTCCTCGTCACATCAAACTTCTCCATATACCTCCCCAACATCAGCCGCGTCTGCGCATAAAACGCCGCCGCACTCTGATATACAATCGCAATCACCGGCGTCAGAACCCACTGCACCACCATCATCACCGTCCGCTTCTTATTATACTTCTCCGGCCGCGGCGGCAACATCCTTAGCGAAATTATAATCGTCACCAGTAGCCCCACCGCCGCAATCGTCTGAATCCACCCCACCACATTCGGTAAATTAAATGCCACCGCCCCCCTCGACCCCATATTCATCAACATCGGCACCCACCCCCCAAACGCCACAATCGGTGCCATCATCGCCAACGTCACATGTCCATCCAACAACCGCATAAACTTCGGAAACAGTTGCCAAAACGGAATCTTCCGCCTCTTCGAAAACAAATAAGTTCCCACATACGCCACATCACTCGCCCCATAATCCCAGCGCCTAAGCTGTATAAACTGCGCCTTCAGCGTCGCCCCAAACGTCTCCGAAATCACCGCATCCTGATAAATCGGCACTCGAATCGGTACTACATCATAATCTCCCTCAAAATAAAACAGCGACCGCCAATACTGGTGTCCATCTTCCACAATCGTCCGCTTACTCCAAAAGTCCATTCCCTCTAACGCCGCTAGCGGCTGCGAATGCGACGCAAAATTCCGCAAAACATGCGGCCGCATCGTCGAAATCACATTAAAAAACGAATTCGACATCGCAATCACCCGCATCGGCGCCGACGCCTCCCAAATATTATTCGTAAACATCGACACCGGCTGATAACTAAAATGTTGCCGATCCGGCCGTACCAAAAACTCATACGCCACATAGTCCAAATATTTCGGACTCATCCGATTATCACTATCCAGCGACGTCACGATTATATTCTCCTTCCGCATCCGCCGCTTCTCCACATACTCCGCCAAATGCTTCCCCGCATAAGTTAAATTCGGCCCTTTCCCAATCACTTCCCCCTTTAAATTATCCGGATGTTTCACCAAAATAAAATCCCTAAACACCCCTCTAAATCTCCGCTTCAGCTCTTGCGCATTCGCCTCCATCGCTTCCCCGCCCCGCTCCTCATACCCCAAAACAAAAATAATCCGCTCATTCGGAAAAGTCGTATCCCGCACCGCCTCCACCGACGGCACTAGCGTTTCTAACCCCTCATTGTACGCCACCATAATCACCGCATGATAAACATCCCCCGGCTTCGGCTCGCTCCTTCCCTCCACCGCCGACAGCATCCGCAAATTCTGCACATGCTCATCAAACCCATAACTGCCCTCATGACGATCTCGCAACCGTTCAAACGCCTCATGCGGATCATTCAAATCCTCCAGCCGCTTCGCCCAGTTCACTCGCTCCGCCCGCTGTACCACCTTATGTCCCTGAATCGTCCGAAACGCCGTCCCCACCGCCTTCACTAACGTCACCGCCACAATAATCAACAAATAAATCGACCCCAACACCGGACTAATCCACGACAACAAAAACAACAAAATCACCGCACTATAGCTCAACGCCCCCGGCAAAATCTCAAAAAACCGATACAACGGCTTCCGCTTCCCCACCGGAATCTCCAAATCCTTCATACCTCGCCTCCGTTGCTCCAAACGGACGAGAATAGTTTTGATGAAGTTCGAGGCAGCTCCGAGCAACGGACCGAGCCGTACTTAAGGTACGGTGAGGGAGTAGTCGCAGGAGCTAACGAAGAAATTCGCAAAACTAACTCGTCCACTACCACTCTCCCAGCAGGCGCAACAAGGTTACGCCCACCCCAATTACGACGAGCAAACTCGTCACTAATATAACCATCGCCACATCCCTCCCATACTTCCGATACACCCTCAGCGCCAAGATATTATGCACCACCCCTAGCAGAATCGCCAAAATCGGAAACGCCAGCATATTCAACCAACTATCCCGCCGATACCCCCCACTAATCCCCGCCAGCTCTCCATACACATCCCCATACCCCACAATCACCACTGTATTCTGTGGCCTTAGCGCCGTCAAACTAAAAATCAGCAACACCAAACTCATCACCAAAAGCACCGCCATCAAAATCATCATCCCCTTCTGCTTCTGATAAACCTCCCGCCAAATCGCACCCAAACTCTGGCTCCGATCGCGTTCAATCTTCTTCATCGCCGTTTTACCGACTTTCTTCCTACTAACCTTCGCAGTTGCCATTTCACTTATTATACCTAAATTCACCCCCCATTTCAATATCATCTTCCATCAAAACTCCCCCACCTCTGTTCATCGTGCCTTTCCTAAAGCTCTCACTCCACCCCTATAACGCTTACGCTTATAAGGGGTCTAGTCAAAATCCACAATTTGGCTTATAATACCTAACTAAAGGAGTTAGGCGAAACTGGACAAGGAGTTTGTGAACCTATCTTCCATTAACATCATTAAATCAAAACCTTTACCGGCATTGCCGCAACACTTATCAACCTTATCAAGGGACAATCATGAAAAAACTTGTTATCTCTGGAAGCTCTAAACTACACGAACGCGCACTCTATTGGCGTGGCTATTTCGAAGGCCGTGGCTACGAGGTTATCGACTGGCCCGCCCCCGTTTCTCTCGAAGAAGACACGCTCGACGAGCCTCAGACTTCCCCTGGCCTCTCCCTCGGCCGCTGGCTGAAACCCGGCGACTCCGATTACGCCGAACATCTTACGAACGTTTACAAACGCTTCTACAAAAACCTCGACCAAGCCGACACTTTCTTCCTCATGAACGAGGACAAAGACGGTATCGAAGGCTACATCGGCGCCAGCTCGATCGCCGAGCTAACCTACGTCGTCATCGGCAATCTTAACCGCGGTCGCAAAGTCGAAATCAACATCCTTAAAGTCCCTTCAAAAGAACAAAACTGTTACGAAGAAGTAAAATTCTGGCTTGATCGCGGTTGGATTAAACTTTACAAACGCCCGACCGGCAAAAAGGCTACTATCCCCGTCCCCGACGAAGATTCCGCGAATACTTCCCTCCTCCCTGTCCCTGCCCCCAGCCTCACCGAGGATACTCCCTCTGCTCCCGAAAGCACCGTCGCTGAAGGCGAAGTTGTCGAAACTCCCCCCGCTAAGGGTGGCTTTTTCAGCCGCAATGACAAAATGCTCGACATCACTACCTGCAAAAAACGCTGCCTCAAAAGCCTTACTCCCGACATGCGCGAATATTTGAAACTCCTCTCCCCTGAATTCCCGGCTTGGCTCTTAAAATATCTCGCCGTCCCCGAAATGCAACGCCTAGTCGGCGTCAGCAACACCAGCGGCCTCGACTATACCTCGCTTTATGTCTATAAACATTTCTACTCCGTATTTGAACATAGTCTCGGCGTCGCTCTCATCGTCTGGCACTTCACCCGCGACAAAAAACAGACCATCGCCGCCCTCCTCCACGACATTGCTAACCCCGCCTTTAAACATAGCGTCGATTTCCTCCATGGCGATGCCGAAACCCAAGAATCTACCGAAGCTCTCACCGCGAAAATCATCCGCGAATCGCGCTCTATCACTAAGCTCCTCAAAAAGGACAACATCCTCCCCACCGAAATCTCCGATTATCATCTTTATCCAATCGCCGACAACGACACTCCGAACCTCGCCGCCGATCGCCTCGAATATACTCTAGCGAACGGCCTCTTCCTCTACGACATCTGGGACTTCGAAAAAGTTAAAACTTTCTATAACGACATTACCGTCCTCAAGAACGAGAACGACGCCGACGAGCTCGGCTTCAAGACCCCCGAAATCGCCGCCGAATTCACTAAAATGAACTTGCCCCTCGCCTCTATCTACCATGGCGACAAAGCTCGCGCTAATCTCCAATTCACCGCCGACATCCTCAAGTCCATGATTAACAGCGAATATCTCACCGAAAACGACCTCTATGTCATGAGCGAACGCGAAGTTGTCGACTGGATTCTTAGCTGTGGTGACAAGACTATCAGCGAAGCCTACCGCCAGTTCCAGCGCGCCACTACCGTCTACAGCGGCAATACCGCCAAGAAAAACTGCTACTGCATCAGCACTAAGGCCAAGGTCCGCTACATCGTCCCCCTCGTCAAGACCGAATCCGGCGCCGAGCGCATTACCGACCTCGACAGCGAAGTCGACGCCGCTATCACGGAATACCTCGACACTAAACAAGCTAAATACGTCGGTTTTGATTTCGAATTCACCCCCTATACCGAATAATTCCCTCCAAAACTCCTCCGATCCTAAAAACTTATGCTATAATTACTAATAACTAATTGGAGGAATCGTGGAATGTGCACCGCCGCTACTTATCAAACTAAAAATCATTACTTCGGTCGCAACCTCGATTACGACTTTTCCTACGGCGAAGAAGCCGTCATCATTCCCCGCAATTTCCCCTTTAACTTCCGCGAAGCCAGCTCGCTAAATTCCCATTATGCTATCATTGGCATCGCCTACATTGCTTCCGACCCCGCCTCGGGCGCAGATTACCCACTTCTTTACGACGCCATCAACGAAAAAGGTCTCGGCGTCGCCGGCTTAAATTTCGTCGGTAACGCTATTTATCATGATCATATCGACGGCAAAGACAACATCGCCCAGTTCGAATTCCTCCCCTGGCTCCTCAGCCAATGCGCCACCGTCGAAGAAGCCAAAGTCCGCCTCGTAAACCTCAATTTCCGCGGCCTCGATTTTAATCCCCAGCTCCCTCCCGCCGAACTCCACTGGATCATTAGCGACACTACCGGCGCTTGCATCGTCGTCGAGTCCACAAAATCCGGCCTCCACATCTACGATAATCCGATCGGCATCCTTACCAACAACCCTCCCTTCGACGAACAACTTTTCCAACTCAACAACTACCAGCACCTCTCCGCCAAAAATCCCCAAAACAACTTCGCCCCGAACTATCATTTCGACATTTACAGCCGCGGCATGGGCGCCATCGGCCTCCCCGGCGACCTCTCCTCTAGCTCTCGCTTCGTCAAGGCCGCCTTCACCAAGCTAAATTCCCTCTCCGCCGACGACGAGCTTTCCAGCGTCAGCCAATTCTTCCACATCCTCCACTCCGTCGACCAGCAATACGGCTGCTGCGACGTCGCCGCCAACGCAATCCCCAGCACAAACGCCAACACAAATACTAACACAGCAACGCCCGAAACCAGCTCCCCGACAAACACCACCCAACGTTACGAATACACCATCTACACCTCCTGCTACAACCTCGACGAAGGCATCTTCTACTACACCACCTACAACAACCACCAAATCTCCGCCCTCCGCCTAAGCAGTGCCGACCTCTCCTCGAACGCCCTCTTCCGCTTCCCCGTCATCGAAACCGAACAGATCAACTACCAAAACTAACCTCAAAAAACTAAAACCAAACCCGAAAAATCCGCCTCAAGCGGATTTTCCTATTCAACTAAAAGCAGCATGGAGCCGTTGACTGGGAGGCGAACTGACAAACATCCGAGCGAAAAGTCGAGTTTACTCGAACTTTTCCGAGGATGAGCAGTCATTTCTGACACAGTCAAAACCAGCGACCTGCTCGTTACGAATAATTGCTATCAAACAAAAATGGAGCCGTTGACTGGGGTCGAACCAGCGACCTGCTCGTTACGAA
>CAYTZL010000021.1:0-16469 GCA_964442535.1 uncultured Candidatus Saccharibacteria bacterium | reverse complement strand
ACCGGTGTACGCGGTTTTGCAGACCGCTGCGTAACCACTCCGCCACGGTGTCATAGTGCTATTTTAACATACTAGGCGGAAGCTAGCTAGAGGGAAAGTGTCGATAAGCTTTGTGGAGACTTCGTGCCGAGTTCATCTATACTTCGAACATCCGGCGGATTGCGTCGCGATAGATGTTTTTGACAAGATCATAGTCATTGGGGTGGGCCTCAAGATAAAATTTCAGCATTACGCCACTATTAACCTCGATAATGTGAATTTTTCCATTCGGGAGTTGGATAAAATCCACGCTGCAGAAGCGCAGGTTGAGGGCGCGGGCGGCGGCGAGAGCGAGTTTGGATAGATCTTGATAAAACTGACCGCCGGTCATTTTCTCGCTACCGGGGATGTTTGTGCGCCGGCGGAAGGCGAGCTGGACTTCGTCGTCAAGGATGACGAAGCGATATTTATGGGTGATTTCGTAAAATGGGCAGAGACTAGCGGAGGCGGCGGAGCGAAAAACTATCTCCATGGCGGGGAGAATTTCGTCGGGGCGTTGAATATAGCAGACGCCGCGCCCGCGGGTGCCATTGTTTGGCTTTGCGACAATGTGATTATTATGTTCAGCTAGATAACTTTTTACGTAATCGAGCGAGTTGCGGCCTTGAGCATATGTTTCCTGATTAGAAAAGTCGTAAAGCAGGGAGTGTTCAATAATCGGCAAGCCAGCCGCGCGCAGGACTACAAAAGTTGCATACTTATCATCGGCGATCAGGCCGGCGGATTGAGGGTTGAGGCCGAATTTATGACCAACGATGTAGCGGATTTGGTCGGATTTTTGGAGTTTTTGAACCCAGCCGGCGGAGAGGCTCTGAATCGAGATGTTCTCGGATTGGCAAATTTCCTGGAGGATTTGTTGAAATGAGTTAGTTGGCGCGGTCATGTCGATATTATAATCTATTTGCGGGCGCCGGAAAAGAGCCAACGCGCGGCGGCGAGGAGGATAATTGCGCCGAGGAGGAGTAGAGTGGTGGCGCGGGTGAGATCCTGCCAGCGAGCGACGAGCTCCGCCGAACCGACGCCGCCAGTGAGCGGAACTTCAGGGGTGTCGGGGTTAGTGCCTGCAATATCATTTTGGTTAGTTGTTGCAATATCGGGCTCCGCAAGCTCCGAGTTTTCGGCGGGAGCATCGGCAATATGCAAACGTAAGCGCTCAGGCTGTGACGCGGAAGGCTCGACAAAAGAAGGCTCGATAGCAGAGAGGTCGGCAGAGGACGTCTCGCCGGAGGTGGCACTAGTGCTGTCGGCGTTTTCTTGGTCAAGCGACGAGTCGATCTCAGCAGGGGAGGAATCTTCGGCGGGGTTAATTGTTTCTTCAGTAGGACTAGTCGATTCCTCGGCAGGGCTAGCTGCTTCTTCGGCAGAATCAGCCGCCTCCTCGACAGAGCTGGCCGGAGTAGTGGCCAGAGGCGGGATGGCGCTGCGCACAAAATAGCGGCCAATAAAACCGCTCACGGTCGCGATGGTCAACAGGGCTAGCAAAAGCCCCTTACGGCGCATGAAATAGTCCCAAACTCTAATCACTCTAATTCCCTTTCACCGAACAAAAAGCCCGTCAGAGGAACTTTTTGTCTCCATAACTCTATTGTAGCACAGACTATCTATATTGTCAATAGTCTTACGTATTTTGCTCATGCTTGTCTAGTAATTTTGTCATTTCGACGTGCCGACGACGCACTTTATCTAGTGGTTTTACCGTTTTACTGGAGTATGCTATAATGAAGAGTATGAAAAAGATCAATACGGCGCCGATTAGCGGCATGCAAGAACTGTTGCCTGGGTTGCAGGCAGAATTTAACCGTTTTAAGTCCGAGATTGCGGAGGTTTTTGCGCGCCATGGGTTCCAGAATATCGAAACACCGATGATTGAACGGTCGGAAATTTTGCTGGCGAAGGCGGGTGGCGATACGGAGAAACAGATTTATAAAGTTGTCAAGACTGCCGAGGCGGCGGAGGGCGCGGATCAGGCGCTGAGGTTTGATCATACGGTGCCGCTGGCGCGATATGCGGTTGAGCATATGAACGACTTGGCGTTTCCGTTTAAGGTTTCACAGATTGGGCGGAATTTTCGGGGCGAGCGGGCGCAGCGGGGGCGGTTTCGGGAGTTTTATCAGTGCGACGTCGACGTGATTGGCTGGAATACGTTGCCAGTGGCGTACGATGCGGAAGTGATTTTGACACTGATTGACGCGCTAAAGACTTTACCGATCCCGAGTTTTCGGGTGCGGGTGAGTAATCGGAAGATTTTGTCGGGGATACTCGAAGAGTTAAATCTACAACACCAAGTGGCGGAGATTTTTAATATTATTGACCATGCGGAGAAGGTGCCGGCGGAGGCGACGGAGAAGGCATTGGAGGAGCTGGGAATTGGTAGCGAAAATGTTGTAAGAATTACAACATTTTCGCAGATCCGAGGGCGGCGGGCCGAGGTGATGCCGCGGCTGGAGGGGCTTGGGTTTACTGGGGAAACGTTCCGCGCCGGCCTCGGCGAGCTGAGCGAGGTGATGCAGCTGCTCGAAGCGCAGGTAGGCGAGGCGGCGACAGACGCGCAGCTGGACGGTTCAATAAGGTCAGAGGCAGAGAAGTCGAGCGCTGGCGGGGCGGCAAGCCGACGAGTAGCACAAGGCGTGTCGGTTGAAGCGGATATGCTGATTGTACGCGGGCTGGACTACTATACCGGTACGGTGTTCGAAACGATGACCGAATATCGGGGGCTGGGTTCGATTTGTAGCGGGGGGCATTATGAGAACTTGGCTGGTTATTATACGGACCAGAAGTTGCCGGGGGTTGGCGGGTCGATTGGACTGACGAGACTGTTTTTCTTGATGCGCGAGTTGGGGCTGGTGACGGAGAGTGAAGCGAAGCCGGTGGATGTTTGCATGGTGCCGATTTCAAAGAATGAGTACGCGGCGGCGGAAGAGCTCGCGAGGCGGCTGCGTGCGGAGGGTAAGCGAGTGGACGTGGTTTTGAGTGATAAAAAGTTGGGCGATAAAATGAAATACGCGGCGAAAGTAGCGCGCGCGGCGGTAGTGGTTGGTGAGGATGAGGCGCGGACTGGCGAGTATAGGATCAAGGATTTAGAGACAGGCGAAACGCGGGCGCTATGATGCCATACGCAGCTAGAATTACGGCTGATAGGTGCAGCCATATCACTAAGCTGCCATTCAGCCATGCAGGTATACCACACCTTCTTTTCTTGGGGCGCGTCCACGACGCCCGTCGTTACAGGAGGTCAGGACTTCGTCCTTCTCTGTCTGCGTCGCTCAAGAAAGAAAACTTTGTTTTCTTTCTGTTCGCTATCCTCGACATTTCGCGCGCTAATGCTCCTCGTAAGTCCGCACCCCCGGCGAAAAGAGGTGAAGGTATCCCCGCATGGCTGTTTGACCTTATAGTAGCTGCTGTCTATTAGCGTTATTCTAGCCCAGCGTCGAGATAACGTTTAACATAGGACCAATCCCAATCTTCGCCGAAGCCGGAGGTCGTGAACTTGTTGAACTTGAACGAAGGCATGCCGTCGGCGGTCTGCATAGCGCGGCGAGTGTTCTCGCTGACTTCGTCGGCGGTTTCGCGGCCGGCGACGCACTGATCAAAATCACTGCCGAGGCCAGCATCGTGGCCGATTTTGATCCAATAATCATCCGGTAGTTTTTCGATCGACGGGGCGGTTTTGCTGCTACCGATGCCTTTAGACTGGTAGTCTTTCCAAAGAGCCGCGATCGCGCCATGATAGAAGTCCCAGAACTTGTCTTCGTGCTTCGCACAGTAGGCGGCTTCGGCGGCGTCACGAGAGTACGTACTGCCGACGCCTTCGTAGAGAGCATCGGTGAGGCGGATTTCGAAAAGGATGTCGTTTTCCTCGAGGTAAGCTAAGAATTCATCCCAGTTGTCCATGACTTGGCGAGAGAAAACGTCGCAGTACGGGCACATGAGGTCGGTATACATGATATAATAATTTTTCGCCTCGAGATTCCCTACCGTCATCTCGCGGTTCCAGACCTTGTCGGCAGTTGATTGTTTCGCGGTGCCGAAAAATAGCAAGAGGATAAAAGCCGCGATGACGGCACAAATCGCGACGACGCGAATCCAGACGCCCCTGTTCGTTTGTACCGCTGCGGGCGGCACATTGTTATCTTGGTTATTCGGCTCCGGCATCTTGATTCTCCTTTTCTTGTTTCGCGGATCGACGTTTCCGAAAATGTTCACTCTTTATCATAGCGTAAGCATCGCGGCCGACGCGCTTCAGAGCGAACAGGGCAAGCAGAATGGCAATAAAAGTCAAAATTCCGGAAATTGCGCCAGCGAGGGCGTAGCTACTCGAGCTGAAGAAGGCGCCGAGGATCGGGGCAAGCAAAGTCGTCCCGCAGGTCGGACAGCCGGAACCGAGAATCGCCAAGCCGGTAACTAGCCCCGCGTCCTGGATATTGCTCGCGTTGTGCGCGCTGGCTACGACCTGTTCACGCTGGCTACGTCGGCGTTTCTGCCAAACTAGAACAATCAGACCGATTAGAACGCTTTGTAAAATCGTAACCATGAAAACCAGGAGCCAATCGAGGAAGCTCCGCCCGACGCCAAAAATCGCCAGAAATCCGTCGCCGAGGATCGCTAATTTCCCGCCGAGGTCGGTCGCCCAGAAGAGATTCCAGGCCGCGCCGCCGCTCGAGAGCAGGCTCATCAGCGTACCAAAGATGATAAACGACAACACAAAAGCCAACAGAAAACGCCATTCGCGTGTCGCAAGGACAATGCCCGATAAGGCCATCTTCCATTCGTCGATCCAACGGTCGAGGCGCCGGCCGATACTCTCTCCACTTTTTGCCATAAGATAATTATAGCATACTTTTACTTAATAATTCTCTCTTCGTCCGAAAGTGGCTCGATGCCGGACTGAGCGCGAAAGCCGTCGTAGTAGTTCGTCTTGATCTTTGGGTGGCCAATTTTGTTGGCGGCTTTGACGATTTCTTGGACGTCGTCGGTGAGTTTGTAGATTTTAGTGTCGTTCTCGGAAACGAGGCCGAGGCCGAGCATTTTGGTCTGGATGAACTTGTCGAGCGGTCGCCAAAAACTCTTGCCAAAGAAGAAGACCGGCATTTTAGGCATTTTGCCTTCTTGCATGAGGATAATAATTTCGGTTAGCTCGTCCATGGTGCCGAGGCCACCGGGGAAAACCGCGTAAACTTTTGCGGACATCGCGAGCATAACCTTGCGAGCGAAAAAGTATTGGAACTGGAGCATGTCGGTCAGGTAAGGATTCGGGAATTGTTCGTGGCGGAGGGTAATGTTGAGGCCGATGCTGCGGCCGCCGTATTCGAAAGCGCCCTGGTTCGCAGCTTCCATAATCCCCGGGCCGCCGCCGGTGATCACAGCGTGGCCGTTTTGGGCGAGAAGCTGCCCAAGTTCGCGAGCCTTTTTACAATATTTATTATCTTGTGGCAAGCGCGCAGAGCCGTAAACCGTGACGCCTTGCGGGAAAGAGCGCACAGTCTTCAGTCCGCGGATTAAGTCATTAGCATAAGCTTTTGCACGTTCGACGTCGGCAGCTTCGAGTTGTTTGAGAAGATCTTCGGCAGGCATATTTCTCCTTTAAATTAGTACTCCTTTTTTCTCGGTTTCGGCGACCAGCGACTGGTACATGGCGGCCGGATCGGGCGATTGCGAAAGCGCGCCGCCTACATTAATCACATCAATCCCGGCATGCGCCAGCGCGCGAACATTGCCGAGGGTCACGCCGCCATCCCAGCCAATCTCGGCGTTCGCGTTCAACGCTTTAATTAGCGGGACTTTCTCGATCTGGAGCATGTCGATGCCGCCGCTCTGCTCGCCGAGCTTCCCGGCGAAAATCAGAACGTGGTCAGCATTCGCGATCAGCTCTTGCGCCTTGCGAGGAAAAGTCCCGGGGAGCAGAGCAATACCAATTTTAATACCGGCGCCGCGGAGTTGCTGAGCGATCGAGATAATATTATCATCCGACTCGGCATGCATAATACAAAGCGCCGGCTTTAAGCTGATGACTTTTTGGAGGTATTGGCTGGGCTTCGCGGTAATCATGTGGAGGTCGATGTTCATTTCGGCGGGAAATTGCATCGCGTCAAGCGAAATAGTCGAGTTCGAAGCAAAAGTTCCGTCGGAAAAATCGACTTGGACGCGGCGGGTGAAGCCCTGATAAGCCTGCATTTCGGCGTTAAATTTTGCTTCTTCGTTGGTTAAAATCGCTGGAACAATCGTTGCCATTATGCCATCCCCTCGACTGGCTGATCAAGACGTTCGACGCGCCGGGTGTATTTTTCGGCCATATTCGGCCGGGCGTGGCAGAAAGCCTTCACGATACGCTCCATCTCGTCGACGCCTAGTTCGTCGGCGGAAAGGCAGAGGACGTTAGCATGATCGTGTTCGCGGCCAATGCGAGCACTCTCGGGGGTGCTGGCGTGAATCGCACGGATACCTTTAAAGCGGTTCGCCTGCATCGTGACACCGTGCGCCGAGCCGCAGAGTAGAACACCAAAGCTATGTTCATCCCCGAGGACAGCGCTAGAAACCGCGATTGCAGCGTCGTTAAAATCGTCTTCCGGGTCGAGCTTTTCCGGTCCGCAATCCTTTGCATGAACGTTGCCGTGACACTGGTCTAAAATCGGCAATAATTCCCGCTTTTTCTCGAAACCGCGATGATCGGAACCGACGTATATATTATATTCTTGCATTTTCCTCCTTATCTCCCAAAATCCACCGATAGCTCGACTAAGCGATTCGAGTATCCCCATTCGTTGTCGTACCAGGCAATAACCTTAACCATATTCCCGCCGACCACATCGGTCAATGGCAAGTCGATAATCGTAGAATTCGAGTTCCCGCGAAAATCGGAGCTAACCAGCGGGTCGTGCGAAACGCTAAGGATCCCCTCGTAATATGGCTCTTTCGCGGCCTGTTCGAAAACACGATTCAGCTCCTCGCGGGTAGTTTCGCGCTGGAGCACCGCCGTAATATCGGCCAGCGAAACGACTAAATTCGGCACGCGGACCGAAAGCCCGTTAAACTTCCCTTCTAGGCTCGGGATCGTCAGGGCGGTCGTCTTCGAGGCACCGGTCGTGGTCGGGACGATGTTCGCCGCGGCGGCGCGGGCCTCGCGGAGATCCTTCGCGACGTCGTCGACGAGCTTTTGCGAGGCAGTATAGGAGTGCACCGTGGTCATCATGGCCTTTTCGATACCGAAATTATCCTCGAGTATTTTCATCGCCGGGGCGATACAGTTCGTCGTGCAGCTCGCGCAGGAAATAATATCATCGTCAGCAGTCACGACCTCTTCGTTCACGCCGAGAACGACGGTCTTCGCGCCTGGACCCTTCGCCGGGGCGGAAATCACGACCTTACGCGCGCCAGCCTTAATATGCATCCGCGCGTCGGCGGGATTGCAAAAACGGCCAGTGCATTCCATTACTGTATCAATCTGGAGCTTCTCCCAGGGGAGCTTCATCGGGTCAGGTTCGTTCAGAAAGAGAATTTTGCAGCCGTCGACGATAATATGCTTATCGTCGAAACCGATTTCGTGATCATAAATGCCGTACGCCGAGTCATATTTCAACAGATGCGCGAAGCTCTCCGCATCGCCTAGGCTATTAATCGCGACAATTTCGGCGTCGCGGCGCTCAAAAGCAATTTTGAAAGCACACCGCCCAATCCGACCGAAACCATTTATTGCCAATCTTACCATTTTGCCTCCTAGATATACTTATGGCTATTATAGCATAGACGCGAAGCGAAATTAAGGGGATTTTTGCACATTTTAGGCAATTTTATTGCGGAAATAGCAAGAAAAGCATAAAGGGTATTGACTTTTTATGCAAGGTATGCTACAATAGAGATATAAGGTAGCCGCGAATCGGAAAGATCGGGGCGGAAGCCTTGGAACTTTGATGGTTTGTGGCAAAATATCAAATGGAGGGGATTTTTGATGAAAGGTCAAAAAATGGAAATGATCGTAGATATGGTCTGGCATATCTCATGGATGGTGACTGTAGGTGTGGTTTTGCTGGTCTTTTTTGGCCTAGGGCTAACCCTGCTGAGGGCAGCCGCTGAGCCGGTTTCGTCCCTTATCGCCTTTTCCGTGATTTGCGTAGTCACCCTGCTAATCTATGCTAAACAGCTGTTTAGCGAGATTACTTTGCAAATTGGATTTTGGCGGGGCTGGCTCTGTATTACTGGAAAACACGAGCCCTATCAGACAAACCACGGTGCGACGCCGCTGGAAGTGATTAAAGGTATTCATAACGAGACTTTTGAATACATGGCGACATTCCGTGGCGAGGAAAAGCTCGCCGAATCGACGATTTATGGCAGAAGACAGGTGCGACACTCTGAGGCGATGGTCCGTGATTACACCGGGACGACATCAATTCATAATCATCCTGGGAAGGATGCTGGTCCGTTTTCGGCGCAGGATATCGTCGCAACGCTGAGCTCTAAGCAAACGGCGGCGATCGTAGTCACGAGGAAATACGTTTTCCAGCTAGCTCTGCGGCCGGAGCATTGGGAATTAGACTACCGCGCGATTGCGCGGGAAGTCGATAATGCCTATGCCGATGCCCAAGATCGGTGCCGAGGTGCAGATCGAGTTCTAGCTTTGCAGATCCTGCGGCTGGAAGAAATCTGCAAGAAATACGACATCGGTTTCGAGTATTGGCCGTATGATCTGTATATCGCGATGGAAGAAGTTCGATCGGATGTCGCGATGCCGGAGCCGAAAACGCTTGTGTGCGTGAATAATAATGTCATTAAGTGATTATTCCTCATCGCACGCTGATGTCTACAAACCAAAATACCCCTCTTTGAGGGGTATTTTTCTGTCTCTACGAACGAATACAGGCAGACACACTTTTTAGGAGTGCTTCCCTGCCGCCGATTCGTCTAGGCGCGAGCGAAGTGCGCAAAGGCGCGGTTCGCTTCGGCCATACGGTGGCAGTCTTCCTTCTTCTTGAAGGCGGCGCCAGTTTCGTTGTAGGCGTCGACAATCTCAGCCTCGAGACGCTTCGCGTAGGGCATACCCTGGCGAGCGCGAGCGGACTGCACGAGCCAAGAGAAGGCGAAATGTTGCTGGCGGTGGCCAGAAATCGGGAACGGAATCTGGTAGTTCGCACCACCGACGCGGCGAGACTTCACCTCGAAATCGGGGCTGACATTCGCGATTGCTTTTTCGAAAACGGCGACCGGATCCTCGGAGTTGAGCTTCTTCGCGGCGCCCTCGAGAGCGGCGTAAACGGCGCGCTCGGCAACCTGTTTCTTGCCGTCGAGCATGGACTTATTAATCAACCTTTGGACGAGTACGCTCTGGTACTTACGATCAGGGGTGAGTTTACGTTGGAGAGATTTAGTAACTTTGCGTGGCATAATTATTCTCCCTTCTTAGCGCCGTACTTAGAGCGGCCCTGTTTACGACCCTGAACACCTTGCAAATCGAGCGTACCGCGGACGATATGATAGCGGACACCCGGAAGGTCCGGCACGCGACCACCACGGACGAGGACAACGGCGTGCTCCTGGAGGTTATGGCCCTCGCCGCCGATGTAGGCCCAGACCTCCTGGCCGTTCGTCAGGCGGACACGAGCAACCTTACGCAAAGCGGAGTTCGGTTTCTTCGGGGTCTTCGTAGTAACTTTAAGGCAGACACCGCGCTTCAGCGGGGCGGCCTGTTCGTAGCGCTTAGTCTTAAGCGTATTAACAATCGAGCCAAGCGCCGGCGCGTTAGACTTCCTAGCGGCCTTTTTGCGTGGCTTGCGAATCAACTGATTGATAGTTGGCACAATATTTTCCCTATTTAACTTGTTATTATGCCGAGGCGCTTACAGCAATCGCGAATCGGCTGAAACTCTTTACGTTATTATACTCCACTAAGACAAGGGCGTCAAGGGGTCTAGGTTACTTCTCGGCTTTAGCGGCTTTCTTAGGCTTCTCTTCTTTCGGAGGGTTCATGATCGCGTCGCCGCCGTTCTCGGAGACGAGGAAGTCGAGAGTCTTGTCGATAACGAGGCGGTTTTTGATATCTTGGCGGACTTCGGGCTTCTTGAGGTTCGCCATAGCTTCTTTAGAGCGCTGGTAGAGGTCCTTGAGTTCGGCGATTTTCGCGTCAACTTCTTCGTCAGAGGCGATGATTTTCTGTTCTTTGGCGAGAATCTGGAGGACGAGGGAGGATTTCACGCGAGCCTCGGCAACTTTGCGGGCTTCGGCTTCCCATTCCTCGAGCTTCTGGCCAGCCATGTCGAGATATTGTTCAAAGGTAATCCCACGGCTAGCAGCGTTGCGGGTCATATCGTCGCGGATAAAGCGGAGCTGATCGCGGACGAGGACTTCAGGAGCGGAGACTTTAGAATTCTTCACCAACTCGGCAACCAAATCTTCGCGGTACTGCTCGATCGCGCGGTGGCGATTTTGGGTTTCGAGGTTTTTGCGAATGTCAGCCTTGAGGTCGGCCATAGTCTTAAAGTCGCCACATTTCTTCGCAAGTTCGTCGTCGAGGGCAGGCTTTTTAATCTCGTTGACCTGCTTGACGAGAGTTTCGAAAACGGCCGGCTGGCCAGCGAGGCTCTTCTCGGGGTAATCCTTCGGGAAAGTGACTTTAATGTCGAATTTATCGCCAGCGGAATGCCCAACAATCGCGTCTTCGAAGCCGGGGATAAACTGGCCAGAGCCGAGGGTAAGATGATGATCTTTTGCACTACCACCAGGGAATTCTTTACCGTTGAGCTTACCGACAAAGTCGATAATTACCTCGTCGCCATTCGCGGCGGGCTTTTTCGCGACGATTTTTTCGGCGTAAGCGTTAACGATGTTGTCGAGGATTTCTTGGACATCCTTGTCGGAGGCGGCAGTCTTGCCCATTTTTGCCTTGAGCTTCTTATGGTCGCCGAGCTTGACGTCTGGGAGAATATCGGCGGTCGCGACGTATTCGGCCGACTCGTCAGGGACGTATTTAGTGACGTCGACCTTTTCGACGGCGATTGGCATTTGTTTAGACTGGTCGAAAGCGCGCGGCATCGTCGTGCGGACGGCAGTTTCGATCGTTTCGCTAGAGATCGTGTTCGGATCGAGCTGCTTCTCGACGAGAGAGGCCGGAGCCTTGCCCTGGCGGAAGCCTTGAACCTTAAGATTGCGCGCGAGACGTGCGACCGCGAGGCCACGAGCCTCTTTAAGGTCAGCGCTATCGAGGCTCACCTTCAATTCCACCCTAGTGTCGGATAATTTCTTTGCTGTAATCTTCATATCTTATATTATAGCACATCTTAGGGAGTAATAACACCGCCTTTTTCCGTCGTGCGCAAATATCGCAAAATATCTCGAGCTTTCGCGCCAAGCTTCACGTGCGGGTTAAGGATATTTTGCGGGTCGAACGCTTCCTTGATGGATTCATAGAGCTTGCGTTCGTTTTCGTTTAGTTCCCTGGTGGTCATGAGAGCCTTGACTTGGCCTTCGGGACCGTTGCCGGTGATCGACCCCTGGCAGGATTCGACTAGCTGGGTGTAGAGCTTGAGAAATTCGACCATTTGCTTGCGGCCGTCAAAGCTGGCGTAGTCGAACTCAGGGCGGACATTATAACTCGAGGTCGAGAAGGAGCCGTAAAGAGGCAATTCGAGGTCAAGCGTTTCCTCGAGCTGTTTGAGGCCGTCGAGAAAGTTACTAAAAGAGACGCTGGGAACGAAAATCTCGTCCAAAATCGGCGCGCGCTCGCCGCTATCGTCATCGTTCAGATAGCTCAATAACAGATTGTCGAGCTTGCGAAATTCTCTCGCGTTCTCGGCAGTTTCCTCAATGCGAAGGACGTTCTCCGGTAGCGCCTCGAGGCAGCGCTGGAAGCGACGGGCGGTTTTAAGTTTATGGTAGTCAAAACCGAGCAGCACGAGCATACCGCGGCCGAGTTTGCGACTAAAGAGGTTTGACTTTTTGCCATGTTTCGCGGCGTCCTCGAGGATGCGAAGGTCGTAGATTTTGAGGAGATAGGGGTCGAGGTCGCTGGCGTAGTTGAGAAAGCGCTGAGCGGTCTTAAGGTCGTGGAAGGAGACAATGAGGCGTTTCGGGGCCGGCGGCAGAGGCTCGACGCGCAAAATAATATCCGTAACTACGCTTAAGGTTCCCTGCGAGGCAAACATTAGTGGCAAGAGATTCGTCGTGCGGCCTTCGCGAACGTGCGTGATGTTAGCATAGCCAACCGCGTCGAACGGACGCATGGAGCGGTCGAGGATCGTGTCGGCCTGCTCGTCGAGAATTTGATCGATTTTGCGATAGAGGACGCCTTCGGCGGAATTTTCGGCGATTTTAGCTTCGATAGTGTGCTGCGAATAGGGCGCAAACTGGACCAAATCACCGCTCGGCAGAACCGCCTCGACGCGATCGACGTAGCGATAAATGCCACCATAACGATTTACCATGTCATCGTTCGGACAATTAGCAATAAGGCTACCGATCGTAATCCGCGGATCGTAGCCAATCGGTAGCCATAAGCCTTGTAGCCGCAAGGCAGAGTTAAGCTCGCCGAGAGTGAGGCCGGGCTGGACACGCACGAGGCGACCGCGATTGTCGATTTCTTCGATTTTGTTGAGCTTTTCGGTTGAGAGGATGAGGCCGGGACCGATACTGGCGCCGGTCTTGTCGATGCCAGTTCCGCGTACAGTAATCGGTAGCTGCAAATCGCGAATCGCGAGCTGGTTAACGAAGCGAACCAGCTTACGGACATCGTCGGTGGTTTCCGGGAAAGCGACCAAGCGAGGCGTAATTTCGAGGATCGAATGATCGGTGGCATAAACGCCGCAAATCGACGGACGATCAAAAACATTGCCAACGAGATGCCGATTTAAATATTCTGCCAGTTTGCTCACCTAACCCACCTTTTTACTTGTTACTATCATAGCACGAGCGCGTTAAAAAAGAAATGCTTGACTTTTTATGAAAAGTGTGCTACAATGGAGGGATAGAGCCTTGATAGATAGTCTTGCGCTGCTGTTCGGATGCGTTTTGTACGGATACGGGGTAGTGGCAGGCTTTCTAGAGGCGAAGGTTAATCTAAGAGGTAGAGCGCGATGAAGAAGGTGTTTCGGGAGTATGTGCCACAGAGGTGCTGGGTCGGGGAGAAGCATAAGATTTGCTATGCGTCGCGCGAGGAGGCGGAGGCGGCGGCGCTGGTTGCGGAATACGATCATCATACGCCGCCGCTAGATGTTTATCACTGCGAATACGGCGATCATTGGCATTTGACGGCGAGGAAGGGAGCGCGGTAGGCGGTATTTGGTGTTTTTGGGAGAATTGGAAGGATAGCGGTGGAGTAAGTTGCGCCGCGGCGGTTGTGGGAATATGGTACTAGGGTGATTCTAGTGCTGCCGCGGAGGTCCCCGAGGGTGATTTCGCCAACGCCACCTTTGAGCGGGACGAGACCGAGGATGGCGTCGTCGACGGCAAGGAGGACTTGATCAGCGTCGGTGGTGAAGCGGATCTTGGCTGAGGTGGCGGAGAGAGGCGTCGAGTCGAAGGAGGTGATTGTGGCGAGCGGGAGGTTTTTGTCGGCGGTGACGGAAAGGTGGGCGGACATTGTGCTGGAGCCGCCGCGGCTGTCGGTGACTTTAACTTGGATGAAATGATCTTGCGGAGCTGAGTAGTTCTGAGAAATGGTGGCCGAGGAATTTTGGAGCTCGAAGATGCCGTCGCCGTCCAAATCCCAATCGTAGCGCAGAGGCTGGTTGTCGAGAGCGTAGGAGTTGCTGGCGTCGAAGGTAAATTCGTCGCCAATCGCGCCGGCGTATTCGCGGAGATTGAGGCGTGCGACCGGGCGGCCGAGAATTTCTTCGGTCGAAGCGGTGAGGCCGGTAGCAATATCGAAGACTTTACCATTAGTGTCTTGGGCGAGCTGCTGGTAGGCGGATTGGTTGCTCGCGGTCGTCATGACGTAAATGTTCACTGGGTCGATTTCGAGGCTGCGCTGGACGACTTGTTCAAGAGTAGTGCCGTCGCGGTCGGGACTGAGATAAGGCGCGTCGGTGAGGAGGACGAGCGATTTGGTGGCGCCGTTAGTCCAGTCGAGCGAGTTCATGGCACTAAGCGCGGCCGAGAGGGCAGACTCGGGAGTATCGCCGCCGCCAGAGGTACTGATGTGGGAAATTTGGCTATTGAACTGATCGAGGGTACAGGAGAAGTCGCAAAGTTGGCGCGGAGTGAAGCCGTCGGAAAGGTCGCGGTATTCGAAGAGTGAGACGTGTCCGCCACCACGCAAGACGCGTTCGACCAGCTTTTTCGCCTCGGCGGAGTATTGGTCGATGAGGCCACTCATGGAGCCGGTCGAGTCGATGACGACGGCGACTTCGTGGAGAGCGTCTTTGATAACTGAGCCGAAGGTTAGTTTCTCGCCAAATTCGCGGGAGATTTTTTGGGCAATGGTGCGCGCGGCGTCGCCGTAGAGGTCGGTCGAAACGTAGGACGTGTGGTCATCGATACTGAAGCCGGAGCTACACATGATGTCGTCGTTGTTACACCAAGTGCCGAGCTTACCGGAGTAATTGGACGGCTGATAGGGGCGGTAGCTGCCGAGGACGCCTTCGTAAGCATAGCAGTTCGGGACGTAAGCGCGGTAAGGCGAGAGATTCTTTCCCTGGCAGGCGTCGGGGATTTTCGGGATGGGGCCGAAAAGTTGGTTATTCCCTTCCGGGAGGTAGAGTTTCGGGTCGCCGAAGGTAGCGACGTAGATGATTTTGCTGGCGTCGAGATCGCCGAGGCTGCGCGAGATCAACATCGCACCTTGAGAGTAGCCACCGAGGACGAATTTCGTCTGTGGGCAAGAGGCAGCGACTTCGCGGAGGTAGGCTTTTAGCTCGCCGGCGCCCTGGTCGACACTTTTGCCAAATTCGAACCAGGCACCGCCACCAACGTAGGCGCCGAGCATGTTGATGTAGCCGCTCAAAGTGTCGGAAACGGTCACGGCGGGGTAACGATAACCGCCATGTTGCGCGGTGCCGAGTTCGTAAAAACTATATTTTAGACTTGAGTCTTCGAGATTGGCCTGATTGGCGGCGCGCCAAGCGGTCATACTCGGGTCGCCGAGAAGTTCGCCAGAGCCGCGGGCGAAGACGAATTGCACGTCGTCGCAACGAGCGGCGGTCGCTGAGTTGGGCCGACAGGCGAAGACGCTGCCGAGAATGCAGAGAAGGGCTGCGAGATAATATTTGAAATGTTGAGTCATAGTTCCTCCGTATAACTTCAATTTTGGTGTTTGTGTGAGTATAACAAAATTTTTTCCAAAATAACAAGCACAGGCACGATGTTTTGGCAATTTTCTTTTGAGGAACAGGGGTGGGGGAGGGATGGCGGTAGTGTTTAAAGATGCGGATTTGAGGTATCTTGTGGCTTTTGAAATGGGTGGAATGTTGCGACAAAAATCCCGCCCACGCTGCTAGGTCGCATAAAAACTTCCGATAGTCAGAAGCCGAGGGTTGCGGCCTAGGAGGGTAGGCGGGGTGTGGGTGTTGTGCCGGCAGCCCTTTCGGGAGGCACTGACAGATGCGAGAAGTTTAGCTTTAGAAGTTTTTTCGCTGAGAGGCGGTTCTTTTAGCCTCCCTCGAGGGCTGCCGGCACAACTGTACGATATCCTCTCTAGCTAGTAGGGATTAGGCAGCGAAGGAAAAAACCGTCGTAGCGAGAGTTGCCGAAGGACGGATTGACGCCACTGTAATCAAAGCGGAGTCCGTAAGCGTTGCCAGTATCAGAGTAAGCACGAGAAGACCAGTAGAAGCCCCACGAGCCAGCGGCCTGCATTGGCGATGAGCCGCCAGCAGAAACATACCCGCCCCGTACAAAGAACAGTGGACTTAGAGCAATGTTATACGTATTACTATTAACAGAACTCGTACCAGACAAACTACTGGACACTCCATATTGCTGTAGTAAATACGCAAAACTATTCTTTGATGTACTATTACTATGCGGCAGCTTCCAATTCTTAGGGCAGATGGATCCAGTCGCATTAGCATTCGCAATCTTCCCACCAGTCCCCGCAGTCGCAGCATTCCATTGGTAGTAGTTCCCCGCAAGGTAGTGAGCATCGTATTCTGCATTCGTATAGGTTTTATTACTATTGTTCTTGTAAAAATTTGGATCGGTACTTGGCGTTCTGCTTCCAACAGCCATAAACTGTCCGGAACAAGCACTTAGCCCAGCGCTATTACCTCCACAGCTCGACACTGTAGCGGGATTCATAATCACAAAATCCCCAAGATTCCAAGAGTACGTCTCCGTGTTCGTAGTACTCCCCGTAGTAACCGACGACGTTGTAGTTCTTCCAGGTGTCCAGCTGCTACTGACGTCGCTAGTACTACTAGTCAGTGCCGTACTGGTCGACAGGTCCAACGCCAAATTCTGGCTCATCCAACAATTCCCGTCGAGTAATTTCGTCACCCAATATTTCTTATTAT